>JABAZC010000075.1 GCA_018608625.1 Flavobacteriaceae bacterium | reverse complement strand
TTACACAACAACCTCTTGGTGGTAAAGCACAATTTGGTGGTCAACGTTTTGGAGAAATGGAAGTTTGGGCATTAGAAGCTTATGGAGCCTCTAGTACGCTTAGAGAAATCCTTACTGTTAAGTCGGATGATGTTATTGGAAGAGCCAAGACATATGAGGCTATCGTTAAGGGAGAACCAATGCCTGAACCAGGCTTACCAGAATCATTCAACGTGTTAATGCACGAGCTGAAAGGTTTAGGACTAGACATAAGATTAGAAGAATAATAGAATTTAATTCATTATCATAACCATATATTATGGCAAAAAAGCAAGATAATAATACAGTACAGAGATTTAATAAAATCTCAATTGGTTTAGCCTCTCCAGAGTCGATCTTAGGAGCGTCTCGTGGTGAAGTTCTTAAACCAGAAACAATTAACTATAGAACACATAAACCAGAACGTGATGGTTTATTTTGTGAGCGAATTTTTGGCCCTGTAAAGGATTACGAATGTGCTTGTGGAAAATACAAACGTATTCGTTATAAAGGAATTATTTGTGATCGATGTGGCGTAGAAGTAACAGAAAAGAAAGTTCGTAGAGACCGAGTTGGACATATCAATCTTGTCGTGCCTGTTGCACACATATGGTATTTCCGTTCTTTACCAAACAAAATTGGTTACCTACTTGGGTTACCGTCTAAGCAATTAGATATGATCATTTATTACGAACGTTACGTCGTAATACAGCCAGGTACAGCAACCAATGCTGAAGGTGAAGCGGTTAAGAAAATGGACTTCCTTACAGAAGAAGATTACTTAAATATTCTTGAAACACAACCGCCAGAGAATCAATACCTAGACGACACAGATCCAAATAAATTCATCGCCAAAATGGGTGCTCAATGTTTGATTGATCTTCTTTCAAGAATTGACTTAGACACGTTGTCTTTCGAATTGCGTCATAAAGCAAATACAGAGACTTCCAAACAACGAAAAACGGAAGCATTAAAGCGTCTTCAAGTTGTTGAGTCTTTAAGAGAATCTAACCTTAATCGCGAGAACAAGCCCGAGTGGATGATTATGAAAGCTATACCTGTAATTCCACCAGAATTACGCCCATTAGTACCGCTAGATGGAGGACGATTTGCAACATCTGATTTAAATGACTTATACCGTCGTGTTATTATCCGTAACAACCGTTTAAAGCGTCTTGTTGAAATAAAGGCACCAGAAGTTATCTTACGTAATGAAAAACGTATGCTTCAAGAATCCGTGGATTCATTGTTTGATAATACACGTAAGTCATCAGCAGTAAAAACAGATTCTAATCGTCCCTTAAAATCACTTTCTGACTCGTTGAAAGGAAAGCAAGGTCGTTTTCGCCAAAATTTACTTGGTAAACGTGTGGATTATTCAGCACGTTCGGTAATTGTTGTTGGACCAGAATTAAAATTATTTGAATGTGGATTGCCAAAAAATATGGCAGCTGAACTATACAAGCCTTTTGTAATTAGAAAATTAATTGAAAGAGGAATTGTGAAAACAGTTAAATCTGCAAAGAAAATTATAGATAAAAGAGAGCCTGTGGTATGGGATATTTTGGAAAATGTTTTAAAAGGACATCCAGTATTATTGAACCGTGCGCCTACCTTACACCGTTTGGGAATTCAAGCTTTTCAACCTAAATTAATTGAAGGTAAAGCAATCCAGTTACACCCATTAGTATGTACGGCCTTTAATGCCGATTTTGATGGGGATCAAATGGCAGTGCATTTACCATTAGGCCCAGAAGCCATATTAGAAGCACAACTTTTAATGTTGGCTTCTCACAACATTCTGAATCCAGCTAATGGATCTCCAGTAACCGTTCCTTCTCAGGATATGGTACTAGGTCTTTATTACATGACTAAGTTGCGTAAATCGACTACTGAAGTAAAAATTACTGGTGAAGACTTAACGTTCTATTCTCCTGAAGAAGTTATCATTGCTTACAATGAAAAAGCTGTAGATTTAAACGCACAAATCCGTGTTAGAACGGTTGATTTCAATGAAGAAGGAGAACTAACAACTCAAATTATAGAAACGACTACAGGACGTGTTCTTTTTAACGAAAAAGTACCAGCTGCAGCAGGCTATATTAATGAGGTCTTAACTAAGAAATCTTTAAGAGATATTATTCACGATATTTTGAAAGTAACTTCTGTTCCTGAAACAGCTGCTTTCCTTGACGAAATTAAATCTTTAGGATATAACTTTGCTTTTAAAGGTGGATTATCATTTAGTTTAGGAGATATTATCATTCCGCCAGAAAAGCATACTATGATAGCCGCCGCTAATAAGCAAGTAGATGGTATTAAGGCTAACTATAACATGGGACTGATTACAAATAACGAACGTTACAACCAAGTTATTGATATCTGGACGTCTACTAATGCTGAATTAACTGAGCTTTCTATGAAGCGTATTAGAGAAGACCAGCAAGGGTTTAACTCTGTATACATGATGCTTGATTCTGGAGCAAGGGGATCTAAAGAGCAAATCCGACAGTTAACAGGTATGCGTGGTTTGATGGCTAAGCCCAAAAAATCTAATGCAGGCGGTGGTGAAATTATTGAGAATCCAATTCTTTCTAACTTTAAGGAAGGATTATCAATTCTTGAATATTTTATCTCGACTCACGGGGCGCGAAAAGGTCTTGCTGATACGGCATTAAAAACAGCAGATGCGGGTTACCTTACACGTCGTTTAGTGGATGTATCTCAAGACGTTATTGTAAATTCTGAAGATTGTGGTACTTTAAGAGGAATTGCAGTTAAAGCATTAAAGAAAAACGAAGAGGTAGTAGAAACATTAGAAGAAAGAATTGTCGGTCGAACGTCATTAAATGATGTGTTCAATCCATTAACTGAAGAACTTTTAGTGGCTGCTGGTGATCATATATTTGAAGTAGAAGCTAAGAAAATTCAATTGTCTCCACTAGAGGCTGTAGATGTACGCTCTCCATTAACTTGTGAAGCTAAAACAGGAATCTGTGCTAAGTGTTACGGACGTAATTTAGCAACTGGCAAAATGGTACAACGAGGAGAAGCAGTAGGAGTTGTGGCAGCACAATCTATTGGGGAACCAGGTACACAGTTAACATTGCGTACATTCCACGTTGGGGGTATTGCAGGTAACATATCTGAAGAAAATAAGTTAATCATCAAATTTGATGGAGTTGCAGAAATCGAAGATCTTAAAACTGTTAAAGGTAAAGATAACGAGGGGAATGAAATTGATATTGTAATTTCAAGGACTTCTGAAATTAAATTAGTTGACAAGAAAACAGGAATTGTTTTAAGTACAAACAACATTCCTTACGGATCGTCAATTTTCGTTAAGAATGGTGACAAAGTTAAAAAGGATACTGTGATTTGTCAATGGGATCCATATAATGGTGTTATCATATCAGAATTTTCTGGAAAAGTTCGCTATGAAAATATCGAACAAGGAGTTACCTTTCAAGTTGAAATTGATGAACAAACAGGATTCCAAGAAAAAGTTATTTCTGAGTCTAGAAACAAGAAATTAATACCAACTCTTTTGGTAGAAGATGCAAAAGGAAATCTTATAAGATCTTACAATTTACCTGTTGGAGCCCACATTATGGTTGATGACGGTGAGAAAATTAGTTTAGGAAAGATCTTGGTTAAAATTCCACGAAAGTCTGCTAAGGCAGGGGATATTACTGGAGGTCTTCCTCGTGTAACAGAGCTTTTCGAAGCACGTAACCCTTCAAATCCAGCGGTTGTAAGTGAAATTGATGGAGTTGTTTCTTTTGGGAAAATTAAAAGAGGTAACCGTGAGATTATCATTGAATCTAAATTAGGAGATATTAAAAAATACCTTGTCAAATTATCGAATCAGATCTTAGTACAAGAAAATGATTTTGTAAAAGCAGGGATGCCATTGTCAGATGGTTCTATTACGCCAAATGATATTTTAAATATCAAAGGTCCATCAGCTGTTCAGCAATACTTAGTAAATGAAGTTCAAGAAGTTTACCGACTACAAGGGGTGAAGATTAATGATAAGCATTTCGAAGTTGTTGTAAGACAAATGATGCGTAAAGTAAGAATTAAAGATTCTGGAGACACTATTTTCTTAGAAGATCAATTAGTTCATACATCTGACTTTATTAAAGAAAATGATGAAATTTTTGGTAAGAAAGTTGTTGAAGACGCAGGGGATTCTGTAAACTTTAAAGCGGGTCAAATTATCACGGCACGTACTTTGAGAGATGAGAATTCTTTACTTAAACGAGAAGACAAAGGATTAGTTTTCGCTAGAGACGCAAGTCCTGCAACAGCTACTCCAATCTTGCAAGGAATCACAAGAGCATCTTTGCAAACTAAATCGTTCATTTCTGCAGCATCGTTCCAAGAAACAACTAAGGTTCTTAACGAAGCAGCTGTGAACGGAAAAGTAGATACTTTAGAAGGCTTAAAAGAAAATGTTATTGTTGGCCATAGAATACCAGCAGGAACAGGACTTAGAGCTTATGAGAACATTATTGTTGGTTCTAATGAAGAATTTGACAAGTTGATGGAATCTAAGGAAGAATTAAACTTTAACTAAACCAAATGAGCACTCCCAAAGACCCTTCAAAAAAAGGACAGATTAATATTGAGTTAGACGATAAGGTCGCTGAGGGCATTTATTCTAATCTAGCGATTATCAATCATTCTGTTTCTGAATTTGTAGTTGACTTTGTGAGTATCATGCCGGGTACTCCTAAAAGCAAAGTGAAGTCACGTATTATACTAACGCCACAACACGCCAAAAGGTTAGCCAAAGCATTACATGAAAATGTAAAACGGTTTGAAAAAGCTCATGGGGAGATTAAAGATTATGAGCAGCCTCCAGTTCCATTAAATTTTGGACCTACTGGACAAGCTTAATCCTTATTGTAAAAAAATCCCACTTTATAAAGTGGGATTTTTTTTTGTTACAAACGATATCTAATATTCTGATGTTAGATGAAATTTTATAGAAGGGTATTTTTGCTCCGTCATTTGAAGAGAAAATACAGAGTCTGCAAGAAAAACAAGCTGTCCCTGTTTGTCAGTTGCTAAATAGCGTTGTTTAACTCGTTTGAATTCCACAAACTCAGGATGGTTTATATTTTCTGGTTCGATCCAACAGGCTTTATGGACACTTAGGTTTTCATAGCTACATTTGGCTCCATATTCATGCTCTAATCGATACTGAATTACTTCATATTGTAGTGCACCAACAGTCCCAATTACTTTCCGGCCGTTTAAATCTAATGTAAAAAGTTGAGCAACCCCTTCATCCATTAATTGATCAATTCCTTTAAATAACTGTTTTGACTTTAAAGGATCTGCATTATTAATGTAGCGGAAATGCTCAGGCGAAAAGCTAGGTACTCCTTTATAATTTAAAACCTCTCCTTCGGTCAGTGTATCTCCAATTTTAAAGTTACCTGTGTCATGTAATCCAACAATATCTCCAGGATAGGAGATGTCTACTATTTCTTTTTTCTCTGCGAAGAATGCATTTGGACTTGAAAACTTTAATTTCTTATTGTGACGCACATGAAGATAGGGGGTGTTTCTTTTAAACTCTCCAGAAACAATTTTAATAAACGCTAAGCGATCTCTATGATTAGGGTCCATATTAGCGTGTATTTTAAATACAAAGCCTGTAAACTTGTCCTCATTGGGTTTTACCAAGCGTTCTTCACTGTGTTTCGGTCGTGGTTTTGGAGCGATAGAGACGAAACAGTCTAATAATTCACGCACTCCAAAATTGTTAAGTGCAGAACCAAAAAATACTGGCTGTAAGTCCCCATTTAAATAATCTTCTTTGTTGAATTCTGGATAAATCCCTTCAACGAGTTCTAGCTCTTCTCGAAGGTTTTCTGCTGCAGTGTCTCCAATAATAGTGTTTAGTTCTGGATCTGAAACTTCCGAAATCTTAATAGTTTCCTCAATATCTCGTTTACTATCTCCAGTAAATAAATTTATATTCTTTTCCCAAATGTTATAAATCCCTTTAAAGTCATATCCCATCCCAATAGGGAAACTTAAAGGGACGACTTTAAGGTTTAGTTTTTGTTCAATTTCGTCTAACAAGTCAAAGGCATCTTTTCCTTCACGATCCATTTTATTAATAAATACGATGATAGGAATATTTCTCATGCGACACACTTTTACAAGTTTCTCTGTTTGCTCTTCAACTCCTTTTGCAACGTCAATTACTACAATGACACTGTCTACAGCGGTGAGGGTTCTGAATGTGTCTTCTGCAAAATCTTTGTGCCCAGGCGTATCTAAAATATTAATTTTAATGCCATTGTATTCAAAGGCTAACACTGATGTTGCTACAGAAATTCCACGCTGGCGTTCAATCTCCATAAAATCACTTGTTGCTCCTTTTTTAATTTTGTTACTCTTAACGGCTCCTGCTTCTTGAATAGCCCCTCCAAATAGTAGTAGTTTTTCAGTTAGGGTTGTTTTACCAGCATCAGGATGCGAGACAATACCAAAAGTACGGCGGCGTTCTATTTCACTTAAAAAAGACATAAAAAATAATTTTTGCAAAGATAATATTATTCCCTAAAGAATAGAGAAGTGTATCCCAAAGTTGTAATTTTTAATTTATAAATTTCTTTAAATAAGTTTGGATTTAAACCGCTAATTTAGACCCATCACTCTCTTTCAGTTGGTTGGCCTCAAAATAGAAATCTATTTTACCAAGATATAAGCCATAACAACCCACTTGATTAACGATTACTTTTTTTCCAACAGCGTTTGTTTCAATAGTTGGTTCGTCTAAAAATGTATGGGTATGTCCTCCAATAATTAAATCAATATCTTGCGTTGCTTTAGCAAGTCTTAAATCTGATATTTTAGAAGTTGATGTTTCATAATCATATCCTAAATGAGACAGGCATATAATCAAGTCACATTGTTCTTCAGTTTTTAAAATACGGCTCATATCTTGAGCAATTTCAACAGGATCTAGATATTTAGTTTCTTTGTAGGCTTCCTTGTTCACCAAGCCGTTTAGTTCAATCCCCAAGCCAAAAACACCAATTTTCACCCCTTCTTTCACAAAAGTCTTGTAAGGCTTTACATGGGTGTCCATAACTGTATTTGAAAAGTCATAGTTGGCTGAAATAAAATCAAACTTTGCATGTGGAAGTTGTGCATAAAGCCCGTTTATACCATTGTCAAAATCATGGTTTCCGATAGTAGCAACGTCATATTTTAGTAGACTCATTAGTTTAAATTCAAGTTCACCTCCGTAAAAATTGAAATATGGGGTTCCCTGAAAAATATCTCCAGCATCTAAAAGTAAGGTGTTGGGGTTTTCTTTTCGAACAGATTCGACCAACGCCGCTCGTTTAGCAACTCCCCCTTTGTTAGAGTTTGTTCCTGCATTTGGACCAAATTCTTCCACATGACTATGAACGTCGTTGGTGTGTAGTATTGTGATTTTTGTGGCGCTAGTTCTTGAACATGATAATCCAATCCCTGTCATTGACAATAGAGCCGTTGAAGCTGCTGTTTTTTGAATAAAATTTCTACGTTTCATACGTTATTTATTTAGCTTTATAAATCGTCGGTCTGTTGTTGGGTTAAGCGTGTCATTTTTAGAAAAGTAATCTAATAATACGTTTCTAATTTTATAATTCAAATCATATAATGTGTCACTTTTTTTAAAAAAATCCATTCGGTCTCCACCCTTATAAAGGTAATCATTGGTGGCTACATAATATGTTTTTTCGGAGTCCACAGATTTGCCTCCAACTAGAATTTTTCGATAGCTGTTATCGGCGTTCAAAACCAATTCAAGTCCAGAAATAGGGTGGGCTTTTTTAAAAGACTTCAAATAGTTTGTCATTTCTAAAATAACAGATCCTTTAAGTGCCGTCACAACTACACTATTTTCAAATGGCATCAGGCTATAGGCTGTTTTGGTAGTAATATTTCCTTTGGGTAAATTAGATCTTATACCGCCGTGGTTGAGTAAAACCATGTCTATGTTTTTTCCTGTTCTACTTTTAAATAAAGGACTGGTAAGTTCAAAAACCGCATCTGCCATTAAGTTGCCTACAGCAGTATTGTAGTCTCCGTCATTTTTGGAATAAGTGTCCATAGAAAAGCTTAAAACCTCATTCATAGTTTTGTCTAAGTTCTCTTTGTAAGGAGTGATGATATCATCAATTTCTTTTACGGCTTGAAGGTCTTTGTTTATGGATATGTTTTGACCCCCAGTTGTCACTAGTTTTTTTGAATTGTCACATGATAAAACCAAGGAAATAAACCCTATTATTAGAACTAATTTATTCATCATTTATGTTACATTTGTAATAGCAATAAAGGTACATGTTTTTTAAACGATTCAAAACGCTTTCACTTCAAAAAAATATCACATTGATTCTTAAGTCCAGAACTAAGAACTTTCAAAGTGCTAAAGTGTCATCAGTTGGTGTTATTTTTGATTACGATTCGTATTACGATTATGATTTTTTTCAAGAATTGATTAGTGAACTTGGAGTCATGAAAAATAAAATCCGTTTTGTGGCACTGATTGATCAAGAAAAAAACAGACCAAATAGTTGGGATTCTTTTTTTAGTTTGGAAAATTTCGATTGGTTAGGTAGATCTAAGAATATTGAAATTGATGAATTTGTGGATCAACCCTTTGATCTTCTAATCAGTTATTACAGCCCTAATAAATTAGAACTAAATCTAGTGACGGCACTTTCCAAGGCCAACTTTAAAATTGGAATTAATTCTAAAGATGCTAGGCTACACGATCTAATAATTGAAGTTGACCCTTCCAAAACAGATATTTTTAAAATTGAATTATTAAAATATTTAACCCAACTTAATAGGTTATAGTATGAATGAATTAATAGGGACTGGAGTTGCACTAATCACTCCGTTTAAATCAGATCTTAGTATCGATCACGAAGCATTAATATCTATTGTGGATTTTAATATTTCCAATGGTGTTAATTATCTAGTGATATCTGGAACTACAGGAGAAAGTGTCACTATAACTGCTGAAGAAAAGAGAGCTGTTTCTCAAACAGTCATCGCCGCCAATAAAGGTCGTGTTCCTTTGGTGATAGGCATTGGAGGTAACAATACTTCAGCTGTAGTTGCTGAACTAAAATCTACTGACCTTTCTGAATTTGCAGCTATTCTTTCTGTAGCTCCTTATTACAGTAAGCCAACTCAAGAAGGTTTTTATCAGCATTTTAAAGCAATCGCAGAAGCAACAGAAACCCCTATAATTTTATACAATGTTCCTGGTCGAACAGCCAAAAATATTGAGACCTCTACCATTTTAAGGCTCGCTACTGATTTTGATACGATTATTGCGGTTAAGGAAGCTGGAAATAACATGGACCAGTATCTTGATCTGATAAGGAACAAACCCACAGATTTTTTGGTTATTTCTGGAGATGATGATTTGGTGTTAGGGGTAACCTTAGCTGGCGGTTCAGGAGTGATCTCTGTGATAGGACAAGCATTTCCAAAAGAGTTCTCTAAAATGATTCAACTAGGATTAGAGGGTAATGAAGATCTCTCTAGAGCCTTAGAAGCTCGCTTAATGCCCGTGATTAATTTAATATTTGAAGAAAATAATCCTGCAGGTATAAAGGCAGTTCTAAAACACATGGGATATTGCAGAGACTTAGTTCGTTTGCCTTTAGTTCCAGCAACATCATCTTTACAGTCCAAAATTGCTACATTTGTATCGCACTTTTAGTTAAATTTTTATTATACCCAGACTCTTAGGGCTCAAACGGATTAATTTAGCTAGAGTAATTGTTTTTTAAATCCGTTATAAATCCGTAATTTTGCCCACATTCTTAAACTATTTATGAAGAATTTTATATACATATTAATAATTGCCCTTTCGTTAAATGCTTGTAGTGAATACCAAGCGGTTCTTAAAGGTGAAGATATAGCTGCTAAGTTTAAGCTAGCAACTGAGCTATTTGAAGCTGGGAAATTTACAAAGGCTAATCGCATTTTTGTTCAAATTGTTCCTAAGTACAGAGGAAAGCCTCAAGCTCAGAAGTTAATGTATATGTATTGTATGACCTTTTATGAAACTAGAGATTACTTCACTTCAAACTATCAAATGGAGCGTTTTGTAGAAGCTTATCCAAAAAGTGAGAAAGTTGAAGAAATAGGGTTCCTAGGCGCCAAGAGTTATTACATGATGTCTCCCGTTTATACTAAAGATCAATCTGAAACTCTAATCGCGGTTGATAAACTTCAAGATTTCATTAACAAATACCCTAACTCTGCTTACATGAGTAAAGCTAGTGATCTGGTAAGAGAGTTAGATCATAAGCTAGAGGAAAAAGCCTATAATATTGCGCTTCAATACAACATAACAGGACCATTTCACAGAGATTATAATTCAGCTATTTCAGCCTTTGACCATTTTTTAATTGAATTCCCTGGTTCATCATTTAAAGAAGATGCAATGTTTTATAAATTCGATTCAGCCTACAAATTAGCCACTAATAGTGTGACTTGGAAAGAAACTGAACGTGTAGAAAAAGCACTAAATTATTACAATTCATTATTATTTGTATTTCCTGAGACTAAATATTCGGGACAATTAAAACTGATGTACCAAGATTTACAAGAAATTCAAAACAAAAAAACAACGACTAAAAGTTAATATTCATTATGGACTTAAAAAAAGTAAACGCACCCGTTAATACAGAAACTTACGATCGCAATAAATTAGATGCACCCACGCAAAATATTTATGAAGCGATTTCTGTGATATCTCGTAGAGCTGAACAAATTAATACTGATATCAGAAAGGAATTGATAGATAAGCTTGAAGAATTTGCGACTTATAATGATAGCTTAGAAGAGGTTTTTGAAAATAAAGAACAAATCGAAGTATCTAAGTTTTACGAACGTCTTCCAAAACCACATGCTTTAGCGGTTCAAGAGTGGTTAAATGAGAAGATCTATTACCGAAATGTAGAAGACGATTCTCAAGAAGTATAAAACATGTCAATCTTACGCGGTAAAAATATTCTATTAGGAATTACTGCTGGTATTGCCGCATATAAAACGGCATCCCTTGTTCGATTGTTTGTCAAGTCTGGAGCAAATGTAAAGGTTATTATGACTCCAGCAGCAAAAGAATTTATTACACCTCTTACGCTTTCAACACTCTCGAAAAACCCTGTCATTTCATCATTTACAGAACCAGATGACGACGCCTCTGTTTGGAATAATCATGTGGAATTAGGTTTGTGGGCTGATTTGTTTTTGGTGGCGCCAGCTACTGCAAATACGCTTTCTAAAATGGCTTCAGGTCGTAGTGATAATTTACTTATTGCTACCTATTTATCAGCTAAGTGTCCTGTTTATTTTGCGCCAGCAATGGATTTGGACATGTATAAACATCCTTCAACAAAATCTTCTTTAGAAGCATTGCAGTCTTTTGGTAATATTATGATCCCAGTGACTTCTGGTGAGTTGGCTAGTGGTTTATCAGGTGCCGGTAGAATGGCAGAGCCTGAATCCATTGTAAGTCAAATAGAATCACATACTTTAAAGGAGTTGCCATTTCATGGCAAAACATTTCTTGTTACAGCGGGACCCACCTACGAAGCTATTGACCCTGTTCGATTTGTAGGAAATCATTCAAGTGGATTAATGGGGTTTGAGATTGCTAAAAAAGCAGCACTTCTCGGAGCTGAAATCATTTACATCACTGGTCCATCACATTATAAGACAAATGATTCACGTATAAAAACAATTCCAGTTGTCAGTGCGCATGAGATGTATACGCAAGTACATTCCTATTTTGGTTCTGTTGACGTCGCCGTATTATCTGCAGCGGTAGCCGATTATAAGCCAAAAAATATTGCAACTTTTAAAATAAAAAAATCAGAAGCAACGTTATCATTAGAGTTAGAGAAAACTAAAGATATTTTAGCATCATTAGGCTCCATTAAATCAAATCAACTTCTTGTAGGATTTGCTTTAGAGACACATGACGAAGTAGATAACGCGATAAAAAAGTTAAAATCTAAAAATTTAGATCTAATTGTGCTAAATTCGTTAAATGATGAAGGAGCTGGGTTTGGAGGTGACACTAATAAAGTGACATTGATTGATAAAAACTTAGTACAAACCGTTTATCCTCTAAAATCAAAGGTTAGTGTTGCTACAGATATAATGACCGAAATTCAAAAAATAATTAATGCGTAGACTTATTTTTTTAGCCGTTTTACTAATCTCATTTTCTGTTGGTTCACAAGAGCTTAACTGCAAGCTTGTTGTTAATGCACAACAAACAGGTAACGAAAATGTTCAGGTTTTTAAAACACTTGAAAAACAGCTAAACGAATTTGTTAATAATACTCGTTGGACATCTAAAATTTTTAAGATCCAAGAGCGTATAGAGTGCAGTATGGTTATTAACGTACAAAACTACCAGTCAGATTCCTTTCAAGCTTCTATTCAGGTTCAATCAGCCAGACCTGTTCATAATACTTTTTATGCAAGTTCATTATATAATTTCAATGACAAAGACTTTAATTTTAATTACTTAGAATATCAGAATTTAAATTTCAATACTACTCAATTTGAATCTAACTTAGTTTCTGTAATCGCCTTTCATGTATATATGATTTTAGGGATGGATGCAGATTCTTTTGAGCTTGATGGTGGGGATATATATTACAAGCAAGCTCGTGATATCGTAAGTTACTCTCAACAAAGTAATTTTAAAGGCTGGGAGCCTCCAAAAGGAGGTGCTCAGACACGTAGTGCTTTAATCAAAAACATTCTTTCACCAACCTTTAAGGAGATTCATTCAGTCTTATTTAACTATCACTTTAAAGGTCTTGATTTGATGGCTAAAGATGTTAAAAAAGGTAAAACAGCGATAGTAAGTTCACTTATGGAATTAGAGAGTTTAAATAAAAGACGTCCTAATTCATTTCTTTTACGTGTCTTTTTTGATGCAAAAGCAGATGAAATTTCTGATATTTTTTCAGGTGGTCCTAATGTAAATATTGCAGATTTAGTATCAATGCTTTCTAAGGTAGCCCCTATGCATTCAAACAAGTGGAAAAATATTAAATTTTAAATCTTTTCTTATTTCATTTCTAATTAGTTTGCTATAAAGATTATCTTAGTTCCTAAAAATAAATCAGCCATTGCTTTCAGAACTTTCCATAAAAAACTATGCTTTAATTGACGCCCTTCAGGTTCAGTTTGATAGCGGATTTTCCACGATAACTGGAGAAACAGGAGCCGGTAAATCAGTATTGCTTGGTGGTTTAGCATTGGTGCTTGGTAAGCGTGTCGATTTTTCACAAATTAACGATATTTCCAGAAAATGTATCATTGAGGCCAGCTTCAATATTGAATACTTTAATTTAAAGTCATTTTTTAAAACCAATGATTTAGATTTCGAATCAATTACGATTCTTCGAAGAGAGATTTTACCTTCAGGAAAGTCAAGAGCTTTCATAAATGATTCTCCAGTCAACCTTTCTCTTTTAGCAGGACTGGGAGAGCAGTTGATAGATATTCATTCACAGCAACAAACACAAGAGTTAATAAATGATGATTTTCAGTTCCACGTCCTTGATGCCTTGGCTCAAAACGATACCTCGATTGAGGCATATCAGCATTTATTGAAAACATATAAATCTACACAAAAAAAATTGGTAGAATTGAATGCTTCGAAACTCCAGTCTCAAAATGATGCTGATTACCACACCTTCCTGTTGAACGAATTAATAGAGGTTAATTTGCAGTCTATAGATTTGGAGCTTTTGGAAGTAGAGTATAATACGTTGAATAATGTGGAGCTCATTCAAGCTGAACTTACTTTGGCAAATCAAATAATAAGTTCTGAAGATTTAGGAACCGCTTCAAATTTAATCAGCTTAAAACAGGTATTTCATAAGCTGACTCACACTTCTTCAACGTATCAATCATTATCAGATAGAATACAAAGTATCTCTATCGAACTAGATGATATTTTTAATGAGATTGAGTCCGAACAATCTAAGTTGGATATAAATCCGTCAAGATTAAGTGAAATAGATACGATTTTAAAGAAAGTTCATGACTTATTTTCCAAGCATAACGTTAATTCCGTTCAAGCACTTATTGATATTCAGTCTGAATTGGAATTAAAAGTAGATTCTTTAGCCTCTTTGGAAGCTGCTATTATAGCGGCTGAAAATGCACTCGAATCCCAGGTTAAACAACTTGATACGGCGGCCTCTGTGATTCATAAAAGAAGAAAATCGGAGGTTTTAAAGCTTATTAAGCAGTTGGAAACGATTCTAACTGATTTGGGAATGCCTAACGCGAGATTTAAAATTGAGTTGATTCAAATAGACACCTACTTATATAACGGAAAAGATCACCTAGATTTTTTATTCACAGCCAATAAAGGGTCTCAGTTTTTACCTCTTAAAAAAGCTGCGTCAGGAGGGGAGCTTTCAAGAATAATGTTGGCAATTAAATCTATACTGTCTAATTACCAACAGTTACCAACTATTATGTTTGATGAAATTGATACTGGAGTATCTGGAGAAATTGCACATAAAATGGCGAGTATTATGGAACAGATGAGTCTCTCGATGCAGGTTTTTTCAATCACACATTTGCCTCAAATTGCTGCAAAAGGTCAGTCTCACTTTAAAGTCTATAAAGAAGATATTGGAGAAACAACTGTAACTGCCCTTAAGAAATTATCAAATGAGGAGCGTGTTCTAGAAATTGCACAAATGCTAGGAGGTAAGGAAGTTTCTGACTCTGCAGTCGCTCATGCTCAGCAGTTATTGAATTAATGTTATCTTTGCAACCAATTATTAAACAAACATAGGTACTTAAAACATATAATTATGTCTTACAATTTATTAAAAGGAAAACGTGGAATTATTTTTGGAGCTCTTGATCCAAATTCAATAGCATGGATTACTGCCGAGCGTGTACACGAAGAAGGTGGAACATTTGTATTGTCTAATGCACCAATTGCCATGCGAATGGGACAGATAAATGAGTTAGCTAAAAAAACAGGTTCTCAGGTTATTGCAGCCGATGCAACTTCTGAAGAAGATTTAGAAAACTTAGTTAAGCAATCTGTAGAGATACTTGGCGGAAAATTAGATTTTATACTTCATTCTATTGGAATGTCTATTAATGTAAGAAAAGGTCGCGCTTATACAGATCAAAAATACGATTGGACTCAAAAAGGCACGGATGTTTCTGCCATGTCTTTCCATAAAGTAATGCAAACTCTTTATAAGAACGACGCCATGAATGAGTGGGGGAGTATTGTCGCTTTAACCTATATGGCTGCTCAGCGTGTATTTCCTGATTATAACGATATGGCTGATAATAAAGCACTATTGGAAAGCATAGCACGAAGTTTTGGTTACTTTTTTGGACGTGATAAAAACGTCCGTGTAAATACTATTTCACAATCGCCAACTCCTACAACTGCTGGTAAAGGCGTTAAAGGTTTTGATGGATTTATTTCTTATGCCGAAAAAATGTCTCCGCTAGGTAATGCCACTGCGCTAGACTGCGCTAACTATACGGTAACACTTTTTAGTGACCTTACTAAACGAGTTACGCTTCAAAATTTATTTAATGATGGAGGTTTTAGCAATATGGGAGTCAGCAACGCTGTAATGGATATGGTTACAGAAAATTAATTTTTTTTTAAATTCTAAATTAAGTCCTACTGATTAGTTAGTAGGGCTTTTTTTTATTCCTTTTTTTTATTTAATATTTATTAAATAACTTGGGTTAAGTGTAATTTTTAATCGAAAATATTAAACATTTAATCGATTTTAGACTTATTAGTTATTGATCTGTTAATTGTAAGTTGTATCTTTATAAATCATATAAATAATTAAATATGCTTCAATTTTTACACTTATTTCCCCAAACTTAACAAAGTTTTTGAGTAAGTATAATTATTTTTGTTATCGTATATTATTTATTTAGACAAACATTAACTAATCAAAAATTAAATTATGAAAAAAATTACTCAAAATTTAACTAAATTATCTTGGCATAGCGGTCTTTTAGCTATTGCATTTTTATTTAGTTTAACAATTAATGCCCAGGAGGTTGGTCAAGAATATCTGGCAAATCCAGGTATTAATTCACCTGCTACTGATGCAGAAAATGGTGTCGGTGGTCAAGGAAACTTTCCAGGTCAACTAGGTGGTTGGGGAGCTGGAAATGGTGGTGCTTACGCTGTAGCTTCTGGAGCAAACGGAGATTGTTATTCTCCAGATAGAATGTTTAAGTTATTTAAAGTTGGTGGTGCAGATGGACAGTATATAAATCAGACTATAACTGCTCTTCCTGCAGGAAACTACAACTGGAGTTTCTACACTCAATGGAACGACGTTGGTCATGCCAATGGTACAAATGGATTACCTACATGGAGTGCTGACGGAGATAGCACACCTAAATTTACTGTTTTATATGAAGACGCAGATGGTGCTTGGGTTTCTGATCAAGTAACAGTTTTGCCTGAGCCTAGTGCAGCATTTACTTGGGTTCAATCAACTGGTACCTACACAAATACTGAAACAAGAAATGTTAGAATAAAGTTTGCTAAAAACGGTGGAACTGCTACAGCTCCAAGTAACTTAGATAAGTTGATGTTTATCGATGAGGCTAGTTTTGCTTATGCTAGTGCTTCAGCTCCATCATCTGACTTATCCATGCAGGGTGTTATAGATTTTTCACTTCCAGGTAAATATATGAAAGCAGTTCATGTTAAGGCTACTGCTGATATAGCTGATTTGAGTGTTTATTCTATTGAAAGTTATTCTTCTGAACCACGTACGGAACCAAGTGCAGTATTACCTTTAAGTGGTACTGCTAGTGCTGGAGATGATATTTTATTTTGGTTCAGTAATGCTGAAAATGCTGCTAACCTCTACATGAATGCCTCTGGTATTTTTGATGTTGTTGTTAACGATACAGCTTTCAATGTTTTCAACGGAGATGATCCTCTTACTTTATCAATGAATGGTACAGTAGTAGAAACATATGGTGAACTTGGTGTAGATGGAACAGGCGAAGCCTGGGAATATTTAGACACTTGGGCTTATAAAGTTGACGGTGCATGGACATATGGAGCTGTAAACTGTACAGATGGTTCTTACTTTACGTGGGATTCAGGATGTGCTTATCCTTTAGCTGTTGGCCAACAAGCTACAGGTGCTTCTACTGATTTAGTTACGGCTTTTTCTGAAGATATGAATGTTGTTCCTTCAGGTGGTTTTTGGTATAATGAAGGTGAAGCTCCAATAGAAAGAAAAACAGCTTCAAACGTTCCAGGTAGTGATACATCTGCCATGAAGTATACTGACGATGGAACATTTGCTTATTCAAATATGCAAATCCAA
>JABAZC010000078.1 GCA_018608625.1 Flavobacteriaceae bacterium | reverse complement strand
CAATATATTTACTTAAGGAGTCGTTTATGAAAACCGTTTTAAGCTCTTTAATCATTGTAGAGTCCGTCAAGAATCCCACACTATTTGAAGAGATCATAAATGGGTCTGTTGATTTTTTACAGGCGACAAAAAGGGTTAATAGTATTCCTAAAAATAAATAATGTTTCATATTGTAAAGTTGCTAAATTATTTTTTAAAGCTCAAATTCAAAAAGTGAACTTTATATAAGTTATGGGTATTTAAAAAATGTATAAAGTTAGATTAATGAATGATATTTAAGTTTAAGTAAAAATAATTGAACTTTTGTTACTTAAACCAAAAACAGTAAACTATTTTTGCTTATTATGTTAAAAACCGAAATTAAATCACTTGTTAGTGTGGGTAAAATGTTACCCCTTATGGAGGCGTTCTATACCATTCAAGGCGAAGGCTTCCATAAAGGAACCGCGGCTTATTTTATTAGAATAGGTGGCTGTGATGTTGGTTGTCATTGGTGTGACGTCAAAGAAAGTTGGAATGCAGAATTGCATCCACCAACTTTGATAGAGTCAATTGCTGACCAAGCTACTAAAGAGAGTCAGACAATCGTAGTGACTGGCGGTGAACCGTTGATGTGGGATATGAATCCCTTAACTACTGAGTTAAAATCGAAAGGAATGCAAACGCATATCGAAACTTCTGGTGCTTACAAGCTCACTGGTGATTGGGATTGGATTTGTTTATCTCCTAAAAAATTAAAAGGTCCTTTGGTTGAGGTGTATCAAAAAGCACACGAACTAAAAGTGATTGTTTATAATCTGGATGACCTAAAGTTTGCGGAAGAGCAAGCAGCAAAAGTCAACCCAAACTGTATTCTTTATCTCCAGCCTGAGTGGAGTAAGCGTGATAAAATCACGCCTTTTATTGTTGAATATGTGATGAAACACCCAAAATGGAAGGTTTCACTTCAAACGCATAAGTATTTAAACATTCCTTAGTAAAAAAAATCCTATTCATGTCTTTTTGTTACTTTTTTGTCTTTTTTATGTAATTTTAGTTTCATTTAATGTATTAATAATACAAAAAAGATTATATATGTAATCTATTTTGTATTTAATGTTTATAATTTGAAACTATATAATCATATTTGTGCCTTAATATTCAATAATTAAGTATGTGTGGAATAGTTTGTGCATTTGATTTAAAGCAAAAATCTGAAATTTTAAGACCTTTGGTGCTTGAAATGTCAAAAAAGATAAGACATCGTGGTCCTGATTGGAGCGGGATTTATAGTAATGACAAAACAGTTATGGCGCATGAGCGTTTGGCTATTGTTGATCCTGCTTCGGGAAAACAACCGCTATTCAGTGAGGACCAAAAACTTATTTTGGCGGCGAATGGTGAGATATACAATCACCAAGACATCCGAAAACAATACCAAGGTAAATACGCTTTTCAGACCCAAAGTGACTGTGAGGTTATTTTGGCTCTTTATCAAGATAAAGGAGTTGATTTTGTAGATGACTTAAACGGGATTTTCGGATTTGCTATTTACGATTTCGAAAAGGATGAATATTTCATTGCCCGTGACCACATGGGGATTATTCCTTTATATATGGGCTGGGATCAAAATGGAACCTTTTATGTAGCTTCAGAACTGAAGGCATTAGAAGGGTTTTGCACAAAAATAGAGCTGTTTCCACCAGGGCACTATATGTCAAGTAAAAATGGTGAGCTAGTGCAATGGTACAAGCGTGATTGGGGTGAATTCGCAGCTGTAAAAGAAAATGATACCCATATTTCAGAAATTAAAAAAGCATTAGAAGATGCAGTGCATAGACAGATGATGTCGGATGTTCCTTACGGAGTATTGTTGTCAGGGGGGTTAGACTCTTCTGTGATTTCAGCAGTTGCAAAAAAATATTCATCAAGACGTGTCGAAACTAATGATGAAACCGATGCGTGGTGGCCACAGCTACATTCATTTTCGGTAGGCCTTGAGGGGTCTCCGGATTTGGCAGCGGCTCAAATCGTAGCGGATCATATTGGGACGGTGCATCATGAAATTAAATTCACCATTCAGGAAGGGTTAGATGCTATTAAGGATGTAGTTTATAATCTTGAAACCTATGATATCACCACTATCAGAGCGTCTACGCCGATGTATTTAATGGCTAGAGTCATAAAATCAATGGGTATTAAAATGGTTCTTTCTGGAGAGGGAGCAGACGAGTTGTTTGGTGGATATTTGTATTTTCATAAAGCACCAAATGCTCAAGAATTTCATGAAGAAACGGTAAGAAAGTTAAGCAAACTTCATATGTATGACTGTCTGCGCGCAAACAAAAGTTTAGCGGCTTGGGGTATTGAGGGCCGTGTGCCATTTTTGGACAAAGAATTTATGGATGTTGCTATGCGAATCAATCCTGAAGATAAAATGATTAACGGAGAACGCATGGAAAAATGGGTGGTTCGAAAAGCGTTTGAAAGTATGTTGCCTGAAAGTGTCGTTTGGCGTCAAAAAGAGCAGTTTAGTGATGGGGTTGGTTACAGTTGGATAGACACTTTAAAAGAGGTGGTTGATGCTGAGGTTTCCGATGAGCAATTGGCAAACGCACATTTTAGATATCCTATTCAAACCCCACAAAATAAAGAAGAGTTTTATTACCGATCCATTTTTGAGTCTCACTTTTCCAGTGATGCGGCCGCTTTGTGTGTACCGCAAGAACCAAGCGTTGCTTGTAGTACAAAAATCGCATTAGAATGGGATGAGGCGTTTAAAAACATGAATGACCCTAGCGGAAGAGCGGTAGCAAATGTGCATGATGAGGCTTATGATTAGGTTTTTTCGAACGCTGAATGAAGCTTTCTTAGGTATTATGCGTAAATTCAGAATTAAGTCAAATACTCAAGCCCTCTTAAATTAGATTTAAGGCGGTTTTTGGTCGTTTTAAGCGTGTTTGTGGAAATAGGCTAATTGTTAATAATTATGGCTAAATTCTCTAAAAACCCCTTTAGAATGCTTTGGAGATTAATTATATTTGTTAAGTTGACGGAGTTCATCTGCGTTTACTTAAATTAACACAATTAACACAATTAAGATAATGAGCGAAGAAATTAATAAAAATAGTTATTCGGCGGATAGTATTCAGGCTTTAGAGGGCATGGAGCATGTGCGCATGCGTCCTTCAATGTATATTGGAGATGTAGGCTTAAGAGGATTGCATCACTTAGTGTATGAGGTTATTGACAATTCTATTGATGAGGCTTTGGCGGGGCATTGTGATAAAATTACAGTGATTATCAATGAAGATAACTCTATAACTACTGAAGATAATGGTCGTGGTATCCCTGTAGACTTGCACAAAAAAGAAGGGGTTTCTGCTCTTGAGGTTGTAATGACTAAGATCGGTGCTGGTGGTAAGTTTGATAAGGACTCTTACAAGGTTTCTGGAGGACTGCACGGAGTTGGTGTGAGTTGTGTGAATGCGCTTTCAGAGCATTTAAAAGCAACAGTGTATAGAGATGGAAAAGTTTACGAGCAAGAGTACGAGCGTGGAAAAGCAATGTATCCTGTAAAGCAAATTGGAGAAACTGATCTAAGAGGAACAACGGTTACTTTTAGACCAGATCCCCAGATATTTACTCAGACTTTGGTTTATGTTTATGACACCTTGGCTAGTAGGTTAAGGGAATTAGCATTTTTAAATAAAGGGATTACAGTTGTCCTTGTTGATCAAAGAGAAAAAGATGAAAAAGGTGAGTTTTTGGGGGAAACATTTCACTCTAGTGAAGGGCTTTCCGAGTTTATTAAGTACTTAGACAGTAACCGTGAACCACTCATGAAGAAAGTGATTGCGTTTGAGGGTGAAAAAAACGGGGTTCCTGTGGAAGTAGCGATGATTTATAATACATCATATGCTGAAAACTTACATTCCTATGTAAATAATATAAACACTCATGAAGGGGGGACGCATTTGTCTGGTTTTCGTCGTGGATTGACACATACATTGAAAAAGTATGCAGACGAGTCAGGCATGCTTGATAAGCTTAAGTTTGATATTGCAGGTGATGACTTCCGTGAGGGGTTGACGGCGATTATTTCAGTTAAAGTTCAAGAGCCACAGTTTGAAGGACAAACAAAAACGAAATTAGGAAACCGTGAAGTGTCTGCTTCTGTAAGTCAGGCCGTTTCTGAAATGCTAACAAATTACTTAGAAGAAAATCCAGATGATGCAAAAATAATTGTTCAAAAAGTTATTTTAGCTGCGCAAGCACGTCATGCTGCCCAAAAGGCACGTGAAATGGTGCAGCGAAAAACAGTCATGAGCATGGGAGGGTTGCCTGGGAAATTGAGTGACTGTTCTGAGCAAGACCCTGCTAAATGTGAAGTATTTCTTGTAGAGGGAGATTCGGCAGGAGGTACGGCCAAGCAAGGTCGTGACCGAGCATTTCAAGCTATTTTACCTTTGAGAGGGAAAATTTTAAATGTTGAAAAAGCGATGCAGCATAAAGTATTTGAAAATGAAGAAATTAAAAACATATTTACAGCACTAGGAGTTACGATTGGAACGGAAGAAGATAGTAAGGCTTTAAATTTATCTAAACTTCGTTATAACAAAGTTGTGATTATGTGTGATGCTGATATTGATGGGAGTCATATTGCGACGCTTATTCTTACTTTCTTTTTTAGATACATGAAGGAATTAATTGAAGGGGGACATATTTACATTGCAACCCCTCCCTTGTATCTTGTTAAGAAAGGTCAAAAGAAACAGTATGCTTGGAGTGACGCTGAGCGCGATACAATTGTTGACGGCTTTGGAGGAAGTGCAGGAATTCAGCGATATAAAGGTCTTGGGGAAATGAACGCTAGCCAGCTTTGGGACACGACGATGAATCCAGACTTTAGAACCTTGCGTCAAGTTCAAATTGATAATGGCACGGAAGCAGATCGAATTTTCTCAATGCTTATGGGTGATGAAGTGCCGCCAAGAAGAGAATTTATCGAGAAAAATGCAATATATGCCAATATTGACGCTTAAGTGGATGTTTTCAAATCCCTAAATATGAAAAAATCGATTCTTTTTTGTTTCCTTTTCTTTGCGATAAATTCAACAAAATCCCAAGATATTGGTAATATATTACTTGCTGGTGAGGATGCTAGTTTACTAGCTGAAAACTATCTAAATCCTGCAATAACCGGCTTGATGAGTGGTATGAATTCTGGTTGGTATTCAACTGCCAAAACCCATAAGAAATTTGGTTTTGATATCACGATAGGAATGAGCGCCTCTTTCACACCTTCTAAAGGACAAATGTTTGAATTTGTTTCTAGTCAGTACAACTATCTGTCAGTTTCTGAAGGTGATTCTGAGCTACCAACTATTCTAAGTGATAACGAATCGGTGACCATATTTGATGTTTCAATCCCCACCTTGAGCGGAGACTTTAAGGTAGGTTCTTTTTCGATGCCGGGTGGTGTTGCGAATGATTTACCTATTAATGCAGTCCCAACTACTTTTGTGCAATTTGCCTTGGGATTGCCCTTTAAAACAGAAGTGAACCTTAGATGTGTGCCAAATGTAAATTATGATTCAAAAGTAAAAGGAAGTTCAATGGGAATTGGAATTCAGCATGATTTGACACAATATTTTGGACTTTTAGGAAAGTTACCATTTAGCATTGCAGTTATGGGCGCCTATTCAAAAGCGAATATTGAGTATGCGATAAATAACAGCAATTTAAGCAGTGGAATATCAGTTACAAACGGCCTTGCCAGTTTTAAGTTAGACACGTGGACCGTACAAGCCTTAGGGTCTTTAGACTTAAAAATACTTACATTTTATGCAGGTCTTGGTTACAACAGTGGAACTTCGAATTTTGATGTAGATGGAGATTACACACTTTCATATGACGTTGAAGACTCAAATCAAAACGTCGTTGGTACGTTGACTGAAAACATTTCAGACCCTATCAACTTAGTGTTTAGTTCCACCGGAACTCGAGCAACTATAGGAGCGCGTTTAAACCTATTGTTTTTTAAGATTTTCGCAGATTACACTATACAAGAATATAACACAGCATCGGCGGGAATTGCCTTTAGCTTTAGATAATTAATTACAGAATTATAAAAAAGAAATTATGAAAATAACAGTAGTTGGTGCAGGTGCCGTAGGGGCAAGCTGTGCAGAGTATATAGCCATTAAGAATTTTGCTTCAGAAGTCGTTTTATTAGATATCAAAGAAGGCTTTGCAGAAGGAAAAGCAATGGACTTAATGCAGTGCGCATCTCTCAACGGGTTTGACACAAAAATAACAGGATCTACAAACGATTACAGTAAAACAGCAAATAGTAATATTTGTGTTATTACATCAGGAATTCCAAGAAAGCCAGGTATGACTCGAGAAGAGTTAATAGGGATTAACGCTGGGATTGTAAAAACCGTTTCTACGAATTTGGTACAACACTCTCCAAATACAGTTCTTATTGTGGTGAGTAATCCAATGGATACGATGACGTATTTAGCACACAAGGTAACTGGGCTTTCAAAGCATAAAATTATAGGAATGGGTGGTGCTTTAGATTCAGCACGCTTTAAATACCGATTAGCTGAGGCTTTAGGAGCA
Organism: Flavobacteriaceae bacterium; assembly: GCA_018608625.1. Lineage (GTDB taxonomy): Bacteria > Bacteroidota > Bacteroidia > Flavobacteriales > Flavobacteriaceae > Hel1-33-131. Next base: position 11,132 of record JABAZC010000078.1, on the reverse strand, counting down.
CCAATAAGTGATGTAGACGGAATGGTTATTGGAGGACACAGTGATGTTGGAATGGTGCCTTTGACTTCGCTCGCAACTCGTAATAGCATTAAAGTTTCAGAATTTATTTCAAACGAACGATTAGAACAAGTGAAGGAAGACACGAAGGTAGGTGGCGCCACGTTGACTAAGCTTTTAGGAACTTCTGCTTGGTATGCTCCAGGAGCTGCAGTTAGTGGCTTAGTTCAAGCAATTGCGTGTGATCAGAAAAAAATATTTCCATGTTCAGTTCTGTTAGATAGAGAGTATGGTTTGTCTGACCTATGTATTGGTGTTCCCGTCGTATTAGGAGCCAATGGGATTGAAGAAATCGTTGAAATCAAATTAAGTGATAGCGACAAAGCACATTTACACACAAGCGCTGAAGGCGTTAAAAAAACAAACTCATTATTAGACGTTTAAATATATGTTTAAAGGGATTTTGACTTTAACTTCTTAGAAGTGTGTCAAAACGTCTTTTGTTGAAAACAGAGGAAACTATTGTCAAATCACATCGGAAATCATATATTTGCTCGTTTATTAAAAATTAAAGCAGATTAAATTAATTCATAATGCAAAATAAAGGACTAGTAAAGTTATTTGCGATCTTATTTGGTTTGGTAAGTATTTACCAATTATCATTTAGTTTTAAAGCAAATCAAATTGAAGACAACGCAACGCAGTTTGCTATTGAGAAAATCGCAGACACAGAATCAGACTATGATGCTAAGCGTGCGCTCGAACAAGGTAAGTATTTAGACTCTCTCAAAAATGAGGAGGTTTTTAATATTGGAATTGCGAAATTTAACTACGATGAAGTCAAAGAGAAAGCCATGAACCTTGGTCTGGATCTTAAAGGTGGAATCAATGTAATTCTTCAAATTTCGGTAAAAGACATTCTTGTTGGTTTAGCCAACGGAAGTAAAGACCCTGTTTTCAGAAAAGCATTAAGTGATGCTGAAGAGCTTCAGAAAGATAGTCAAAACACTTATTTAGAAGATTTCTTTGTTGCTTTTGAAGCACTTGAAGGAGATACTAAATTAGCATCTCCAGATGTTTTTGCAAATCGCACGTTAAGCGAGGAAGTTACATTTGACATGTCGGATGCTGAAGTTAAGCCTGTATTGTCAGCTAAAATTGATGAATCTATTGTGTCCGCTTTTGAGGTTTTACGCAAACGTATTGATAAGTTTGGGGTAACTCAGCCAAATATACAACGTATAGGAAATTCTGGTCGTATTCTTGTTGAATTACCAGGAGCTAAGGAAATAGAACGCGTCAAAGGGTTGCTGCAAAGTACTGCTCAACTAGAATTTTGGGATGCATTTAAAGGAGAAGAATTTGGGTCCTTTATTTTTCAAGCCAACGATATTTTAAAAGAAATTGTTGACACTAATATTAGTGATGACTCAGACATGACTCCAGAATCTACGGAAGATGCTATTTCTGATATTATTGGAGATACTGATGCTGAAACAGGAGAAGATGGAGAAGTAAATCCATTAATTGACTTAATCCGTGCACCTGGATATAATGGTGGGCCTGTAATTGCTTCTTTTGAACAAAAAGACAAGCAGCTTATTACGGACTACCTAAACAATCCTCAAGTACGTGCTTTATTATCTGCAGAACAACGTTATGCAAAGTTTGTTTGGGGGATCCCACAAGTACAGCAAACTATTGGAGAAGATTCTCAGAATATTGAATTGGTTGAACTGTATGCTTTAAAAGGAAATAGAGATAATACGCCACCACTTAGTGGGGCTGTTATTACTGATGCTCGTCAAGCATTCCAACAAAACGGAAGCCCAAGTGTCTCTATGCAAATGAATCTAAAAGGGGCTAAAGTCTGGGAAGAAATGACCGGAAATGCATTTAATACAGCAGGCCAAATAGCAATTGTTTTAGATGAAATAGTATATTCAGCACCAGGCGTAACAACTGGGCCAATCGCAGGGGGTAACTCTGAAATATCAGGTTCCTTTACTTTGAATGAAGCGGTTGATTTAGCAAACGTACTTAGAGCGGGTAAATTACCAGCCTCTGCAGATATTGTTCAAGCGGAAGAAGTTGGACCTTCGTTAGGTCAAGAGGCAATTGACAGTGGAATGAAATCATTTTTAATTGCTCTAACATTGGTGCTTTTATGGATGCTCTTTTATTATGGTAAAGCAGGAATTTATTCAAATATTGCCTTACTGTTTAATATCATATTAATTTTCGGAATCCTTTCAGGTCTTGGGGCAGTCTTAACTTTGCCAGGAATTGCAGGTATTGTATTAACGATTGGTATCGCAGTGGATGCAAACGTTCTTATTTACGAGCGTATACGTGAAGAGTTATTTAAAGGAAAAGGCTATAAAGAATCTGTCAAAGACGGATTTAGTAATGCATTGTCTTCTATATTAGACGCCAATATCACCACAGGACTGACAGCATTGATATTATATGTATTTGGATCCGGTCCGATTAAAGGATTTGCTACAACCCTTTTAATTGGGATTTTAACCTCTTTATTTACCGCAATTTTCATTTCAAGATTATTAATTGACTGGCACCTAAGTCGTGGAGGAAAATTAGAGTTTTCTACGGGGATGACTAAAGGATTGTTTCGATCTATTAACATTGAATTCCTTAAAAAACGTAAAATCGCTTACCTTATCTCAGGAACGATTATCATTGCGGGACTTGGTTCGTTATTTACAACTGGTTTAGATCAAGGTATTGATTTTGTTGGGGGAAGAACATATACAGTACGTTTTGCAAAAGACATGAACACCGAAGAGGTTAAGACGGCTTTAAATGATGTATTTAACAGTGCTGAAGTCAAAACAATTGGAAGTGCAAATCAATTAAAAATATCTACTAAATATAAAGTTGACGAAAACTCTGCTGAAGTAGATCAAGAAGTTCAGCAAAAACTATATGAGGCTTTGGTACCGTTTTTACCAGAAGCAACTACGTATAATCAGTTTATAAATGCTGAGAATAATGTTGGTAAAATGTATTCAGGAAAAGTAAGTCCAACCATAGCGGATGATATTAAGAAGTCATCTGTGTGGGCCATCTTAGGGTCTCTAATTGTCGTATTCCTTTATATCTTATTGAGATTTAAGAAATGGCAGTTCTCATTAGGTGCTGTTACTGCTGTATTTCATGATGTTTTAATTGTATTAGGTATCTTTTCAATTTCCTGGAGATTCTTACCATTTAGCATGGAAATAGACCAGGCATTTATTGCTGCGATTTTGACAGTGATTGGGTACTCTTTAAATGATACAGTTGTTGTGTTTGATAGAATTAGAGAATACTTGAATGAGCATACAAGTTGGAAATTTGAGAAAGTAGTCAACAGCGCATTAAGCAGCACGTTGAGTCGTACCTTAAACACATCTTTAACCACTTTAGTTGTATTATTAGCGATGTTTACTTTCGGAGCTGATTCTTTAAGAGGTCTATTGTTTGCATTAATTGTAGGGGTTCTTGTGGGAACCTACTCATCGTTATTTATTGCAACGCCAATAATGCACGATACTCTAAAGCGTTTAGATAAAAAAGAGAAATAATCTCTTTTAATATATAAAAAAAAGCCACTCATTTGAGTGGCTTTTTTTGTGCATGTTGGTATGTTAACTAATTAGTTTTTGGTTTATATAAGAACATGAAATAAAGACCGCAAAGCACAAAAGGGATGCTTAATACTTGCCCTGTATTTAAGCCTAATATCCAGTCTTCCCTACTGTCAATCTGTGCAATTTTAAATTGCTCTACAATGACTCTTACAGACATTAAAAGCACTAAGAAGAGCCCAAATAAGAATCCTGTTTGCATGCTCTTTTTTGTTTTCCAATACAAAAAGAAGAGTATTAGAAATACAAACACGTATCCAAAAGCTTCATATAATTGCCCAGGGTGTCTGGGAATGCTATCTAATTGTCTAAATATAACAGCTAAAGGAAATCCTTCTTCCGATGGTTTTCCAATCATTTCGGAGTTGAAAAAATTTCCAACACGAATAAATACGGCTCCTAAAGCAGAGGCAATAACAACGCGATCTAGTATCCAAAGAACAGATTTTTTTAATATTTTATTGTTATAGATATACATAGATATAATCATCCCTATGGCCGCTCCATGACTTGCTAATCCACGAAATCCTGTAAACTCAAATCCACCGCTAAATCGAAACGGAAGAAAGACACTTAGGAAGTCTTCTCTAAACAGTTCAGATTGATAAAACACCACATGACCTAAACGAGCGCCAATCATAATTCCTAAAACTGAATACATGAACAGGCCGTCCAGTTTTTCATCTGATTGACCTTCGTTTTTGTATATTTTTTTCATCAGATACCAGCCAGTAACAAATGCAGCCATCCACATAAGGCTGTAGTAGTGAATTTTAAAGTCTCCAAAAAGAGCAATGCCATCAGATGAAGGGTCCCATACGGTTTGTAGAAAATACATAGTTATTAATTTAGATTGTAAATATAGAAAATTGAGATGGAAATTTAACCCAACGAAATCGTATTAAACAACGTTTTGCTTTTTTGGCACTGGATCGTGTCCGGACCCGCCCCAAGGCTGGCAACGTAAAATCCGCTTAATTCCCAAGTAGCTTCCTCTGAAGAGTCCGTGAGAGATTAAGGCTTGTTTTGCGTAGTGGGAACATGTGGGTTGAAATCTGCAACTTGAAGGAAAAAAAGGGGAGATGAGTTTTTGATAAAGCTTGATTATAAATAATAAAGGTGCGATCAAAATCGTTCTCATATCTTTAATCTAATAAGAATGTCGTACCGTCTTTGCCATCTTTAAGCTGTATTCCAATTCCAATTAATTCGTCTCTTATTTTGTCAGAAAGTGCAAAGTCTTTTAGAGCTCTTGCCTCATTTCGCATCTTTATAAGCAGCTCTATCGTTTCTCCAAGTTTATGATTTTGGTCATTCGAAACTGCAGTTTTAAGCCCTAAGATATCAAATACAAACTGCTGCATTGTTTCTGTTAATACAGCCAAGCTTGAGTTATTAATACTTGCTTTATTATCTTTAATTTGGTTGATATACTTCACAGCACTAAAAAGTTCTGCTATTAGAATCGGCGTATTAAAGTCATCATTCATTGCAGCGTAGCAATTAGACTTCCATTTAATGATATCAAAATCATTTACAACTTCAGTTGCCTCAATTTTAGACAGCGAAGTCACTGCTTCCATGAGTTTTAGAAATCCTTTTTCTGAAGCTAGTAAGGCCTCATTGCTGAAGTCTAAAATACTTCTGTAATGGGCCTGCATCATAAAAAACCGAACGACTGATGGTGAAAACCCTTTGGTTAGTTTATCGTTTTTCCCACTTAAAATTTCAGCAGGTAAAATATTATTGCCTGTTGATTTAGCCATCTTTTGACCATTTAGAGTGAGCATATTAGCATGCATCCAGTAATTTACTGGCGAGTGGTTGTGCCAAGCTTTAGCTTGAGCAATTTCGCATTCGTGATGGGGGAATTTCAAATCCATCCCACCGCCATGTATATCAAAGTTCTCTCCTAAGTACTTTGTACTCATTGCAGTACACTCTAAATGCCATCCTGGGAATCCATTACTCCATGGGGAGGGCCAACGCATAATGTGTTGAGGTTCTGCTTTTTTCCAAAGTGCAAAATCTTGAGGGTTTTTTTTATCAGATTGACCATCTAATCCCCGAGTATTATGAATAAGGTCTTCAATATTTCTTCCGCTTAAAATCCCGTAATGATGGGCTTCGTTATATTTTAACACATCAAAATAGATAGATCCATTTGCTTCATATGCGAACCCTTTATCTAGAATGGATTTAATGATTTCTATCTGTTCTACAATATGTCCCGTTGCTGTTGGTTCAATGCTAGGGGGGAGGAAGTTGAACGTATTTAAAATCGTATGAAAATCAACAGTGTAGCGTTGGACGACTTCCATGGGTTCAATCTGTTCCAATCGTGCTTTTTTTGCAATTCGATCTTCGCCTTGATCCGCATCATTTTCAAGATGACCAGCATCTGTGATGTTTCGAACATAACGCACTTTGTAGTCAAGGTGCTTAAAATATCTAAATATCATATCAAAAGACATGAATGTTCGTACATTCCCAAGGTGTACATTACTGTATACTGTAGGGCCACAAACATACATTCCAATCGCACCTTCACTGATAGGTTTGAAAACCTCTTTTTTACCTGAAAGAGTATTATATATTTGAAGTATATTTGAAGTGTATTTGCCCATGGTTAGAGTGTTAAAATTTGGTCTCTAATTGTATGTAATTTAAAAATTCTCTTTTGGTCTCTTTCTCTTTAAACTTACCGCCAAACTCACTTGTTACGGTGCTACTTTCGATGTCTCTTATTCCTCTGGAGTTAACGCACAAATGTTTAGCATCAATCACACAAGCCACATCTTTAGTCTTTAATACGTTCTGAAGCTCTTTAACGATTTGAATTGTAAGTCGTTCTTGAACTTGAGGCCGCTTTGAAAAATGGTCCACAATACGGTTCATTTTAGACAGCCCTACAACAGTCCCATTTGAGATGTAGGCGACATGGGCTCTTCCTACAATCGGAAGAAAATGATGCTCACAGGTCGAGTAAACGGTGATATTTTTCTCAACAAGCATTTCTCCATACTGGTACTTATTATCAAAAGTAGATGCTTTAGGTTTTTTAGTAGGATCAAGTCCTCCAAAAATTTCATTTACAAACATTTTTGCTACTCGGTTAGGAGTGCCTTTCAGACTGTCGTCTGTCAAGTCTAATCCTAGTGTTTCCATGATGTGTTGTACATCTTGTTTAATCATGTTTATTTTTTCTTCTTCGCTTAGTATGAATGCGTCAGGGCGCATGGGCGTTTCAGATGAAGTACCCACATGGTTGTCACCTATAGAGTCAAACGTTTCAATATTATTTTTCAGTCCCATTAGAAGTTTAGAGTAAAGTTGTATATGAATTTACTACCACAAAGATAATTAAATTCGGTCTTTGACCCTTTTATTTTTGATTAATAATTTCTTTTTTTTAAAGAGAATTATAAAAAAATCACTATTTTTCAGGACGCATTTATTATCTGATTTAATAAAAGTATTAGATATTGAACTAAACGAATGTTTAGTGCTAACCCAATAGTTTGTAAAATGAAATTAAACATTCTTTCCCTATTCCTTTTTGCTTTTTTTTGCCTCAAGAGTCATTCACAAATATCAAATATTAATACAGCTCCGCTAATAGTCTTTAATGATAATACGTCATCAGAATTTACTGCTGATGAATTAAATAAACTCACGGCAGTATATGGGCCTGCTTTAAAAAACGAAATTTTAGAACGTCCAACACGAGTTTTAGCAATTAAAGAAATTCTAAGAAATAGGGTGGTATTAAAAGAGCTTACCGATCCAAGATCTCACAAGCCTTGTCCGATGCTTTCTGAGGTTCCTCTTTTTGATGCTTTTGTTACAAAACTCAAAAGAGATGTGGTTTTCAACCCCAATAAATTTAATCCTCTTAAATATAATTTTGAATTTCACAAGTCTGGATTTCAAATGTTTCGTGTAGACGGCTCAAATTATTTCATCATTATAAAACCCCAATACTACAATAAATAGTCATGAAAAATAAAATATTTTTTTTAGTATTTGTACTTTTTTCAACTTGGAGTATTTCTGCCCAAGAACGTGAATGTGGAATGGAAGCTCATATGGCTGAAATGATGAAAGACCCCGATTTTGCACGCGAATGGGAGCTTAATCAAAACAAATTTAAAAATGCAGTTAAACGTAGTTTGGATACTGAGTTTAGGCAAGCCTTAATGGACCCTGTTGTGATACCAGTAGCGGTACATTTTCCAGAAGGTCTAGAGTCAGATCGTGCTTGTTTAGAAGCTTTAGCGCAGAATCAAATTGATATATTAAATGGCGATTTCACAGCCACCAACCCAGATGCTAATCTTTGGCCTACTGCAAGTGATTTTTATCCAGGTGTAAACCACGGAGTGGCCAATGTTCAGTTTTGTATAGCTACGGCATTTCATCCAGAAGACACTGATGAAAATCTTGTTGAAGGAGGGCCAGCTGTTACTATAGGTTATGATTTTGGCGGAGGCAACGATGCAGATAGTAATTGGTCTGGATATATGAACTTTCTAGTAAAAGATATTGGAGCTGGACTTTTAGGATATTCTCCTTTAGGTGGTAGTATAAATGCAGGCCAATCTGTAGTAATTAATCTGGGTGCATTTGGCTCAGGTGCTGGATGTCCAGATTCTGGAATTGTTCCTGGAGCTCCTTATAATTTAGGGAGAACAGTTACACATGAATTAGGGCATTTTTATCAATTAGAACACCCTTTTTCTGGATCATGTGATACTGATGACGGAATTGCAGACACCCCTAATATTGTAGATGCTAATTATGGTTGCCCAGATCCAGGTTCAATTGCTGGATGTGAAGTGGGCGAGTTTGCACTCACTATGAGTTATATGGATTATGGTGATGATTCGTGTTTATACATGTTTTCTGAAGGTCAAACAGATATTGTAGATACCTATGTTACTGGTGTTCTTCAAGCTCAGTTTAAGCCAGGAACGGTACCAGTTTGTGTAGAAGTTCCTCAATATATAATGAGCAATGACACAGTGACAACATGTAATGGTATTTTTTATGATTCAGGTGGTGCTGATGATGGCCCGACGGGAAATTATAGTAATAATGAAGTTTTTACATTCACTATTTGTCCTGAAAATGAGGGTCAATCTACACAGTTGAATTTTACGGAGTTTGCAACACAAAATAATGCAGACATTATGAGTATTTATAATGCCTCTGATGCTTCTGATCCTGCAACTCTTGTTGGAGAGTACTCGGGCACTAATGGACCTACTGACCCTGTAATAGCCTCATTGACTAATCCAACTGGATGTCTAACCATTGTGTTTACAAGTACTGGCGCTATTACAGATTTTGGTTGGTTAGCGTTTATAAGTTGTGTAGACCCACCTGCAGAATGTCAAACGATAATTTCTCAATTAGATACTGCATCTCCTGTAGTTGATGCTGAGGGTGTTATTTTAGTTTGTCCTGGAGAGGAAATTACCTTAACTGGAAGCGGCCAATTCTCAGAACCTGGCGGAGGAGTAGGTGCGGCTTATATTTGGGATATTGGAGATGGTACTTCAATAAGTGGGCAGACGGTGACCTTTTCATTTGACGAGCCTGGTGTGTATATTGCTAATTTAAATATATGGGATACTAATACATCGGTTTTTCCAGAGGGCTGTAGAAATGATAATAGAATTAATCAGTATATTCAGGTAAGTACAACACCTGTTTTTGAAGCTACAGAAGACACTGTTAATCCAATTTGTTATGGTGATACCTCTACAATCACACCACTTGTCACTCCCACTCCTTACATAAATGAATGTACAGTTCCTGAGAGTAATGTTACATTTTTACCTGATGGCAATGGTACTTCTTATCAGACTTGTATTGTTGTAGATTGCTTTGAAGAGGGTCAAACCTTAGAATTAATAACCCAATTGCAGGATATTTGTTTGAATATTGAACACTCCTACTTAGGAGATCTAGATATAATAATTGAAAGTCCTAACGGTCAACAGGCTTTTTTACATCAATATCCATCTGGTTTTGGTACGTATTTAGGATCTCCACTTGATAATACTGGTAGCGGTACCGACCCTGGTGTGGGTGCAGATTACTGTTTTTCAATGGATGGAGCCACAGATTTAGTTGATGGACCTACTATTCAAGCTGGTGATCCTCTAAGTAACTCTATTGAACCAGGGACTTATTCCCCTGTAGAATCCTTCAATCAGCTAATTGGTAGCCCTTTAAATGGAAATTGGTGTATAACCGTAACAGATAATCTATCTATTGATAACGGTTACTTGTTTAATTGGACCTTAAATTTTGACACTTCTATTGTTCCTACCTCTTTGTCTTTTACACCTGAAATTATATCTGGTTATTGGGAAGGCGATGAGCCAACAATTGATGAAGTTAATGGAGATATCCTTACCGTTACACCTAATTCTGATGGTCAGTTTTGCTATACTTACACTGCTTTGGATAATTTTGGCTGTGAATATTCTGACGAAATTTGTATTGAGGTCTTACCAGAACTTATCCATGATTTACCAAACGACTTATTCATATGTGATCCCGTCTCATCTGAAGCAATTTTTAATTTATCTCCAAACGAAGCAACTGTACTAGCTCCCAATACCAATCCAGAAAATTTTGTAGTAACATTTCATAATTCAGAAGAAGATGCTGAAAACGATGTAGCTCCAATTACAAATCCATCATCATATATAGGTCTTGATGAGGAGGTGATATTTCTTCGATTCGAGTATCTTGATTCAAATTGTTTCGAAATTGAGACATTTCAATTGATACTATTAGATGCCCCTGAAGTTTTTCCAACGGATGATTTGGTTCTGTGTGATGACGTTTCTAATGATGAAGTTGAAGCTTTTGATCTTGAACAACAGACAGTCGATGTTTTGGGAACTCAATCTGTTTCTGATTTTACAGTAACATATCACACTAATGGAGATGACGCTGATTTAGGAGTTAATAGCATTTCTAGTCCATATAATAATATTTCGAACCCTCAACCAATTTATATTCGTATCCAAAGCCTGGTCGGTGCAGGTTGTTATGTTGCAACCAAAGACCCTGTTTTCAATTTAATAGTAACCAATCAAGCTGAAGCAATTGCGCCTGATGACCTTACTTTATGTGATGCAACTTCTACAGGGAATCTAGAAGCTAATTTTGACTTAGACCAACAAACGACTACTATTTTAGGGGATCAAGACCCAACAACTTTTGCAGTTACGTATCATTCATCCCAAGATGACGCTGATTTAGGTGATTTCCCATTAACAAGTCCCTTGTCTACTACTGCCCAAACCATTTATGTTCGTGTTGAAGAGGCAGGAGTTCCAAACTGTTACGCTACAACTGAGTTTAACCTAATTGTTAATTCATTACCCTCTACTATAGAGATGACTCCTCTAGCTATTTGTGCTGACGATACAGATGGTTTTGCTTCTTTTATTTTGACGGATA
>JABAZC010000055.1 GCA_018608625.1 Flavobacteriaceae bacterium | reverse complement strand
TAACATAAAGAGGTTCATTATTCCCTCTTAAACTGTTAGTTCCTCTAATTTTTACGCTAATTCCAGAACCTGGAGAACCCGCATTTTGTATCACTTGTACACCAGCGGCACGTCCTTGTAAAAGCTGATCTACTGAAGTGGACTGAATAGCAACTTCGTCTCTCACCTTTACACTTGATAAAGATCCGGAGATATCTTTTTTCAGAACTGTTCCGTAACCAATAACCACGACTTCATCCAATTGATCCGTATCCACTTGTAAGTTCACTAAAACTGTTGTATTTATTGACACATTTACTTCTTCAGTTAAATAACCAACATAAGAAAGCACTATAACTTGTTTAGCTTCAGAAGGAATTGAAATTTTAAAAACTCCGTCAAAGTTAGTAACAGCGCCTAGATCGTTGGAGCCCTTTACTTGAATCGTAACCCCAGGAAGCGGCAAACCTAACTCATCATTAATAGTACCGCTAACTGTCTTTGATTGTGAAAACGCAATTAAAGGAGTTAAAACCGAAAAAATAATTAATCGAAGAATGATTTTCATTGTTTGTGTGTTTAGTTAATTAGTTTGTTAATTAATTAATATAAAATTCAATCAAAAATATAATTTTTAAGAACTATAATTGAGAAATTATTAATTTAATATGACTAATTTTATATATATAACAAACATACTCACACTAGATAGTAAATTTTATTAAATTTGAGGAAATATGTGTAAAATTTGAAGCAAGCTGCCTTATTTATTTGTGATTCAAAATTTATATTAATTAATTTAATTAATATTGACTAGTACCTTTTTTTGGAATGAATAATTAGACACAATACCGATTTAAATTTGATAAAATGACCTTTCAAAGCCTTTACAAGACCATAACAATTACGATCATTTTTATTTCAAATATGATTTTTGGGCAAAGTTATACTGATAACTTAAAGTTTAAACCCATCGCTGAAAACGTGAGCCAAAGAGCGATTACATCTATCGTGAAGGATAAACAAGGAATAGTATGGATTGGAACAAAAGGTGATGGGATATACTCATTTAATGGGCTTGATTTAAAAAACTATAGACACGAGTGGGGCAATAAAAAAACTCTGAACAATTCTAGCGTGAATACTGTTTATTTAGATTCAAAGAACAACCTTTGGGTTGGTACAGATGAAGGTCTAAATTTATACCTTAGAGAGTTAGATCAATTTAGTCCCATTAAACTTGATGATTTAAATTCCAAACATCTAGTTCAAGCTATTGGAGAAAATGAAGAGAAAATACTACTAATAGGAACCCACGGATCTGGCGTATTTGAGTTAAATACTAGCAGTCAAAAAGCTGAATCTGTAAAAATAACAGCCTTTAATAATATAAACAAACTTCAAATAAACGATATAAAAATAACGCCTAGAGGAGCCATCTTGTTTGGATCAAACATAGGTTTATTAAAGTACAATTCTTCAAATCACGAATTAGATTATGCGAAATTCACAACTTTAAATCAGTCTAGAACAATTAAAACCCCTATAGAATCCATACTCACTAAATTGGATGGAAGTATTTGGCTTGGAACTACTGATGAAGGCTTAATTCAGATATCAACAAGTCCAATTAACTATTTTGAATTTAAAACCTTTAACATAACAGACAAACGAATATTATCCTTAGAAACAGACAGAGATGGGTCAATTTTTTGTGGAACAGAAAACGATGGACTTATAATAATAGATAATAAACGGAAAGTCAAATCGTTTGAGTTTAATAAGTCAAATATCAATGGAATTAAATCCAACTCAATATGGTCTATCTTTATTGACGATGAAAGCAGAATTTGGGTAGGCTATTTTAACCAGGGTGTAGATATTTATGATAAGGAGAATGAACGATTTAAATCAATTGAAAGTATTCCAAATAAAGATCAATCCTTATTCTCTAAATCTGTAACAAGTATTACTCAAGATAAAAAAGGACGATTCTGGATCGGAATTTCTGATGGTGGAGTTGATGTATACGATCCTATAAAGGAAAATTTTACTCATTTATTAGATCAAAATAATAAAATAGCCAAAGGACTTATAAGCAGTGATGTGGTGAGCGTATTCATTGATAGCTACCAAAACACATGGGTAGGAACATGGAATTCTGGGCTGTTTTTACTTAAAAATGGGTCTAATGAATTTGAGAACATACAGATTAAAAACAGTAATAATATTCTCAAATCTAATCGTATAATGAGTTTTTCAGAAGATTCTAAAGGATGTATTTGGATTGGTAGTTTTTTAACAGGATTGTACTCTTATGATCTAAAGTCTGGAATTTTAAAACACTATCAGTCTAAAGCCTATGAATCGTTGTTCTTAAACTCGAAAAATATTAGAAAAGTTATTGTAGACCACCAAGATAATCTTTGGATAGGGACTAGAAGCGGGTTGTATAAAATTGAAAAACCTGATTCAGAGACTCCAAAAATAACATCCTATAGTTCGATCATAAACAACACAAAAGAAAGTAGAATTAGAGGTAATTTATCAACCACAATTACTGAAGACAATCAAAATAACATCTGGATTGGTACAGATGGAGATGGTTTATGTAAATTAAATCCCATAAACCAAGAATTTAAATGGTTCGATACTTCAGAAAATTTTATCCATCAATCGGTAAAGTCCATTATTCAAACAGAAAAAGGTGAAATATGGGTTGCTGGAAACAATGGGATTTCAAAATTTGATTCTGTTAAAAATGAGTTCATTAATTACAACACTCAAGATGGTTTGATTACAAATAATTTCAACAAAAACTCTAACTATCTATCCGACGATGGGATATTGTATTTTGGTTGTTATAAAGGGATCAATTACTTTGACCCCAAAGCTATAACTACAAACCCAAAACCACCTATTGTTTATTTAACGGATTTTAAAATTTCAAATCTAAGTATCACCCCTTCAGATATCGGTTCTCCACTAAAGAAAGTGATTAGTGAAACTTCAAAAATCAAACTTGGGTATGACCAAAATATGTTTACAATTGACTATTTTGGACTGGGTTATACTAGGTCAAAAAATATTGAATATGCATACTATCTAGAGGGATTTGAAACAGACTGGAATTATGTAAAAAAAACTAGGAATGCAACCTATACAAATATTCCCGCTGGAAACTATAATTTTAAAGTTAAAGCTAGTAATTCAGATGGGGTCTGGAATGATACGCCCACGGTGCTAGAGATAAAAATTCTAGTTCCTTGGTGGAAAACTAACTTAGCCTTAATCACATTCTTGCTAGTCACACTAACTTTCGTGTTCATTGTTTACAACTTTTTTAACACTAGAATAAAGGAACGCCTGCAAATAAAAAACGAACGTGAGGAACGAGCTCAGGATGAGGCCCTAAATGCGAAAAAAATTCAATTTTTCACTAATATTTCTCACGAGTTTAGAACGCCTTTAACCCTTATCCTAAACCCTCTTGAGGCCATCATAGAAGATAAATCAGTAAAGCTACCTAGTGATGTCGCAGAGAAGCATGAAACGATTTATAAAAACTCGAAGAGACTTTCGCGGTTAATCGATGAATTAATGGATTTTAGAAAACTTCAATTTAACAAAATGGCTATTAATGCTTCAAAATTTGAAATCGTTGCGTTTGTAAAGGAGGTGGCAAGTCATTTTGAAGAAGAAGCCACTCAACGAGATATAATACTTTCGGTTGAAAGCAATGAAGAAAATACATCCATATGGGCAGACCCATCTATGCTTGAAAAGATAATATTTAATCTATTGTCTAATGCATTTAAAGCGACTAAAGACAATGGTATAGTTTCTATTAAAATTCAGATTCCTTTACAACCGATTAATTTTCCATTATTAAGTGATGATGAAGATCAATATGGAATCGAAATTAGCATACTTGATAGTGGAATAGGTATTGACAAAAAAGATTTAGAACATATTTTCACTAGATTTTATCAATCAAACGAAATGGACAAGCAATATTATGGAGGAACTGGAATCGGCCTGGAAGTGGTTAAAAGTTTCATTGACCTTCATAAAGGAACCATTCAAGTTAGTAGTGAACAAAAAAAGGGAACTGAATTTAAGATACTACTTCCTTTGGGGAATAAGCATTTAAATATTTCCAAAACCGAATCTGACTCGAAAATAAATAATGAAATTTATGAGCAAATAAATAACTCTAAAACTGATTCAGATGTAAAAAGTGCTGAAAATAGTGTTAAGAAAACAGTACTAATCGTTGAAGATAATTCTGAATTGCGTAACTATTTAAAAAATGAGCTCAAAGAGGATTACAAATTAAAGATGGCTATTAACGGCAAAGAAGGGCTTCAAATGGCAATTAAATTTATCCCTGACTTAGTTATATCTGATGTTATGATGCCAATAATGGACGGATTTGAAATGTGTAGTAGCATAAAAAAAGACATAAGAATAAGCCACATTCCAATTCTGTTGCTTACAGCGAAAGGAATGCAAATAGACCGAGTAAAAGGGATTGATTCCGGAGCAGACGTATATTTAAACAAACCCTTTAATATGAATGTGCTTAAATCACACCTAAGCCAACTCATAAATAGTCGTCAAATATTGTTTAATAAATATTATAATGGAGTTAGTGATAAAGAATTATTGAATACCACCTCACTTGACAAACAATTCATTACAAATATTCTTGAATACATCCATAAAAACATAAACGACCCAAGTTTAAATGTAGAAAACCTCGCAGATGAATTACTAATTAGTAGAAGTAAACTCTATAGAAAAATTAAAGCTCTGACAGGAAACACCGCTAATGAATTTATTAAAAAGATACGACTCGAAAAAGCAAAACAGTTTTTAGAAAGTAGTGATCATTCTATTAGTGAAATTAGTTTCAAAGTTGGTTTCTCATCACCTTCTTACTTTACTAAGTGTTACAAAACTCAGTTTGGAAACCTTCCTACTGAAGTAAGGGATACAAACAACTAAACAATAAAGTAAATTTTTATATACTAAAATTATTAGATGTTGTAAAAAAAAAAGAGGCTGAAATAAATTTCAGCCTCTTTTTTAAATTTAGTTTATTGTTACTTTTTATTACTTTGACGTTCTAATTTAATAATAGACTTGACATCTTCTTCAGAAAATTGTTCACGTAAAATTTTCCTTGTAGTAATAAATGCATTTTTGTATACAGCTTTCTTTTCTTCTTGAGAAAGACCTTTTCCTTTAATTTTTAAAGAATTTTCTGCATATTTAGTGTACAGTGTTTTCTTTAAAAATTGAGCTTGATTATCTGATAATTCCATTTCAGATAAAATTAAAGCAACAGCTCTTGAAGATCTTTTATCTGCACTTCTGTTTTCTTGTGCACTTACGTAAGAAAAAGTAAGTAAAAATGTAAAAATAATGAGTGATTTTTTCATAGTTGATTGTATTTAATTATTAGTATTGATTATTAATTGTTGATTTTCCGTTTAGAAAACCTAAAGAAACTAGAAATTTATCAATTTCATCGGTTGTTTCTATAAAATATTTAATTGGTTTCTTAGCAAAAAATGCATGTGCTTGGTCTTCATAAAGGACTAGGTCACATCGACTTCCTACTGCCTCCATTTTTTCTTTAAAGGATTGTACCATTTTTACAGGCACAATACGGTCTTTAGTACCTACTAATATGATAGACGGTGGTGCTCCTGCTACAATATTATCAATAGGAGACAAGTCTATATAACGTTCACCAAAACGTTTATGTGCATAATTACCAGGCCCCAAGTCAACCACTGGGTTTAATAATATTAAAGCATTAGGGAGTGAGCTAACGGCTAAATCTTCATTTGGACTGTCAAATTTAGGTAGTAACGCACAAGAGGCTGCTAAATGGCCGCCTGCAGAACCACCACCTGCAGTAATTGTATTAGGATCTATATTTAGTTCGTTAGCGTGTTGTCTTACAAATCGGATAGCCGACTTCGCATCTTCAACAGCATCCTGAGGAGTTGTACCATGGGTGTTTTTTAATCGATATTCTACTGAAATAGCAATCATCCCTCTAGAAGCTAAATACATAGACTGTCTTCTGAAAGATTTGGGACTGCCATTATTCCATCCCCCGCCATGAAAAAACACCACACAATTATAAATTTCAGAGGCGTCAAAATCGAGCGGTTTATAAATATACAAATTAAGAGCTGTGCTGTTTACTGTCTTGTAAACCTGAAAAGAAGGTTTAATGACTACTACAGAGTTTTGAGCATACACATTAAACTCAAACAAGGAGTAAATAAAAACAACAAAAAATAAATTTATTTTCATATCCCAAATTTAGCTAACAAACAAGCGTCTAAATAGTAAATTTGAATCAATCAGTGTCACTAATCAACCAAAACAGCGGATATTAAATTAAAACCTATTATCGCTTATTGATATTCTCTTCATTATAAACCCTCTCTATTACAACATCAGTCATTGCACGCATTTCTTCAAGAGTCATGTTATCTTTATACTCAACTTGTAATTCCTTGATTTTATTTTTTAATTTTTGAGTCAATTTTTTAGTTCCCGAAGTACCGTATAGGTTATCCATTTCGTTTGGATCCTTTTTTAAATCAAACAACTCCCATTCGTTCATGTTATAATAGTAATGAATCAACTTATAACGGTCGGTTCTAACCCCATAGTGTGGTTGAACATTATGCCATTTTGGAAATTCATAATAATGATAATAAACCGCATCTCGAGTCGTTACTTTTTTATTAGATTCTAATAAGGGTTTAAAGCTTGATCCCTGCATTTCTTCAGGAACAACAATGCCAGCTAAGTCAAGTAAAGTCGGTGCGAAATCAATATTTAGTAATAAATCTGAATTCACAGATTTTGGCTTTATTAGCTCAGGATAGCGAATCATGAACGGCATTTTAAACGATTCTTCATACATAAATCGTTTGTCAAACCAACCATGTTCTCCCAAGTAAAATCCTTGATCAGAAGTATATATAATGACTGTGTTATCTAGTAAATCATTAGCTTTAAGATAATCTAACATCTGCCCAACCGCTTTATCAACTCCTGCAACACATCGTAAATAATCCTTGATATAAGCTTGATACTTCCAGTTTTTCAAATCAGCTCCTTGAAGCGTATCGTTAGGAGTCCAAAAATCTCCTTTATTTCCATAAGAATAATACCCATTAAGCTCTTTTTTTGAGAGCCCTTCTGGTGGAGCCACTTTTAAATCTCTTCGATTCATATGGTTTTCTATTTCCATCCATTGCTCACTCGCAGCTTTACGGCCTTTGTAGTCGTCATTAAAGTTTGCAGGGTGTGGAATGTCTCCATCAGTGAACAAATCTTTAAATTCCTCTGCTGGCTCCCATGGTCGGTGGGGTGCTTTAAATTGATACATCAACATAAACGGTTTGTCTTTATCTCGCCCCTCGCCTATCCACTTGATGGCATCATGTGCAACTTGGGCGGTTGAATGTCGTTTTTTTTCTACAATCGTATCCCGACCATTTTCTAAAAATACGGGGTTGAAATAAGTTCCTTGACCTCCCCAATTTATCATTACTTTAGAATAATCAAATCCTGTAGGACTGGTTCCTAAATGCCATTTCCCAACAACGGCTGTCTGGTAACCAGATTTTTGAAATAATTTTGGAAATGTCATTTGACTCCCATCAAAATCGCCACCTTTTTCATTTTTAAAAAAACCACTTACATGACTGTATTTCCCAGTTAAAATCGCCGCACGGCTTGGTCCGCATATAGAATTGGTATTAAACGTTCTTGTCATTAACATCCCTTCGTTAGCAATCCGATCGATATTTGGAGTGGGCGCAATTTCTGCTAACCAGTCCTGATAGGCACTAATTGCACTAACAGCATGATCATCCGCCATAATAAAAACAATATTAGGACGTTTTGGATTCGTATTAACAGCCACAGATGGTTTAGATGTTTTACAAGCTAATGTTGTAATGGCTAATAGTGATAGGCCAAAAAAGAGGTTTTTTGTTATAGTCATAATTTAAATTAATTAAATGTCATTTTGAATTGTTCTAATTGTTGACTTAATCCTTTTACAATAGATAAATATGCAGGGTCATTTGCCAAATTAATAGTTTCGTTAGGATCTGTTTCGTGGTTGTATAGCATCTTGGAGACAACTTTACCCTTTTGCTGCCACTCGGTATAAAACAACTGATCAACGATGAGCGTTTCTCCTTTTTGGTAACGAGCTAACGCCCTATTTTTAAATATTTCGTCAGGAGATTCTAGAGCTGAAACTAAAGAATTACCTTGTAAATGAGTAGGCGATTCTCCCGCTGTAAGTTCACAAAGTGTTGGATAAATGTCTACCAACTCGGCAATAGAATTCGTACGAGCTGCTTTCGGTAATCCAGAACCACTTATAATTAATGGAACTTGAAGGGCCACTTCAAAGTTACTATGTTTCGCCCAAAGACCATGATCGGACAAGCTCCAACCGTGATCTCCTACCAAAACAATGACGGTGTTTTCTCGCAATCCTAGTTCTGTTAACCCATTTATTAAAATACCTATCTGAGCATCAACATAACTCACACTGGCATAATACCCATGTATTAATTTTTTGGCTATGGTATCAGAAACAGGACCTGTTTTTGGTATGTCTATGTATGCCCGTAATTCACCCCATTTATGATTTGCCCTTTGAGGTGCGGATTTTGGAAACGTAGCGTTTTCTGGAAGTGTAATTAATTTTGGATCGTATAAATCCCAATACTTTTTAGGTGCATTAAAAGGAAGGTGAGGTTTCACAAACCCAACTGCTAAAAAAAATGGTTTCCCCTCTGCTTTAAACTGTTTCAAATCCTCTACAGATTTAAGCGCTGTTTGTCCATCAATGTAAGCCGCGTCTGGGACATCAATATTCTCATAAGCATAGCCCGCTTTATTGGAAGCTAGAAGGATTAAATTTTCTTCTGAAAGATAATTTCGCCAAGTTTTGCTTTTAGGATACCATTCATCATCCCAAGCATCAATATCATTTTTAATGTGAGTTATTTTGTTGTTACTAACTGTAGAATAACCACGATTTTTAAAGTATTGAGCCATATTAACAACGTCTGGCATGTCTTTTTTGATACGGCTATGATAAGTTAAAAAACGATTTGCTGTGGGACGAACCCCCGTTAAAAGACTTGCTCTAGAAGCCCCACAAACAGGCACGTTACAATAGGCGCGATTAAAAGTCACTCCAGAAGCACCTAATGCATCAATATTGGGGCTTATGATTCGATTTTGGCCATATAAACTGAGTTCGGGACGTAAATCATCTACCATGATGAATAAAACGTTTTTAGGCTGCGTTTGATTTTGTGAACTTACTGTAACAGAAAAAAGTACAAAAAATATTAAAAAATTTTTCATTTATTCTTCGATTTTTATTCGATTGTTAACATTTAACTCTACTGATTTTAGATCTCTATATGCAGATGATTTTCCAACCATAATTGAAAAAGCTCCTGGCTCTACACAATAATCCATATTGATATCATAAAACGCCAACATTCGGACATCAATTTCAAAAGATACTGTTTTGGAAGATCCCTTAGTCAGAAATACTCTCTGATAGCCTTTTAATTCTTTCACAGGACGCGTAACACTGCTTACTTTATCCCTGATGTAAAGCTGCACTATTTCTTCTCCGTCCATGTCTCCAGTGTTCTCAAGCTCGAAACTAAGAGTAACTGATTTCCCTTTCTCGAGCTCATTACTTGAAAGACGTGGGTTAGAGTACTTATACTTGGTATAACTTAAGCCAAAGCCAAATGGATATAAAGGCTTCTTTTTTTCTAAGGCATACTTATGAAAATAAGCGGATGGCTTATGGTTATAAATCATGCGTAATTGTCCAACACTTCGGGCCACTGTGAGTGGTAATTTACCACTAGGATTCACATCTCCAAAAAGAACGTCGGCAACCGCTTCTCCTCCAAACAAACCTGGTTCCCAGGACTCAATAATCGCTGGAACGTTGTTTTGTAACCATGGTTCTGAGATTGGTCGACCATTAACCAATACAATAATTACAGGCGTACCCGTTTTTTCAATCGCTTGAACTAATTCTAGCTGTTTTCCAGGAAGATCCAAAGCTGCACGAGCCATGTTTTCGCCTGCTGTTTTATCTTTCCATCGGTAACGCATTGAGTTATCCCCAACCACTACTACGACATAATCCACATCTTTGGCTAAAAGTGCAGCTGCTTTAATTTTAGCATCTTTAATTTTGCGAATATTTTCGCCTGAATCAAAAAAGCTAACCTCATAGCCTTTTTCAGTCCCTAAATCTTGTATACCTTCAAATATTGTAATGACATTTTGATTTGGTTGTTCAGCATGCCAATCTCCTAATATTGTTTGGTTATTTGCATTGGGGCCCGTGACTAAAATTCGCTTATTATTTGATGTATTAGCTAAGGGAAGTACTCCATTATTTTTTAAAAGAACAATTCCCTTTTGGGCACTTTCTAAAGCTGTTTTTTTGTGTGCATCAATTAATACATGATTTTTAATAGCTTCTAGTTTAACAGTTCGATTTTCAAATAAGCCTAGCTTAAACTTGGCCATTAATATCTTAGAACAAGCATCGTTAATACGGTCTATAGAAAGTGTTCCCTCATTAACAAGTTCTACAACTGCTTCTGGAAATTTTACGCCGTGCATATGCATATCCATTCCTGCATTTACAGATAAGTAAGATGCTTCTTTTAAATCATTTGCAACATGGTGAAGGGTTTCGAGTCGTTCAATATCCATCCAATCACTAACATAAAAACCTTCAAACCCCCATTGGTTTCTGAATAAATCAGTCATTAACCAAGAGTTCATATGGCATGGCACTCCGTTAAGTTCATTATGAGCCGCCATTATTGAATAGACTCCAGCGTCAATAGCTTTTTGATAAGGTTTAAGATGCACTTCTTTTAAAGTACGCAGCGATACATCCATTGGGGCAGCGTTAAGACCATTTACTGGCTCACCACCAGCAATCATGTGCTTTGCACAAGCAATAACTTTTTCTGGGCCTGAAAAATCACCTTGTTGGAATCCATTAATCATCGCAGCCCCCATATTTCCGACCATATAAGGATCTTCTCCAAACGTCTCTCCCACGCGACCCCATCTAGGATCACGAAGCACATCAATATTAGGAGTAAATGCCCAGTGCGATCCAGTAGCTCTCATTTCTTTGGCTGATTGTTTTCCAATATCGTATAAAAAGGAATCTGACCAAGTAGAGGCTAAAGTTATTGGAGAAGGGTACACTGTTGTTCCTGAAACCAGAGCATTTCCATGAATTGCATCTATACCAATTAAAATTGGTATCTTAAGTGGTGACTGAAGAGCAAGTTCTTGTAAAAGGTTAGCCTCTTCTGTCGTTAATACATGAAGAAAAGAACCGATTTTACCCTCTTTAGTCATTTGAGCAACATCATCACTGAACAATCCTTTATAGAAACCCTGAGCATCGTTAGAATGCAATTCCTCTTCTGTTAGATTTTTTTCAGCTTGACGCATGTGATCTAGACCTACAAACTGATTCATCTGATAAACCTTGTCCTGTAGAGTCATTCGACTCATAAGGTCGTCTAAACGTACTTCATAAGTTAGATTGGCATCAAGGTATATAGGGGTATTGGATTGAGAAAACCCAACACTTGTCACAAGAATAGCCGAAAAAGATAGTAATTTTAATAACTTCATTTTTAATTTTTTAATGCGTTTTTAATAATTTGATAGGCTGGAGTTGGCTTTAGGTCAGCATCATAAATAGATTGAAAATATCCTCTATTCTTTTTAAAGCGCTCACCCATGTCCCATAGATTTAATGCCACAACTCCAGTTGCTGTTTTTGATTCTAGTAGAGAGATGATTTTTGAGTATAATAAAGCCTGTAGCTGGTATTGTACAATAATGTTTGATTTATCTTTTATTTTATAGTCCAGTTCTGTGATATGGAATTCTAAATCATTAGCATGAGCCCAGTCTACTAATTCTGAAAGTTTATTTAGAGTGTTATCTGTATCTTCAATAAAATCTTTAGTAGAACTACTTAAATTAATATGGCCTTGCCAACCAATTGCGTCGACACGATGTCCTTTAGAACGTATGTATAAAATAGTTTCCTTAACCTTGTCCCACATGATTGGCTGCATTCCTGCATTATGATTGTATACAAGTTTAATATTTGTTGCATGCTTGGTGGCAATTTCAAATGACTTTAAAATATAATTTGGGAATCCATTAGGATCTAAGCCCATTTTAAGCCACGGGTTTTCCCACAAAGAAGTTCCTTTTTTGGGCCCAAACCACTTTCCATTTGGTAAAACGGTTTCATTAACAACATCCATCCATTTAATATTTGGGATAGTATTAAAACGTTTGGCGATAGCAGTCATAAAATCAACCATAACTGTTTGAAGTTCTTCAGCAGTTCTATTGTCCTCTTTAGCCCATTTTGAAGCTTGAGGACTCGATGGACCATGCATTCTCACAATCAAATTATTTGATTTAGAAAAGGCAATAAAATCATCAATTCTTTTCCAATCCCAAACATTGGGTTCTGGATGGATTCTCGATTGCTTAGCAGCGTTGGCAGGCGTTAGATAGTTGAAATCTTTAAGGAACAACGCCCCTTTTTCAGAGTCCATTTCGTGGTGATTTAAAGTCGCTCCAATAATTAATTTAGAAGTATTTAGCGGGAACTTTTCTGTTTTAATGGTATCTATTAATTGACTCTTAAAATATCTTGCTGCTAACTTTTGGAATCGAGTTTTATAGATCGCATAGTTTTCATCGTCAATTCTATTGTAGGTTTCATTAGGATCAAATTTATAATCGTATAACTCTTCAGCATAAATATCTTTTTGAAAAATTGGGTCTGTACTTTTTTTGTTAGTCACCCAAACTGTGTATCGGTATTGTTCCGTTCGAAAACTATATCCTGTTTTATTACCACTTTGCCACTGACTTACTGCGTATGATTTTGGGGAAATGGCAGCGCCTTCTACCAAAGAGTTTAAACTAGTTCCATCAAGGTTCGAAGGAATATTCAAGTTAGCAGCCTCACAAAGCGTAGGGAAAATATCTACAAATTCAGTTGGAGAAGTGACCTTAACACCCTTTTTTACTTTTGGATTGTATATTATTAATGGGGAACGTGTAGCTTGTTCAAAATTTGAATGCTTATTCCATAAACTATGATCTCCTAAATGCCAACCATGATCGCCCCATATCACAACAATCGTGTTTTTATCAAGTCCTGTTGATTTGAGTGTTTGTAGTATTTTTCCAATTTGAGCATCGATAAAACTGGTACAGGCATAATACCCGTGAATCAAATCCTTTTGGTGAGATTCCTCTAAATCTAAAAGGTTTTCTTCATTGATCACATAGTCAATTTCAGGATACTTATAAGAACGCATTTCGCCTGAACTGTGATAGGCTAAATCAGGACCATTAACAGACTTTGTTTGATAAGAAGCTAACTCAATTTCACTTTTATTATAGAGGTCCCAATATTTTTGAGGAGCTGTAAAAGGAAGATGAGGGCGCTTAAAGCCGACTGCTAAGAAAAAAGGAGCTGATTGATTTTGGCTTAAATCTTGTAACATTAAATTCGCACGAGCAGCGATGGCACCGTCTGTATATGCTTCATCGGGCACATTGGCACTACCAAAAGGAGGTTTATAGTTATCTCTCACATATTTATTAAGATTTTTAACTCCCTTAGAAGTAGCTTCGGCTTTTAACTGTCTTACCTTATTTTTAATGTCTTTATTTTGATAATACCCCAATGCTGGCGGACCATAATCTGAAGAATAGACGAGTTGGTTTTCTTTTATAAAAGGAATAGACCAAGAAGGTAGATCTCTTTTATTATCGACACAGCGGGGATCAAATATTTTTCCAACTCCTAATGTTTGATATCCATTATTCTTAAAGTGTTCTGGAATGGTGAGAATATCTGGATTGATATCTCGCATTTTAGTTTTAAGATCTCTTACCTTGGTATAATCTGGTCTTTTACCTGTCATTAAACTGGCTCTAGACGGACCGCAGACGGCCTGTTGCGTATGATTATTTAAAAAAATAGTTGCTTCTTTAGATAAGGCATCCATTATTGGAGTTTGCGCAAATGCATCACCAAAACTACCAATGGTAGGCTTTAGATCATCAATTGCTATAAACAAAATATTAGGATTTTGAGTTTCAGACTGAGCGAATAATCCAGGTCTGAAAAAAAGCATAAAAAAACACAAAACTAAATTTTTTACTTTCATTTATAAGATTAATTTAAATTTACTTTTAGTTACAATTTACTATTTAATAATTAACTTTTTATAATACGATGATCCAGAAGTTGTTTCAATTTTTAAAATATAATTTCCTACTGAATATGAATCTAGATTAATACGATTGGTATTCATTTGTTCGTATACCAAGTGCCCTATACTACTAAATATTTTCAAAGAGGATAAGGCTAAATTTGTAGAAATCGTTACAAAATTTCTGCTAGGATTTGGAAATAATGTGATTATGGGTTCGGGTTCAAAAACATCTAGCCCCAAACTGGCATCTTCAACTGATACTGAAAAATCATCAATCAAATATGTTCCTTCATCCTGACCAAACATCAATTGAACTTGAACTGAAGCGGTTTCTTCAGGAACCTCATATGAGAACTCGACTTGCTCATAAGTCGCACCTTCTAAACTTCCATCAGAAAGGTTTATTACATCTGATGCAGTGTAAGCTGTATCGCCTTCAATATTTGATTTAATTCTAATTTTAATAGATTGATTTGGTCCGAGTGTTTTTATATATCCATGAATAATTAATCTCTTTCCTGTTAAATCGTCTGTATATACGTTATTACTAAGCAAGACTTTATTGTATATGTGAGCGGAAGTCACTTCAACCCTACCGCCCGCATCTCCTGCATATGAGGCGCTCAAGGCATCTGAATAGTTTGCTGCTGCTAAGTTTCCCTGAACAGAAAAACTCCATTGGTAAGAATAACCACATTCAAAATCAGGATTAAGCAGTATGGCCTCAACAATAGGACCATAACAAAGTGGCCAGTTTCCAGATTCTAAAAGCGCATCCTTTACGTCTGTTACCCAATTTCCAGAAATAGCGTTTGAAGTTGACGGGTTATCTGTTCTTAGGTGAATTGTTTTATTAGATTTATTACCTGCACACCAAGCAGAGAACGAAAAACCTCTGTTTATAGCCTGTTCAGCAAGAAATCTATGGTATTCAACACGATCGAGGTTTTCTGGCCCACCATCATCTCCGTCGAGTCCAGTGGAATAATTTATACCATTTGTATTGTCGGCACCAAACTCACCTAACGTAACTGGAATATTATTAGCATCAGACCAAGATTTGACAACATCAAAATGACTAATAACTGTTGCTTTTTCAGAAGTTGAACCCCAATTAAAAACATTATTATTAGACGTAGATGAACTCGTAAAGTTAAATGGCTGGTAGTAATGAAAAGAGGCAATCAAATAGTCGTCGCTCTGTATTACATTTGAACCTATAGCAGTAGGTGCTTGGTAAGAGGTGAGCGTTCCACCAGTGATAATAATACTTCGCGTACTATTATTTCCCCCTGTAGCTCTTATTGTTGATATGATTAGTGTATTTAACGCATCCATTTCATCAGCACTCAATTCAAAATAAGGTTCGTTTACAACCTCAAAAATAAGAGTCTCCGAATAATTGATGAATTGGTTTGCAATGGCTGTCCAAATCGATTTAAATTTCATTAAATCGGCAGCCCGTTTTTCAGAGCTCGGAGCACTATAATTAGGTTCACTACTATCAAACGTTGTTAGAAACTCGGATTTTAGCTGTGCACCATGAAAATCTATGACAGTATAGAGTTCTTGACTAATCGACCAATCTACAATAGTCTGCAATCGGTTAAGATAAGTTTGGCTCACTGTGAAATCAGAAATAGACCCATTATAATTACCAGCAGTCCCTGCATTAATTGAAAAACCTGTTGTGCTCCCAGTAGTTCGGGAACCATAAAAATCTACTGGAATTCTAACGTTAGAAAACCCCTCGTTTTTGACATCAATAAAATACTGCTCATAAACAACAGGAGCCCAATTGCCTTCCACAGGAGCACTTAAAGTATTTCCTAAATTCACCCCTCTTCCCATGTCTTGAACTACTTGAAAAGGATTAACCTGAGCAATCAATTCAAATGAAATAAAAAAGGTGAAATACAAAAAAATTGTAAGTCTGTTCATGGCAGTAAAAATATTTAATTACAGTAATATATAATAACAATATTGAGTTATTGTACGATATTAATGGGGCATAAAATTAAAAAGTATACAATTTGAAAAAATACTAGTCCATAATGATAAAAGAGAATTAATGATAAAAGAGAATTAATGATAAATATTAATTAATTTTATAATTAAAATCTAACTTTGTTAATAATGAGGCAAAGTATATAAAAATTGAAGATGTTCAGAATAAATAAAATAAATTTGGATTTAAATTATCTAAATTTGATCTGAGGAATTATAAAAAAAGAAAATGAGAAAAATTTGCAACAAAATTTTCTACTGTGCCTTAATTTGTTTTGTGTTTAGTTGTATAAATAAAACAAAAACTAACGAGTTGAAAAATAAACTTACTATAGATGGCATGGTATGGATTCCTGGCGGAGTCTATGAACAAGGCGCATCTAAAAATGATAAAATGGCATTGCCTCATGAAAAACCAAAACATAACGTTCGGATTGATGGGTTTTACATGGACATCACTGAAGTTACTAATGCTCAGTTTTTAAAATTTGTAGAAGCTACTAACTATATTACTACTGCGGAACAGCCTATAGACTGGTCATTAATCGCATCACAATTACCTCCTGGCACACCAAAACCACACGATTCAATACTTCAACCTGGATCTTTATTATTTAAAAAAACTAAAACATCTGTACCCAATTTATATGATTTTTCTCAATGGTGGAAATGGAGTATTGGCACCAACTGGACACAACCTAACGGAAAAGGAAGTTCTATCATTGGCAAAGAAAATCATCCTGTGGTGCATGTGTCTTTTGAGGATGCGCTAGCTTATTGTAAGTGGGCCGGACGACGCCTACCCACAGAAGCAGAATGGGAATACGCAGCAAGAGGCGGTAAAAAGAACAAGATCTACTTTTGGGGAGATTTTGTTGAAAATCTTTCATCTAATGTGAATAGCTGGGAAGGCGAATTTCCTGTTTCCAACTCACAAGCAGATGGTTTTGAAAAAAGTGCACCTGTCAAAACATTTCCTCCAAATGATTTTGGTTTGTATGAAATTTCTGGAAATGTATGGGAATGGACCAGCGATTGGTACAATGTTGATTACTATGCAAAGTTAGCATCTAAAGGGGAGGTTTCTAACAATCCTAAAGGAGCAAACAGCGCTTACAACCCTAACAACCCCCAAATTAGTGAAAAAATAATTAGAGGCGGTTCGTTTTTGTGTAATGCGTCCTATTGTGCGAGTTATCGGGTGTCCTCTCGCATGGCTACCGACCCAAACACTTCCTTAGAACATTTAGGTTTTAGGACAGTTGCAACGCCAAAAATGATTAACACGAAGAATTAATTTAAATCATTATTTTAATTAAAAATATTTATTACTTTTGAAGCGAGTTTAAGAAACATATGTATTTAAAAAGTCAAATCGGAAAAAATGTAGGCGCAATATTGCTTTTATTAGCAATAATGCTTCCGTCTGCTGTCCAGTTTAGCCAT
>JABAZC010000067.1 GCA_018608625.1 Flavobacteriaceae bacterium | reverse complement strand
TATGTATAGTGCATAGCACCCTTCGGGTTGCTACGACACCATACATTAACCGTTAGGCAAAATTTATAGAATACTAACGAAACATTAACAACTAAAAATATAAATAACGATGGAACATTTAGATGGGATACATTACGAAAGATTTTACAGAGATTTAATTGATACCGCATTTTTAATCAACGAAGTTGTGGAAGGAGAAACAGAGTCTGGAGATATAGAGACTTATTATGAATTTGCTGATGCGGAAGATGAAGCTTATCATGATGGAGCAACTTTATCAGAGTATGGGAATGCATTTTATTTTAAGGAGGGTAAAATTTACGAATGTGTAATTTATTTAGAAAATATTGAATGTACTGGGATTAATTTATACAATGATCTTGATGAGATTAAAGAGATTGTGCAAGATTTACTTGAACTGTATCATGGTGATGAGGTGGATCTTTTAGAGCAACAGCCTTGGGCAAAGGATTATTTAGCTACCGAATCCAGTTAGGTAGCAAAGCGATAAAATTGAAAGAACTATACCTAAGGATAAAATATATCCTAAACAAAAGAAATAGAAAATGTTATCTGAGATTTGTCGCCTAATTTATTATATTTAACTTGATTAAAAAAAAAAAATGAACTATACATTTAAAGGAAATTTTGGTACTCTAGAATTAGTGGTCGAAAGTAATGGTAAAGCTAGTGGAAGCTATCAAAAAGGTGGTACCCTATCTGGTACATTTAAAGATGGTGAATTTGAAGGAGAGTGGGAAAACAATGGAATGGAAGGGCTTGTTAAATTTACTGTTAAAGAGGGACGACTTAACGGAAAATGGAAAAAAGGTAAAGAGTCTGGTGCGATGCGAGGAGAATGGTGGGGGGATCAGGTCGGTGCAGATACAAAAGAAAAAGAATTAGAAGAACAAGAGGAAGCAAACCGCTTACCAGATGGTTGGGGTACCGCATCTGCAATGGCTGCCTTGATTCGCCATATGATGCTGGCAGATAAAAAAGTCAGCGATGCTGAAATTATGCACATGAACCAGGCCATAGAGTACTATGATACTCTTGATATACCTCTCGGTGAAGTATGGGATAACATTGATGATGAAATGCAGATTTATGAAAAAATAGGCCTGCAAGGTCAAATTCTCGAAAAATGTGCGGCTCATTTGGCCAAAACTTTTGATGAGGATGAAATTCAGCACTTCTGGAATATTCTGATTAATGTAACGGTTCAAGACCGTGATCTACATTATTACGAGTACGTAGCATTAAAATATACGACTGGAATTTTGATGCCAGATGTTGACTTTAACGATCTTACGGCGCATATGCGTAAAAATGGAATTTCTGTTGATGATGGTCAACCCCTAGATTACGATGAAAAATATCATGAAGCGAAAGAGATAATATTGAGTGAAGGTGCTGCACTCCCAGAAATTCTGTGTGATGTTTTACTAATTGGTAAAAATAGAGCTGAGAGAATATTTGATCAATTTGAAAGAGATGGAATTGTTAGTCCGAAAGACGAAAATGGTAAAAGAAAAATAATTAAGTTATGAACAAATTAAATTTAATACATGATTACTACGACTATTGTGATGTTTTACATCAAAAATGGTTTGACAAAACGCTTCAATATGAAGATAATTTTGAAGAAATATTCCAGGTTGATTATTCTCCAGAACCGTATTTTGTTTTAAAAAATGGATCTAATCCACTTTTTATGCTTTTAACAAATCCTGGAGCGGGAATGGATTTTCAAAAACAGGAGAATTTTGAAAAGAGTGATTATAAAGCTTTTGCTAATATTTTAGCTGATATATACACTTCTGAGCAATTTAAAAAGGATGGCGGAGCTAATGCGCACAGAAGATTAATAAAAAGCATTGCATGGGCAGATCATTTAGGTTACAACAGTATTGTTAATATTGAGACCATACCTTTTCATAGCCATAGCCTTAATAAAGGTAAAGCACTTGCTATGATAAATAAGTCATGGGTATTAACTTCTTACCAAGAAGTCTTAAGAAAGTTTTTATTTGACAAACCTGTTTTAATTGTTGCTGCTTGCGGTTCAAAAACTTCAATTTCTATTGAAACCATAAAAAATAGTACTTGGTTGATGTACCAGGCAGAGTTAGCAAACATCAATATAGAAAATCTCAAATTCAAGGAGCTTACAAAGAAAAACGGAAAAGTATCTAGTGCCATGCTCTATGATAATGAAAAATACATAGTGCTGATGATGGGTTCTAACAATTTACCATCAATTTAAGCCCAATAACATTTGGCTAAATTCAAAAAAAATTGCCTAACAAAACCTAAACTGCATTTAAACGCAGTTTAGCTAAACCGTTAGCATTTATTGCCTCATGAACAAGGTCGAAACCGATACAATCGCTAGAATCATATTTATTGGAAGCCTAACCTTTACCCTGATTTTCCATGGAAATGAATTGATTGAAGAAATAAGTCCTCAATTTGATTTATTGATACTGATTCCTATGACTATTTCACTTTATATGTTTTTTGGAGTTATAGGACATCACCTTAGCCATGAGAAAATAAAAATATACTATGAGAACATTATCAATTTTAGTTGGACTATTTAC
>JABAZC010000082.1 GCA_018608625.1 Flavobacteriaceae bacterium | reverse complement strand
CTGCAAACATACAACCTTTTTTACCTTTCGCAACTTTTATGTAAGCAATTTTATAGCAACTCAAAACAACTCACTTTTAGGCCCTGAAATACAATAGGTTAAGAATGAAAAATTATAAGAAAAATAATAATATTGTTCAACAAATTATACGAATAGTTATTGTTTGAAACCGTTTATACTCTTATATTTGCTTCCTATTATACATAACGAATTATGATTAACATTACATTGCCTGATGGAAGTGTAAGATCTTTTGAACAAAGTCTTACAGTATTAGATGTTGCTAAGGACATTAGCGAAGGGTTTGCCCGAAATGTGATTTCGGCTAAATTCAATGATACCGCTGTTGAAACCTCATCCTTACTAACCTCCGACGGCAGTCTTACTTTATATACATGGAAAGATCCTTTAGGAAAAAAGGCTTTCTGGCATTCATCGTCTCATGTACTAGCTCAGGCTTTGGAAGAATTGTACCCTGGAGTTAAACTATCTATTGGTCCTGCAATTGATAATGGGTTTTACTATGATGTTGACTTAGGTGATCAGGTGATTTCTGAAAAAGATTTTAAGACCATTGAAGACAAAATGCTGGAAATCGCAAGAGGAAAGCATAACTTTACATTAAAGCCAGTATCAAAAGCAGACGCACTCTCTAAATATAAAAAAGAAGACAACACTTATAAGGTAGAGTTAATTGAAAACCTGACTGATGGAGAGATTACATTCTGTGATCATTCAACGTTTACCGACTTATGTCGCGGAGGTCACATCCCTAACACAGGGATTATTAAAGCCGTAAAAGTTTTAAGTGTGGCAGGCGCCTACTGGAGAGGGGACGAAAACAATACTCAATTGACTAGAGTTTATGGAATTACATTTCCAAAACAAAAAGAGCTTACCGAATACCTAGCACTTCTTGAAGAAGCTAAAAAAAGAGACCACCGAAAACTAGGAAAGCAATTAGAGCTCTTTACCTTTTCGCAGAAAGTAGGACAAGGTTTGCCGTTGTGGTTGCCAAAAGGCGCTGCTTTACGCTCTCGTTTGGAAGATTTCCTAAAGAAAGCACAACAAAAAGCAGGCTATGAAATGGTCATAACCCCGCATATTGGTCAAAAAGAACTGTATATCACATCAGGACATTATGAAAAATACGGAGCCGACAGCTTTCAAAGTATAAAAACTCCTAAGGACGACGAAGAGTTTTTATTAAAACCTATGAACTGCCCACATCATTGCGAAATTTACAATGCGAAGCCATTTAGCTATAAAGAATTACCTAAACGATATGCTGAATTTGGAACTGTTTACAGATACGAACAAAGTGGTGAATTACATGGACTAACCCGTGTACGCGGATTTACTCAAGATGATGCTCACATATTTTGTATGCCTGAACAACTAGATCAAGAATTTCAAAATGTGATAGACCTCGTGCTTTACGTATTTGGCTCATTAGGATTTGAAAACTTTTCGACCCAAGTATCGGTACGTGATCCAGAAAATTTAGAAAAATATATTGGAGATTCTGACGTTTGGGATAAAGCAGAGAAAGCCATAATAAATGCTGCAGAAGCGAAAGGCTTAGATTACGTAGTAGAGACTGGTGAAGCTGCTTTTTATGGACCCAAATTAGACTTCATGGTCAAAGATGCACTAGGACGTCAATGGCAATTAGGGACAATTCAAGTAGACTATAATTTACCTGAAAGGTTTGATTTAACTTATAAAGGGGCCGATAATGAGCTCCACAGGCCTGTCATGATTCACCGTGCTCCTTTTGGAAGTATGGAACGCTTTGTGGCTATTTTACTAGAACATACGGGAGGAAACTTTCCACTTTGGCTAATGCCCGATCAAGTTATTATCCTATCAATTAGCGAGAAATATGAAAAATACGCTCGAAAAGTTTTAAATTTGCTAGAAAATAACGAAATTCGCGCCCTCGTGGACAACAGAAATGAAACCATGGGTAAGAAAATTCGGGATGCAGAAATGCAAAAAGTTCCTTATATGATTATCGTTGGTGAGCAAGAAGAACTCGACGGAACAGTAAGCGTAAGAAAGCATGGTGGAGAGGATTTAGGCACGATTAGTGTTAAATCATTTACATCAATTATTGAAGAAGAGATTAAGAAAACACTTAAAGAATTTAAAGTTTAACTAAAATATAAAGCCATAGCAATACGTAGAAGAAGAGACAGAGGTCCTCTAAGAATTATTAAAGAAGATCAACACAAGATCAATAGAAAAATCACCGCACTGGAGTTAAGACTCGTTGGTGACAATGTTGAAGTTGGTGTTTACAGCTTATCACAGGCCTTAGCTTTTGCTAGAGAGCAAGAAGTTGATTTAGTTGAAATTTCACCAAATGCTGTACCACCTGTATGTAAGGTAATGGATTATAAAAAGTTTCTTTACGAACAAAAGAAGCGAGATAAAGCTATCAAATCAAAAGCGACTAAAGTGGTTGTGAAAGAAATTCGATTTGGACCACAAACCGATGATCATGATTATGCTTTTAAAAGAAAACACGCTGAAAAGTTTTTAAAAGAGGGGGCTAAGTTAAAAGCCTTTGTGTTTTTCAAAGGGCGTTCAATTATTTATCAAGAACAAGGTCAAATTTTATTATTGCGTTTAGCGCAAGATTTAGAAGACTTAGGAAAGGTAGAGCAAATGCCAAAATTAGAAGGGAA
>JABAZC010000010.1 GCA_018608625.1 Flavobacteriaceae bacterium | reverse complement strand
AGCCATCTTGTTGGCAAAAGAAAATGGTGCTAAAGGCGTTGCTTTTTATGAAGGTAAAACCTTAACAGAGGCTTATTTACAAACGATAAAAGAGACAAAAGCTGGATTAAAATAACTATTTATGAGAAACTACGGTTTTGTATTTATTAGTATTTTTCTACTTCTTAATTGTTGTAGTAAGCAAATAAAAGAGCCGTTCAAACTCACCACTTTCGTAAACCCCTTTATTGGCTCTGATGGGCCTGGAAATACGTATCCAGGAGCTACCATTCCTTTTGGGATGGTGCAACTAAGCCCAGATATTGGCATTCCAGGTTGGGATCGAATTGCTGGTTATTATTACCAAGATTCTATTATTTCGGGTTTTTCTCACACCCATTTATCCGGTACTGGTGCTGGGGATATGTATGACATTTTAGTCATGCCTACCAACAGTCGGTTTTCAAAAAGAATAAAAGACAATAGTTTCAAGCCTTTCTCTAGGTTCTCTCACAACAACGAAGCAGCAGCTCCGGGGTATTATTCGGTGGAATTGCTAGACTACGGAATTAAAGCAGCCCTGACGGCTACTCCCCGAGCAGGAATTCATAAGTATATTTTTCCTAAAGATACCTTATCGCAAATCCATATTGACTTGGGCTACGCATTAAACTGGGACCGCCCAACAGAGACTTTTATTTCCGTGGTAAATAACACAACAATTCAAGGGTATAGAAAATCAACTGGATGGGCTAAAGACCAACGTGTTTATTTTGAAATTCAATTATCTAAGCCATTTTCATCGTATCAACTCTACTCCAACGATTCACTAGTGAGATCATCTGCTAAAGGAAATAACACTAAAATCATTTTAAACTATCAAACAGCTGAAAATGAAGAGGTTATTTTAAAAATAGGGCTCTCAACTGCCAGTATTAAAGGCGCTAAGAAATCATTAACAATTGAAGCACCTCACTTTAATTTTGAACGTTATCAACGTTCAGCCGATAGCTTATGGGAAAATGAGCTACAAAAAATTCATATTGAAACAAGTAACTTAGATAAAAAACATATTTTTTATACTATGTTATATCAATCGATGTTAGCGCCAACTTTGTTGAGTGATCTCAACGGCAATTACAAAGGGGCTAATGACAGCATAATGAACGCATCGAATTTTTCTAGATACGATACTTTTTCTCTTTGGGATACCTACAGAGCAGCACACCCATTGTACACTATTTTACATCCGAATCGTGTGTCCGACATGATAAATTCAATGCTGGCTCACTATAAAGAAACAGGATTGTTGCCTGTTTGGTCAATGCAGGGAAACGAAACCAATATGATGATTGGCTATCATGCGGTTCCTGTATTGGTAGATGCTTATTTTAAGGGAATTAAAGGGTTTGATTCTATATTAGCATATGAAGCTTGCAAAGCAAGTGCCAACGACTCAGCACGACAGATAGATGTTTATAAAAAATTAGGATATGTGCCCGTTGAGAATCAACATGAAAATTGGTCCGTCTCAAAAACATTAGAATACGCTTACGACGATTGGTGTATTGCTCAATTTGCCAACGAATTAGGGTTTGAAAAGGACTACAAATACTTCATGAAGCGTTCTCAAAACTGGAGAAATGTATATGACTCTAAAACTACATTTATGCGACCAAAGTTAGATACTGGTGTGTTTATAAAAGAATTTGTTCCTAAAAATTACACGTCTTATTTCTGTGAAAGTAATGCTTGGCAATACGTTTGGTCTGTTCAGCATGATGTTGAAGGATTAGTAGATGCTTTAAATGGTAAAGAAAATGCAGAGAAAAAATTAGATAGTATGTTTAGCTTATCGTCTTTGCCGGAAGATAAATTACCTATATTTAGTACGGGCATGATTGGACAGTATGCACATGGAAATGAACCGAGTCACCATGTGGCCTATTTGTACAACTATGTAGATAAACCATGGAAAACACAGGAACTCATAAAAGAGATTTTAGAAACGCAATATAAAAATGCGCCGGCTGGTCATTGTGGAAATGAAGATTGTGGACAGATGTCGTCATGGTATTTATTTAGCTCTTTAGGGTTTTACCCAGTAAACCCTGCACAGGGGATTTATAATATTGGATTTCCTATATTTGACAAAGCAATCATTAATTTAGAGAATGGTAGTCGTTTTTCTGTAGTTGTTGAGAATAATAACAGCCGATTTAAATACATAGAATCAATGACATTAAATGGAAAAAAGCTCGAACGAAATTACATCACACACAATGAGATTATGCAAGGGGGGACTTTAGTTTTTATTAAAAGTGAGCTGCCAAATAAAATAAATAAAATGAGTAATGCTTTAACGTCAGAAATGTATAAAATTCAATAAATTATGTCAAATAGAAGAAATTTTATAAAAAAAGCCACGTTAGGGAGTATAGGAATGACCGCTATAAACTCTTGGTCATCAGCCTTGACAGCAGACCAATCAAAAACCGCTGTAAATACACTTAAAAAGCCTTTAATCATTTCGACATGGAATCACGGGTTTGCAGCTAATGAAGAAGCGCTGCGGCAACTAGTAAAAGGAAAATCCGCTATAGATGCTATTGTTTCAGGCGTTGGTGTATGTGAGGCTGATCCTGACAACCGAAGTGTAGGCTATGGAGGTCTGCCTGATAGAGAAGGACATGTAACGCTGGATGCGTGTATTATGGATGCTAAGAGTA
>JABAZC010000045.1 GCA_018608625.1 Flavobacteriaceae bacterium | reverse complement strand
TTTTCAGATGATCATGCAACGAACGCCATCTCTGCCTATGGTGGTATTTTTAAAGAATTAGCACCAACACCACATATAGACCAAATTGCCAGTGAAGGAGCCTTATTAACCAATGCCTTATGTACCAATGCAATTTGTGGACCTAGTAGAGCAGCTATTTTGACTGGAAAATACAGTCATATTAACGGGTATTATAAAAATTATAAAGGAGGAGTTTTTGATAGCAAACAATGGACATATCCACAGGAATTAAAAAAAGCGGGGTATCAAACAGCTTTGGTTGGTAAATGGCATTTAGCATCAGAACCCGTTGGTTTTGACTATTATAAATACCACCTATCTCAAGGACAACAAGGTTTGTATTGGAATCCTGTGTATAATGACAATGGCAAAAAAATTAAAGAAAAAGGGTATGCAACAAATTTAACTACTGATTTTGCTATAGATTGGCTCAATGGAAGAGAAGAAAAAGAACCTTTTTGCCTGATGTTACAATACAAAGCCCCACATCGTGAATGGGCCCCAGACACTAAATATGAAGACCTGTGGGACGATATAGAGATGCCATATCCAGCAACCTTTAATGACAATTATAAAGGACGAGAATTAACCGCTGGGAATACTGAAATGACGATGGATTATTTTTCTAGAAAAGACATGAAAATGACGCCTCCAGATTCTCTTTCTAAGAAAGAACGTGGTAAATGGCTGCGATTTGGATTTAAACCTGGCGAAATTGTAGCTCCTTCAGAGGATTTATCTAGTGAAGAGATTCGTAAGTGGAAATACCAAAAGTATATCAAAGATTATTTGGCAACTATAAAATCTGTAGATGATAATATTGGAAGAGTATTAGAGTATTTAAAAGCAAACGGATTAGAAGAAAATACCATCGTTGTCTATGCGTCAGATCAAGGATTTTTTCTAGGAGAACATGGATTCTTTGATAAGCGTTTCATGTACGAAGAAGCATTGCGTATGCCATTTATTATTCGTTATCCAGGAAAAATAAAACCAGGAACCATTGTAGAAGATATTGTTTCAAACATCGATTTCGCCCCAACTTTATTAGAAATGGCAGGTATTCCTGTTCCTGAAGCGGTCCAAGGCAATAGTTTTTTTTCCAATCTTAAAGGAAAAACCCCACAAGATTGGAGACAATCCATGTATTACCATTATTACGAATACCCATTTTACCATCGCGTTCAACCGCATTACGGAATACGAAATCAACGTTATAAATTAATTCACTTTTATTATGATGTTGATGTTTGGGAATTTTATGATCTTCAAAATGATCCATCAGAAATGAATAATCTAATAAATTCTGATGCTCATGCTGGAAGAATTGATAGTTTGAAAACTGAATTATACCGTTTGAAGAAAGGTTATGGCAATACTATGTCATTAACTGAATTGAGAAGTATTTCCGATACTGACTTTGGAGGGTTAGAATCAACTAAAAATTAGATTCCATGTTTTATACAAAAAAACAAAAAGAATTATTTAATAGAATTATGAAGCAGATAAATAAAAATGTTGAAAATAGCTCTAAAGAAAATAATAAAATGAAAATTCTAAGTAAAAAGCACCCACAAACTGATACAATAAAAATGATAGTTTTATGTGCCCTACTAATGCTATTTGTTTCTTTTAAAACAACTAAGAATGATGATCCTATATATTTAGACCCCTCTAAGTCCGTTGAAGCTCGTGTAGCTGATTTAATGAGTAGAATGACTTTGGAAGATAAAGTCTATCAAATGAATCAGTTTGTTGGGTTGGAGCATATGAAAAAAGGCAACCCAAATGATGATAAAGAAAATAATGATGCACAAGGATTTTATAAAACACTATCTGTAAATGATGTTTCAAAAATGTGTGAAGAAGGAAAGATAGGTTCCTTTTTACATGTATTAACGGCTAAAGAAGCAAATTATTTACAAGAATTAGCTTTAAAATCACCACTTAAGATTCCTGTTTTAATTGGTATTGATGCCATACATGGTAATGCTTTGGTATCTGGTACAACTGTATATCCATCACCAATTGGGTTAGCATCTACTTGGAATGATGATTTTTTGTATTCCGTAGGGAAACAAACAGCCAAGGAAATGCGTGCTTCAGGAAGCCATTGGGCATTCACTCCAAATATTGATATTCTAAGAGATCCAAGATGGGGACGTGTTGGAGAAACATTTGGAGAAGATCCTTTTATGGTTGGTAATATGGGAGCTTCAATGATACGTGGATTTCAGCAAGATGATTTTACAGGCACAGAAAAAGTAATTGCCTGCGCAAAACATATGATTGGTGGAGGAGAATCAATCAATGGATTAAATGCTGCTCCTGCAGATATTTCAGTCCGTACACTAAGAGAAGTGCATCTGCCACCTTATAAAAAAGCTATTGATGCTGGCGTATATTCCATTATGGCGGCACATAATGAGATAAATGGTGTTCCATCTCATATGAGTAAATGGTTAATGACTGATGTGTTACGTAATGAATGGAATTTTCAAGGTTTTTACGTAAGTGATTGGTTAGATATTGAGCGTTTGAACACACTACATCATACCGCAAAAGACATGAAAGAAGCCTCTTTTTTGTCTGTTGATGCTGGAATGGATATGCACATGCATGGACCAAAATTTACAGATGCTATTATTGCATCAGTCAAGGAAGGAAAACTTTCAATAAATCGTGTAAATGA
>JABAZC010000043.1 GCA_018608625.1 Flavobacteriaceae bacterium | reverse complement strand
AAGATGGTGCGGTTTATGTAAACCTTACAATGTCAGTAAATGACGAAACACGTTACGGAAATAACACTTCTATAACAGTGAGCCAAACACAAGAAGAACGTGAGGCGAAAAAATCCAAAGAATACATTGGAAACGGTAAAGTCGTTTGGACTGATGGAACGATAGTAAAAGCTGAAAGGGAAGAAGCGAAAGCAGAAGCCACTGGAAGCGGTACAGGGGACGGATTACCGTTCTAAAACTAAGGGCGGTATAATAACCGCCTTTTTTCATTTGGAGAGGTTGGCTGTCTTTATATAAAGTTTAGGTTCGATTCCTATTCTCTCCCCAAAAAACAAAACAATACATACAAAATGAAAGAGATAACAGAAGAACAGACCACCCACAATATGCTGATGGAGTTGATAGCAGAAGAATGTGCTATTGATACCAACGATGTTATGGAATACCCACCAACGGCATTAAGTCTAGGCGAGAAGACTATACAGGCAAAAGGCGGCGATATTACGATGCCAATTCCGATTGGAACTTATGGAAATTTTAGTTTCGTACAAGCCCCCCCAAAAAGCAAGAAGACATTTTTTGTTAGTTTATTAGCTTCGGTTTATTTAAGTGGTGGTAATAATTTTGGTGGTAAGATAAAAGGTCATAGGGAAGGGCGGTGTTTAATGCACTTCGATACAGAGCAAGGACATTGGCACGCTCAACGTGTTTTTAAGCGTGTACAAGATATGTCAAACACTAAAGAAGTAGGCTGTTATCACACATACGCACTTAGGACAATAGGGTACAAAGAACGTCTGCAATTTATAGAACACTGTTTAGAACAAAACAAAGGTAAAAACGGCTTAGTCATTATTGATGGGATTGCTGACTTGGTTTCGGACGTTAATAATTTAGAAGAATCAAATTTATGTGTTCAGAAAATAATGCAACTATCCGCAAAATACGATTGTCATATTGTCACAGTAATTCACAGTAATTTCGGGAGCGATAAACCAACTGGACACTTGGGGAGTTTCTTAGAAAAAAAGACAGAGAATCAAATACAGCTTGAAATAAATACAGTTAACAAAGATTGGATTACAGTAAGCTGCAAACGAAGTAGG
Organism: Flavobacteriaceae bacterium; assembly: GCA_018608625.1. GTDB lineage: Bacteria > Bacteroidota > Bacteroidia > Flavobacteriales > Flavobacteriaceae > Hel1-33-131. The sequence continues at coordinate 1,614 of JABAZC010000043.1, read as the reverse complement.
GGTTATGCGTTTGAAACGTTTAGCTTTAGTATTAACGAGTTCGGACTACCTTTTGTGGTTGGTGAGATTTACGACCCTTTAGAATACTTTGTCCCTAGAACACTGACGACAAATAAACCAATAGAAAAACCAATTAACCTTTCCACAGAGCGAGCAGGGTTTAAGGGTACAGAATCAATGGAAATACCTTTTTAAATAAATAAAATAAATGATATCAATTTTAGAACTAGCTTATAAAAAACACAACGATTGGAATAATATCGTCAAATCCTTTGGGTGCAACCCCTCAATGAGCGAGGACGTTGTGATGGAAATGTATATCCAACTAGATGCCGATGTAAAAAAAGGGCTTGACCTTTATTATAAAGACGAAATAAATCATTATTATTGCTATAAGGTTTTAAGAGGGATTTACACAAACCTATATAAAAGTAGTTTAAGGCAAAAGAAAGTCTATTTAGAGGATATTAATGAGCTTCAAGAGATTGAACAAAGTGGTATTGACGAAGTGAAATGGGCAAAGCAGCGTGACAGTATAGATGCAGTATTGGAAAAAATGTATTGGTACGATAAAAAAATATTTGAGATAGTCGCTAAAGGTGTGAGCGTTGCTGAACTAAGCAGAAACACAAAAATAAGTTATTATTCATTATACAATACATACATAAACGCAAAAAAACATATAAAAGAAAATTTATGAAATTAGGGGATTTATTTTATAACTTCACTTACTACTCTGGTATTTATTGGCTAGTAGAAAAATGGAGTTTATTGACAGGGAAAGATTGTGGATGTAATGAACGGCGCAAAGCGTGGAATGATATAGATATTGAATTATGAGAATAGAAGATCAAGATGCTTGGGTTGACTTCAAAGCAAACGTCACAAGTAAACTAACTAAGGAACAGTATAAGATTTTATGTACTCTTCACGCTCGTTACTTAAACCATCCTTACTATGAGCCTTGTAGCTGCAAACCAAAGACTTTGGTAATGTGGATAAAAGATATTGATAACATATATAATAAGATTAAATGATTGAAAAAATTCATAATTGGGAAAAGGCGGTTGTAACACTTTTAAATCTTGATGGGTGGAATTTAACGCATACAGGCAAAGGTAGTGAGAGTTGGGATGCAACAGGAACAACCCCAAAGGGTCAGGAATGTGTTATTGAAATGAAATTTAGAAAAACTTATTACGATACCAAAATATTAGAAAAATTTAAGCACGATAAATTGATTGAAACCGGGAAAGTTGCTCTTTACTTAGTGAATGACCCGAAAGGAAATTATATGTTTTGGCTCAATAATTTAAAAGAATTAAAGACTAAAGATATTTATTGTCCTGATACAACGCTATGGACAAAAAAGAAAGTTTTAAAGCCTTGTTATCTGTTAGAAGAAAAAGACGCTGCAATAATTAACTTAAATGAAGAAAATAAAACAGGGGTCTGGGATAGTTATTTTGATATAAAAGAAAAAATAAATAAAAAAAATAGTTAATTAATGTGTTTATAACGTTTATTTGTGCTATCTTTGAAAAAACATTTAAAAACAAAACACTATGAAAACTACAAAAACAGGGCTACACATTGAAACTAAAGGAAACACTA
>JABAZC010000002.1 GCA_018608625.1 Flavobacteriaceae bacterium | reverse complement strand
TTTCTTGAACTTCGCGTCCTGTAGCAACGCCTGGTTTGATGTTGTGACTCATTTTTTTTTGTTTTATTGTATTTGTAAAAGTAATGATTTTATGTAGCTACGTAAAATTTATGGAATAGGATTCGTTGTTTTTTGTACGAAAACGATATCGCTAAATTAAGCGATCAAAAGGGATAATTTATCCCAATATTATACACCGCATTGCTGAAATTAAAGTCTTTTAGCCAGCGGTTATTACTATTGTATGTTGGATTGTAGGCTTTGAAACCAGTGTCTAATCTAAGAATGAAAAAATCAAAGTCATAGCGTAATCCAAAGCCCGCTCCCAAAGCAAGATCTTTCAGTGACTCAAAATTGTTAAAGGTTGCTTTTTGGTCGGTTACATCATCCAATACATTCCAAATATTTCCTGCATCTGTGAAAAAAGCACCATTTAGCTTACCTAATAGCTTATACCTGTACTCAAGGCTAAAAGCCAGTTTCATATTAGCTTCGTTAAATTCGTTGTTGTTGTCTGAGCTTCCTGGTCCAAGGTCATAAGCTGTCCAAGCTCTGTTGTCATTGGAGCCTCCAGCAAAAAAACTTTTAGAGAACGGAACGCTTGATGCATTTTTTAATGGAATTGCAATTCCAAAAAAACTTCTCAACGCTAACACATTGGTTCCTCCCAAATTCCAAAGTTTAATATAGTCAATTTCGGATTTAATGTATTGAGAGAAAGGTACGCCGTTAAACTTATATGCTCCATCGTTATTTCTTTTAAGGTTTAATAATTTCGAAAAATTATAGAGAAGATTTCCCGCAAATTCCAACTTAAGTCTGAAAATCGAAAAATTGGTATCAAAGTTATTTTCACGACTGTTACGAACGAAATTAAAATTGCTTGCAAGAATGAAGTTGTTTTGTATTAAACGACTTTTACGTTCTTTAATGTTACTGACGCTTTGATAGTCGTTAGGGTTTGAGTTTTGAAAAGAGTCATCTGAATTAACCAGGTTAATAAATTCATCAGCCTTAGAAATTATTAATTCTGATTGTCCATTTGAGTTTGTGGTAATATAACTCGAAGGCGTATTGTAACTTTCAATAGCAATATTGTCCAGGCGACTGAACGAATTTTGATACACACTGAAATAATTATCTGGGTTTAGATTTCTGACGTATTGAAAGTTAATAAGATCAAGGGTGTTGGTGACCTTTTTAGAAGGAAACCAGTTATAGCTAAGAATGCCATTAAAAGTTTGTTTGTCAAGGCCAATGTTAGTTTGTCCCGTAAACCCTGTACTGATTCGTGTGCTTGGAGACATGTATTTTGGGATTATTTTCTCTGTTTTAATTGGAAAAAATATCCGTGGTATATTCAGCTTAATATCTGCTCCAAGTTCATTAATGTCAAAGAATTTATCTACTGTTTTCGCCCCGTCTTTAGAAGCTCCAATAGCACCAAGTATCGAGATTTGAAGAGTTTCTGCCCCCTTAAATATATTTCTGATAACAACTCCAGAAGAAAAAGAAAGTCCTACTTTTTGTATGTTGCTTTGAGAAATATTAACGTCAAACCCTAATCCGTATTTTTTCTTTGGTATTAAATAGATATTAGCGGTTAGTGTAGAGTCTCGCCGGTTTTCAACATATTCAATGTTAGGGTATTTAAAAGACTTAAGCTCACTTAAATAGCGAAAGGTTCTCGATCGATCTAGATCTTTGAATAGATTTCCTTCCTCAATCAATACGGCATTTGTCAGAGCCTTAGGTTTGTATTTTAGTTTTTCAAAAGCATATACATTATAGTTATTAAACCTTACAGATTCATTAATTACTTTTGATCGATTTTCAAATGTTGCATCTGTAAAAATATTGACCTCTTTAATTTTATATGTTTGAAATGGTACTCTTACAATTGAATCATCATTTCGGATAATTCTATTTTGTATTTTTACGGATACATCTACCTTATTTTTAGTCGCGATAGTATCATTTTCAAATCGAATATAGTCTTGACTAAAATGATAAGCTCCTAAGTTTCTGAAAGCTGTTGTAAGTCGAATTCTTTCATGTTCAAAGTTGGAAATCAAAAATTGCTCTCCATTTTTTAAGATGGATTTATTCTTTATGTTTTTGTATAATGAGTCAATAACGGGAGACTCTATTTTTTCAGAAATCGTTCCTATTTGGTATGGGTTTCCTGTTTTAATTTCAAAAGTTAGCTTGGCCTTTTTCTTCTCTAAAGTATCAACTTTAAAACCAATTACTCTATCAAACCATCCATTTGAGAAATAATAGCGTTCAAGGTTAGTTAATGTTTTCTTTATCTTTAATGAATCTAATAAATTTGGTTTTTCTCCCGATTCTTTCAGCCATTGATTAAATCCAATCCCAAAGGTTTTTAATTTATCCAGTTGTTTTTTAGATAATTTTGATGTTAAACTCTTTTTTCGTTTGGGTTTTTTGTGTAGCCATAATTCAAAGAGTGAGTCTTTGTTTGGTCGTGCTAGATTATAAATGTGAAGTTGAAGTGGAACTCCAAGCAGTTGCGTATTTTTTTTTTGAAATGACAGTTTAGAGAGTTCTTCTAATTTTCTTTTTTCACCGTTTACATAAAAACTATTTTCGGTCAACAAATAATCTGTTGATCCAACTCGTTTTACTACATTACATGCAGTAAAAAAAGTGATCAGTATACACCCGGCGATTATTTTTTTCAGAGTTTCTTTCAACAATCAATAAATAAAATCTAGCTTTACTATCTAAATTATTAATAACCAAAAGTACATTTTTTAGATGTTAACTAAAAACCAAATAAAGTTTATCCACAGTCTCAATCAAAAAAAATCCCGATCCATTCATCAGATGTTTGTTGTGGAGGGAGTTAAAGTGGTTCAAGAGTTTTTGAATTCAAATTATGAATTAGTAGATATTTTTTCAACTGATACAAGTTACTCTAAATATAGCTCAAATTTTACAGCAGTTAATTTAAAAGAATTAGCCAAGATAAGTAGCTTTAGTACTCCCAACAAGGTGTTGGCAATCTTTAAAATTCCTTTGCCTAGTTTGGTTAATTGGTCCGGGCTGGTATTGGCTCTGGATTCCATTAATGATCCAGGGAACTTAGGGACTATTATTCGTCTTTGTGATTGGTTCGGAATTACTGATTTGGTTTGTAGTGAAACTACAGTAGATTGTTATAACTCAAAAGTTGTGCAATCCAGTATGGGGTCACATTCACGGGTTAATATCACTTATTTAGATTTGGAAGCTACTTTAGCAGATTCTAAACTTTGTTATGGAACTTTTATGGGAGGGGCTTCTATTTATGAGCATGAGCTTCCTAAAACAGGAGTTATTGTTATGGGTAATGAGGCAAATGGTATATCTAAAGAAATTGAATCTTTAATTACAGTTCGCTTGTCTATTCCTAGATTTGGAAGTTTAAAACAGACAGAAAGCTTAAATGTCGCCAACGCTGCAGCAATTATATTAAGTGAGTTTAAGAGAAATATTACTGAAAAGTAAAGTTAATAAATAGGCCTCTCGTTTGCATTTGTGTCATGTTTTTGGTCCAAGGACTGTTGGGATCAACGTCATTTACTAATTCATCCTGAATTGAAAAAACTCCTCTTAATGACGGAGTGAATTTAAACCAGTTGAGGTATAGGTCAATACCAATACCAAGTTCATAGTATAGATTTTTTTTAGTCACCCTAAAAGTATTGTTGCTATTGTCTTCCGGATTGTTCTGTTGACTAGACAGGTTTAGAGCGGTAGAAAATCCAGCCACGATAAATGGTTTTATATTATTGATTCTTTTTGAAGAAAATTTAATTAATAATGGGATATGTACAAAAGTTGACTGTATTTCGCGAATTAAATCTTTTTCCTCATGGGAAATCCCGTTAAAATATGTGTAGCTGTAGTTTAACTCTCTAGTTGAAATCACTAGCCCTGGTTCAAGACGTATATCAATGTAGTCGTTGATTCTGAAATTCCCAACAAGACCAACATTTAGTCCAGCAGATTTAAGTACTTGAATATCCATAACATTCGTAGTGTAGTCGATGTTATAATCATAAACATTAAAGCCTAAATAATACCCATATGATAATCGAGGTTTGTCAAAATTCTCATTATTAAGCACTCGCTCTTTACTAAACAGCTGGGCTGAAACCAGCTCAGTAGACATTAAGACAATAATTATAATTAAAACATTCCTCATACTTATTCTTTAGTAGCAGTGTAAATTGTGGCAACTCCAAAAGTCTGAGGAAGTGCTGTAGAATTAATAAACCCTGTTTTATTTAAAATATTGTTGAAGGCTTGTCCATAAGGAAATTTAGAAGCGGATTCGCTTAGATACCGATAAGCTGATTTATCTTTTGAAAACAACCTCCCAATTAGTGGAAGCAGTGCTTTGGTGTAAATATAGTAACCTTGCTTAAAAGGAAAATTTACGGGAACTGACGTTTCTAAAACAACGAAAAGTCCTTTCGGCTTTAAAACTCTTAAGATTTCAGCTAACCCTATTTCTAAATGTTCAAAATTACGAACGCCAAAGGCGACTGTAATTGCATCAAATGAGTTGTTATCAAAAGGGAGGTTTTCTGAATCCCCAACAACCATTTCAATAGTGTTGTCAAGTTGTTTCTTTGCAATTTTTTTGCGACCAACATCAAGCATGCCTTCGCTAATGTCTAATCCAATAATTTGAGAAGCATCTGTTTGTGTTAAGTTAATGGCTAGATCCCCAGTTCCAGTTGCAATATCAAGAACATTTGTAGGCTTTTTTTTGGAAATAATCTGAACTACTTTTTTACGCCATTTAATATCAATTCCAAATGAAATGACTCTATTTAGGTCGTCATATTCGTTAGAAATTGTGTCGAACATTTTAGCAATCTGTTGCTTTTTACCAAGCGTACTATCTTTGTAAGGAGTTATTTTTTCAGACATATGTGTTGAGACCTTCTTCTTAATTAAATTCAGTGCAAAGAAATGCAATTCACAAACAAATCCCTAAAAATAACGTATATTTGCGCATCTAATTAATTGATAATTAATGAAAATTATTATAGCTGGTGCTGGCGAAGTTGGATTTCATTTAGCAAAGCTTTTATCTTACGAATCACAAGAGATCACTTTAATAGATCTAGATAAAGAAAGCCTTGCATATGCAGATAATCATTTAGATATTAAAGTGATAAAGGGTGATTCCACTTCAATTTCAGTATTGAAAGATGCGAGGATTCTTAATTCTGATTTGTTTATCTCAGTGACTTCTTCGGAAACCTCTAACATTACTTCTTGTGTTTTGGCGAAACAATTAGGGGCTAAGCGTACGATCGCAAGGATTTCTAACCCTGAATTTATAAACCATAAAGAGGAAGTTGGATTTACAAAATTTGGCATTGACGAGCTTATTTCACCAGAATCACTAGCGGCTTCAGAAATTGAATTATTGCTTAGTCAATCGGTTTTTAATGACACCTATGAGTTTGAAGACGGGGCGCTAACAATGCTTGGGCTATCACTTTCTAAAGATGCCAAAATCATAAATAAATCAGTGAAAGTTGCTGCACAATTACTTTCTGATATTCATTTTATACCTATAGCAATTCAGCGTTTGGGATCCCACTCAACCATTATACCTAGAGGGGATACTATTTTTAATGATGGAGATCGAGTTGTTTTTATTACTTCTAAAGGGGGGGATGAAGAACTTTGTAGATTGACCGGAAAAATGAAAACTGAAATCAAAAATATCATGATTTTAGGCGGAGGCAAGATTGGATTAAAAACGGCTTGTGATCTTTCAAAAAATTTCAATATTAAACTTGTTGAAAAAATAAAAGATAGAGCGTTTGATCTAGCCGAACAACTACCAGACACGTTGGTGATTAATGGTGATGGTCGAAATGTAGAACTTTTGGAAGAAGAAAATATTAAGGATATGGATGCCTTTATATCGGTAACGGGTAATTCTGAAACTAATATCATGTCTTGTTTAGTTGCCAAGTCTAAGGGTGTAAAAAAAACAATAGCTCTTGTTGAAAACATGGATTATTATGAGTTATCCCACTCCATAGGGATCGATACACTTATCAATAAGAAGCTTTTAGCTGCGAACAGTATTTTTAGATATATTAGAAGAGGTGAAGTGGTAGCAATGACTAAATTAAGCAATATGGAAGCAGAATTGCTTGAGTTTGTTGTAAAACCAACCTCTAAAATATGTAACCAATTTATCAAAGAAATAGAATTTCCACTTTCTGCAATTATTGGTGGTGTCATACGTGATGAAGACGGATTTATTGCTTTAGGAGACTTTCAGATTGTTTCTGGTGATCGTGTGGTTGTTTGTTGTTTACCCCAATCTATAAAAAAAGTTGAGAGTTACTTCGACTAAAACTAGTAGGCAATGAAACTCAATTATAAAATTATTTTTCACTTCTTTGGACTCTTGCTATTATTTAACGGAGGGTTCATGCTTTTAGCAGCTTTATTGAGTTTCTGTTACAATGACGGTGTAACATTTAAATTATTTTTAGCAGGAGTAGCTGTATTGACTTTTGGTGTCTTGACGATGCTGTTTACAAAAAATCATACAAAAGAAATGAACAAGCGCGAAGGCTATTTAGTAGTGGCTTTTGGATGGATTGTGATGACTTTGTCAGGAACATTGCCATATCTTTTTACTGGGACTATTCCAAATTTTTCAAATGCAGTGTTTGAAACAATATCAGGTTATACTACCACTGGTTCTACGATAATTAATGATATAGAGGCGTTTCCAGAAGGCGTTTTGTTTTGGCGGAGTTTAACTCATTGGATTGGCGGTATGGGAATTATTGTTTTAGCGATCGCCATATTACCTCTTTTAGGGATAGGTGGAATGCAGCTTTTTGCTGCGGAAGCACCTGGTCCTAGTGCTGATAAACTACATCCAAGAATTACTGATACTGCCAAAAGATTATGGCTTATTTATTTTGGATACACTGCAGCCGAAACCTTACTATTGTCTGTTGCAGGTATGTCATTCTTTGATGCACTAAACCACTCAATGAGTACCTTATCTACTGGCGGTTTTTCTACTAAAAACGCGAGTGTTGCGCATTGGAATGACACCCCAATTATTCAATATATTATTATTCTTTTTATGTTTTTGGCCGGTACCAACTTTGTATTGAGTTATTTTGCATTTAAGGGTAGAATCAGCAAAATATTACAAGATGAAGAGTTTAAATTATATTTTAGATTTACCATTGTCTTTACATTGATTGTAGTGAGTATTATTTATACTCATTCCTATTTAAATGATTCAATTGTATTTGATCATCCTTTGGTATTAGGAAGTGCTGAAGGCTCTATTAGGCATGCACTTTTTCAAGTTGTAGCAATCGTTACTACGACTGGTTTTGTAACTGCAGACTATACGTTATGGTCCCCACTTCTACTCGTATTCTTTTTTGGATTAATGTTTTTGGGAGGGTCTGCTGGAAGTACTTCTGGGGGGATTAAAGTCGTTCGTCACCTTGTCCTTATAAAAAACGGTTTTTTAGAATTTAAACGAACACTGCATCCGAGTGCAATTTTACCAGTGCGCTATAATAATAAATCGGTGTCTGGTGATATAGTTTTTAATGTTCTAGGGTTCTTTATCCTATATATGTTATCCTTTATAGTGGGGTCTTTAGGCTTTGCTTTATTGGGATTAGACTTTGAATCTTCTATTGGAGTTGCGGCTTCAAGCTTAGGCAACGTAGGGCCAGCTTTAGGAGAGTTTGGACCTTCTAATAACTTTACTGAAATGCCTACAGCTGGGAAATTGTGGGCTGCTTTCTTAATGCTTATCGGAAGATTAGAATTATTCACGGTTCTTATATTATTCACTCCTTTTTTCTGGAGAAACCGTTAAGTTTATAATTTAGCTAACTACATTTTTTATCCGAATCATAGCTTCTTTTATTTGGTGCTGGGAAGCTGCGTAAGAAATACGAATACAGTTTGGGTTGCCAAAGGCATCTCCTGTGACTGTAGCAACAAGAGCAGCTTCTAAGAGATACAATGAAAAGTCAGTGGCGTTTTTTATAAGCGTCCCATTAAGCGTTTTTCCAAAAAAAGCAGAGACATCAGGGAATACATAAAAAGCACCTTCAGGAATATTACAGCTGAAGCCCTCAATCTCTTTTAATAAATTTAGAATCAAATCGCGACGCACTTCAAACTCGTCAATCATATACTGAACTTTTGTGGGTGCCGCTTCTAATGCCGTAATAACGGCACGCTGAGCGATACAGTTTGCACCACTTGTGATTTGACCTTGCATTTTGTTACAAGCCCGTGCAATAGCTTCTGGCCCCCCTAAGAACCCAATACGCCATCCGGTCATTGCGAAGGCTTTAGAAACACCATTAATTGTGATGGTTCTGTCATACATGTCATCAAACTCTGCCATGCTTGCATGACCTCCAACAAAATTAATATGTTCATAAATTTCATCGGAAACAACATAAATATTAGGATATTCTACTAATACATCAGCCAAAGCTCTTAGTTCTGCTTTACTATAAACAGATCCGCTTGGGTTACAAGGCGAACTAAACCAAATCATTTTTGTTTTTGGTGAAATTGCAGCCTCTAATTGTTGAGGCGTCATTTTGAAGTCGTTATCAATGGAAGTCTTAACCTCTACTGGAACCCCATCTGATAATTTAACGATGTCAGCATAGCTAACCCAGTAAGGACAAGGTAAAATTACTTCGTCACCTTCATTGAGTAGTACTAAAGCAACATTTGCTAAACACTGTTTGGCACCTGTAGATACAACAATTTGTTTGGGTGTGTAGGTAAGGTTGTTGTCGCGCTTAAATTTGGTAATTATAGCCTGTTTAAGTTCTGAATATCCATCAACGGGCGTGTAAGAATTGTAGTTTTCGTCAATAGCTGTTTTAGCAGCCTCTTTAATGAAATCAGGTGTGTTAAAGTCAGGCTCCCCTAAACTAAGTCCTATAATATCTTTGCCTTCGGCTTTTAATTCTCTTGCTTTTGCCGCCATTGCTAGCGTTGCAGAAGTGGCCATGTTTAAAATTCTTTCAGAAAGTAATTGACTCATTGTATATTTTTATGCTTGTAGTGCGGGGTTCATTCCCATGTCCTTTAAGTATCTAAAGTGGGCGATGATCGCTTTTCTTGTAGTTTTGTATTCGTTATATGGTAAGTTAAATTCTATTGTTGTTTTCTTAACAATTTCAGCTATTTTTCCATAATGAATATGTGAAATATTTGGGAAAATATGGTGTTCAACTTGATGATTTAAACCTCCTGTAAACCAATTAATTAGCTTGTTTTTTGGAGAGAAGTTTACGGTTGTTCTTAGTTGATGTATTGCCCAAGTGTTTTTTATTGTACCATTAGCTTCTGGTAAAGGCATTTCAGCGTCTTCCATGACGTGTGCCAATTGGAATACGACACTCAATATAAGGCCGGCGGTGTAATGCATTAAGAAAAACCCTAATAAAATTTTGTACCAAGCAATTTCTAGTATTAGCATTGGTAGAACTACCCATACGGTCCAGTAGATCACTTTTGATAAGACGAGCTTGCTCCAGTTTATAAAATAATTGGGAAATTTACCGTGAGAAAGCTTACGTTTCATAAACCGTTTCATTTGTAAAAAATCAGTTGTGATAGCCCAGTTAATAGTTAGCAAACCATAAAGTAATACTGAATATATATGTTGAAATTTATGGTGACTCTTCCATTCAGCGTGTTTTGTGAAACGGAGAATACGACCTGCGTCTAAATCTTCGTCATGTCCGTGAATATTTGTGTATGTGTGATGTAGAACATTGTGTTGAACTTTCCAGTTATAAACATTTCCTGCCAGTATGTATATACTACTCCCCATCATCTTATTAACCCACGATTTATTTGAAAAGGATCCGTGATTCCCATCATGCATTACGTTCATGCCAACTCCAGCCATTCCAATACCCATCACAATTGTAAATAAGATTTGAAGCCAACCCGGAAGGTTGATTGTCATCATCAAAAAATAAGGAACTAGGAAAATTAAAAACATCACTATGGTTTTCAGCCATAATTGCCAATTCCCTGTTCGTTTTAAATTATTGGATTTAAAATATTCATTCACACGACCGTTTAAAGTTTTAAAAAACTTTGCAGAATCTACTCTAGAAAAAGTTAATGATTTGTTTAACATGACTTTAGTTTTTGTTTCACTAATCAAATATAAATAATTTTTAAGTTTCAAAGTCCATCAGCTGTCATATTTAACAGATTAATGGCTATTTTTGTGTAAATCTAATTTTTCATGCATTTATTATCAAAATATTTCCCTGAATTGTCCGACGTTCAGCTACACCAATTTAGAGCATTACAGGGTCTTTATGAGGACTGGAATTCAAAAATAAATGTAATTTCCCGCAAGGATATTGAGTCATTATATTTGCGTCATGTACTTCACTCTCTGTCTATTGCGAAATTAATTCAATTTAAAGAGGGCTCTAAAATCTTAGATATCGGAACCGGTGGTGGTTTTCCAGGAATACCTTTAGCAATCTTATTTCCAGATGTTGAATTTCATCTAGTTGACAGTATTAACAAAAAGTTAAATGTCGTAAATGGGGTAGCAGGTAGCTTAGGCTTAGTAAATATTAAAACCACTCATTCTAGAGCTGAATCTATTCAAGGAAACTATGATTTTATAGTAAGTCGAGCGGTGACCACAATGCCCGATTTTGTGAGTTGGGTAAAAAATAGAGTTGCTAAGAAAAGTTTGCACAATCTTAAAAATGGAATACTCTACTTAAAAGGGGGCGATTTAACAGAAGAATTAAAATTATATAAAAAGGCGACACTTTACGATTTAAACACATATTTTGAAGAAGATTTTTTTGAAACAAAAAAAATTGTCCATTTACCATTAAAATATAAAGGATAGATTGCGATAAATCATCCTTATGTTACAAGGACATGGTAATGTTTGCTGTTAATCCTGTTGCCTCCGCTACAAACCTGCAAACTCCTCCTACACATAATAAACCAGCACGTTGTCGTCCATAGTTTAGACCTAAACGTGTTGCACCTTTTGTGTAGCTACCTCCGACGTTGAAAAAATGTGTTTTTTCTGTATCACTATCTGATCCGTTATTATATATATCATTTACATAAACAGAAAATTTAGAGTTTAAGTTATACTCTATTGTTCCGCCAGTCCAATCATGTTTCGCGGAATCTGAATTTAATTTTTGTGCTTCAAAACGAATTGATTTCCCATTCCCTAGTTTGTGAGTGGACTCAATAACCCCAATATTTGATGTGATCATTGCTCCGCTACCTTCTACAATTTTTTTGTTGTAAGATTGGTTAACAAAGTATAAAATTGATCTCCACTTTGGTGACCATTTTTTTCTAATCTCTAAGCTGAAGTCAGAAAAATATTTACCCCCAAATCCAAACAATTCTACCTCATAGCTAGGTAGAGTTCCTGCATCAGGATTATCTTGGATATAATCTCCACTGAGCCCAGCCCAGTAAGAAGCATTTAAGGCAATTTTTGTACCATACTTACCTCCTAAAAGTGTCTCTTTTTTAATTTTATAAAATAAATCTAATTGCCCTCCAATCTCACCTGATTGGGAAGTATCAAGATTCACAGTAGACTGAGCTTGGTATACAAAAATATTTGTTAAAAGGTAGTCATGTTGTTTAGTAAGTCCAGGTATATAGTTAATAGAACTCTCGTTAAAAACATTACCAGCTGCATTTCTTTCCGAAAAGAAGTTCATGTTCTCTAGACGTCTAAATGTGGCGTCAATTCCAAATCCACTTTTCGAATATCCAGTATTGAATAGTATGGCGCTCCCCCCTGTGACGAATCGGTTAGATAGTTGTCCACCTTGCTTAATAGCATCCTCGCTTTTTAGCACATATTCTATATTTGAGTAAAACTTGTTTTGATAAAAATCAACTCTTCCTGAAAATAAATTGGTTAATTCATCAAATGTTGGGTCTACAAAAGGAGTGTCTTCTTTTCTTCCCACATAGCTTAGTCCAATCCCTAATGAGGTCTCCCTAAAGTCTAGAAGGGCCCCGGCATCCAATTCAGAATTAAATCCAAACACCTCACCATCAGAGATCTTGAATCCAACACGTTGCTTTCCATACAAAGCGGTTAATGAAACAAAATCGGCAGGCTCGTAAACGACCTTGCCTCCTTGTAGGGAATTGTTAATCCCAAGCTGTCTATCTTCCCAGTTTCTGAGAATTAGTCCACTTCCAAACTGGCTGTAAAAATGACCAGCTGTAATATTTAATTTTGAATCTCTGTAATTTAAACTATACGTCCCAAGGTTTGTTCCTTCATAGCTTTTTGAATAATTTAATAAAGCAAAAGGCTCATAAGATTCAATTTGAACAGAAGCTGTGAAGCTTTCTAAAAAATTATAATCTATTTTTAAATAGTTATTTGAGCGGATGTGTTTATCACCGTCATTATTAGCGTTGTCAAAAAAATCTCCTGTCTCACTATCGTCGTTATACCAAACAGTATTACTTTCTAATCCAATTGTTATATTATCCAAGACCTGTGCGCTCAAGCTTAATCCAAGTGGTATACAGGTTAAAAATAGTAGTATTTTATTCATTTTATCAGGTTAAGTCTGTTAGTTAGTGTATTTTTGAATAATTTCATATATTTCATCTTCACTTCCTGGTGTATAGCTTGTTTTTCGATAAATAATTTCTCCGTTTTTAACAATCAATAAGTGTGGGAGTACCGTTATGTTTAGGGCCCGCTTTAAGTCCTGGTTGTCATCTAAAAGAATTTCGTAGGTCCAGTCTTTTCCATTCACAAGTGGACGAATTCTCTTTTTTGTTCTTGAATCATCAGTAGATATGGCTATCAGCTCTACATTAGTTTCGTCTTGCCAATCCTCATACACTTCACTTATTGCATCTAATTCATTGATACAAGGGACGCACCAAGTAGCCCAAAAAGCTAATACTTTAACATTTTTAGACTTTGTAAGCTTTTGAACATTAACTGACTTACCATTTAAATTTTTCAAATTTATATTTGGTAAATTTTGTGAGAACAATAATCCGCATGATAAAATCATGGAAATTAAAATTGTAATTTTTTTCATTTTTTTTGGTTGTGTTTTGCAATTATGTAAAATGTAATTATTTAGCCTTTTTATTCTTTAATATTGATTAATTATCATTAATATTGTAGAGAGTTACAATATTAAAACTATTTCTTAATGAATCCTAAATCAAACTACTTTTTAAATTTATTTTTAGCTTTTTTGTTATTGACTTTTGGTTGTGACAATGAACCAATTGGTGGAGCTGGACCTAATAATAATGACGATACAACCGATCCAGTAGTTACGTCAATAACCATAGCCGCTAGCTCTGAAGAGCCAAGTATTAACGACACTATTGATTTTAATGTTGTCGCAAATAATGGTAATAACGTAACACTTTCATCAGATTTTTATTTGAACGGAACCCTTTTAACATCTAATTCTTATCTTTTTTTAACTGAAGGAGACTATTTATTCACAGCTGTATATGACGGATTAACTAGTAATGAACTCTCTTTTACAATTACTGAAAATAATTCTAACGAATTAATAAGTATTACTCTTTCATCTAATTTATCTTCATACTACATAAACGAAGTTGCTACATTTATAGTAGTCGGGAATGATGGCATTGATTATACTGATCAAGCATCGATAACAATGGGTGATGGTTCTGTTTTAACAGATAACACATACACCACAACTACAGAAGGCTCGTTCACTTTTACAGCTAATTACGATTCTTTTGTTAGCAATCAAGTTCAAATCGATGTTTTAGCTCCTCCAGCTAGCTTTCAAAAAAATGTTTTGATTGAAGACTATACAGGTACATGGTGCGGCTATTGTCCTCGTGTTTCTTATGGGATCGAACTTGTCAAAGCAGAAACAGATAAAGCAGTTGTTGTTGCTATTCACAGACAAGATGAGTATAACTTTAATGCACAGGCTTTAGAAAGCTTAATTGGGCTAACTGGCTACCCTACTGCCATGTTAAATAGAACTATATCTTGGGGCTATCCAGAGCCAAATAACATTGGACAAGTTATAAATTTAACTAATGGAGCTGCAGATTTAGGTCTATCCATAAATCCAACAACTGATGGTAATACTATGGATATTGCTATTGAGGTCAAGTTTGGTATAGATTATTCTTTAGCAGAATTAGCACTAGTTGTTTATGTTTTGGAGGACGACTTATTTTCAAATCAAGAAAATTATACAAGCTATTACGGTGGCGCAGCTGTATTAACAAATTTTGAACATGATCATGTTCTAAGAGCCTCATTAACTGATTTGTTAGGAGACCCAATTCCTCAGTCATCTACAACAGCAGATAATATTTTTACTCAAACAATTACTACTAACGTTCCATCAAATGTGAGTAACAGTGATAATTTATCTGTAGTAGCTTTTGTTGTTAACGCTTCAGGCAACGGCACTCCTGGAAGCTCAAATCAAGCTATTAACGTTAGATCAGCTCATTTTGGAGACACTCAAACTTTACAAGAACTATAATTTAAATTATTAAACCAAAAAAGCCACTCAAATGAGTGGCTTTTTTGGTTTTACGATCTTTGTTTATTCTTTTAAAAAGGGATAGCGATAGTCTGTTGGAGTCACGAATGTTTCTTTAATCATTCGTGGAGATACCCAACGCAGTAAGTTTTGTGCAGAACCCGCCTTGTCATTAGTTCCAGAAGCGCGTGCACCACCAAAAGGTTGTTGTCCAACAACCGCACCCGATGGCTTATCATTTATATAAAAGTTTCCTGCAGCATTTTCTAAGGCTTTCGTAGCCAAATTAGCGGCATAGCGATCGTTAGAAAATATAGCACCTGTTAATGCGTATTCGCTTGTTTCATCTACAAGTTTTAGAGTGGCCTCAAAATCAGCATCTTCATAAACAAAAACAGTCATCACAGGGCCAAACAGCTCAGTGCTCATTGTAGCATACTTTGGATTAGTAGTCTGTATAACGGTGGGCTCAATAAAGTAGCCTTTACTTTTATTGTATCCGCCACCTGCAATTATAGTGGCATCAGAATCTAATTTTGCTTGGTCAATAAACCCTGCAAGTTTATCAAAAGATCCTTCATGAATAACGGCTGTTATGAAATTACTAAAATCATCAGGCGATCCCATTTTAAAGGTTTTCATTTCTTTAATTAAAAACGCTTTAATGTCTGGCCAAAGGCTTTGTGGAATGTATGCTCTAGAAGCTGCACTACATTTCTGACCTTGAAATTCAAAAGCTCCTCTCAGCATTCCTGTAGCGACTTGCTTGGCATTCGCAGAAGGGTGCGCTACGATGAAATCTTTTCCACCTGTTTCACCAACAATTCGAGGGTATGTTTTGTAGTTATGGATGTTATTTCCTATTTGTTTCCAAAGGTCTTTAAAAATGTGTGTCGAGCCTGTAAAGTGAAGTCCTGAAAAATCGGGACTTGCTAAAACCGTATCTGTAATCATTACGGGGTCTCCAAAAACAACATTAATCACACCTGGTGGGATCCCTGCCTCTTCAAAAATATCCATAATAACCTTAGCAGAATAAACCTGACTATCACTGGGTTTCCAAACAACTACATTCCCCATCAATGCCATACATGCGGGAAGGTTACCTGCGATAGATGTAAAATTGAATGGAGATACAGCATAGGTAAAACCTTCCAAAGGACGGTATTCTATTCGGTTCCATGCACCACTTGTGCTTTGCGGTTGATCCTTGTAGATATCCGTCATGAATTGAACATTGAACCTTAAAAAATCAACGAATTCACAAGCGGCATCGATTTCTGCTTGAAATACAGTTTTGGACTGCGCTATCATTGTTGATGCGTTTATTTTTGCACGGTATGGGCCTGCTATTAATTCAGCTGCTCTAAGAAAAACTCCAGCTCGCTGTTCCCATGGCATTTGTGACCATGATTTACGAGCTTCTAAAGCAGTTGAAATGGCGGATTTTATATGCTCTTTTTGAGCGGTATGATAGGTTCCAAGAACGTGTTTATGGTCATGTGGAGGGTGCATCGTCTCGGTATTACCTGATGTAACGTTTTCACCATTTATGTACATTGGAACGTCTATGGTTTTTGAGAGCATTGTGTTGTAAGTTAACAGTACTTCTTCACGTTCTTCTGAACCTGGCTTGTATGACTTAACAGGTTCGTTGATAGCAACTGGAACTTTAAAAAAACCTTTTCCCATGTGTGTATGTTTAATGAATTAAAGATCAAAATTACGATTTATAACCCAACTTTCGAGTCTTATTTTGAGTTTAATTTTGAGCAAATGCTGCGTTTAATTTGAACGCAGGAATAGTTACTTTGAACTGACTTGAAGTTGAATGATTTTTCATTAGATAGAACCCTTTCATGGCGCCGTTGGGAGATCGCAATACACATCCAGACTTGTAGCTATGAAATCTGCCTGGCTGGATAATGGGAGTTTCGCCTACAACTCCTTCTCCAGTAATGGTTTCGTTGTCATTTAGCGAATCCATAATGGTCCATTTCCTAGCTAATAGTTGAGTGGTATCCTCGCTTAGGTTTTCAATAGAAATTTCATAGCTAAACGCATAATGAATGCATTCGTTTTTATAAAAAGTACCTTCAAACGCTGTTTCAACCGAAATTTTTATGCCTTTTGTAACTTGTTCTGTCATAATTTATAAAAGTAATCAAATAAGTCAAATTAAAAAATTAATTACTTATTTGTGTAGAAGTCCCTTCTCCCAGCCCTACTATTCGGTCGTATCTCGCTCCTAAATCCCTGTAATAAACGATAACTTTGAAGTTGTTTTCGGTTTCATAAAAGTTCCCACTAATAGTTCCTTCTTCTAATTCATTTTTGTCATTTACAGTTACATATTTATAGTTGTAAAATCCTTGTTTAAGCTTTATGGCAATTTCATAGGCACCACTTTCGGGATTGTAAGTCATCTGGTTTAGTTGATTCAAAGCATAATTGTTATAGCTTCCATATACATGCACGTATTTGTTAAATAATTCGGGCTTGCGAAGCGAAAAATGAACAACGGTGTAGTCAGCTTCTATTGAAGGATTCTCTCTATCTAGAACGGTAATTTGAAAATTACCGTTAATATCAGGATTGTAGGTATATCTGGAGTTAGATCGGTCTATGTCAAGATACAGGTAGCTATGGTAAACCTCTTCAAGATCTGTAAACTGAACCCCTAAATTAGTTCCTCTAACATCTTTATTTTCAAAATATAAATACTCATTTCCTCCCCAGAAAGTGGCATCATTTTTGTACCTATATATTAGTTCATTTCCCAGAATATATTGGGGTTTTAGTCCTGAGATTGCTGTCTTTAGATTGTTGTTTTGAAGGATGACCGTATTCACTGTTTGTTTTGGATTATTGAAACGTAAACTGGACGGATCTGTTTTGATTACGAAATCGACGGACTGTTTAGCGCTGATGAAGGAAACCTCTCTTGAGCGTTTTATTTGTATACCAACATTAGCTAAGTTTTCATAGACCATAAATTTTCGGCTAAAAACGAGTTCATCATCTTCATCAAATATTTTGATTAGATAATTCCCAGAAACTATAAGTCGTGTTTGTTTGTTTGGGATTTGAAGCTTATAGTTGGAGTAGATTTGATAGGTGTTAAATGAGTTTTCATAATTTATGATTCTTAAGTTGTCCAAGCCTTGGAGGTATTCAGACTTCATTAAATTTGATTTTGTCCAATCAAAATTATAGTGCTCAATAACATAGTAAAAGTCGTCCTCGTTTGAGTTTAAAGCGTCAAACTCTAAATAAAGTCGTTCATTAAGGCTTAAAATTGGCAGCTCAGATTGATTGGAGTTGCTTTTAAATGTGATGGATTTAATTTCTTCCATAGGATCTAATTCTTGGACTTGACAGGTTCCTGAAAATAGGCCTGACAAAAAGAAAATTAAAAAAAAATATTTATACATATTAAAATTATAAATTAATAGGTAAATATAAACAATTTTTTAGCCCTAATAAAAATCATATATTTAGTAAAAAAATATGATTAATTATTGTGCTGAATGCGCATTAAATTTGTAATTTTGCAGCGTTTTTTAGATAATAATTCCAATAATAAAATCTATGTCAAACGACATCCGAATTAAAAAAGGTTTAGATATAAAGTTAATAGGAGAGGCGTCTCTTACCAAAGGCGACGCAATTAAAAGTAACTTTTACAGTGTCAAGCCCGAAGATTTTCACGGTCTCACTCCTAAATTAGTAGTAAAAACAGGCGTAAAAGTCAAAGCTGGTGAACCGATTTTTTATGACAAATCAAACGAGTCAATTCAGTTTGTTTCGCCTGTTTCTGGTGAAGTAACTGAAATTATAAGAGGGGATAAGCGTCGTATTTTAGAGGTTAAAATACAAGCTGATAAAACTCAATCTTACTTAGATCATGAAAAACTTGAAGTAAAAAGTGCTAAGGTAGAAGCGATCAAAGCTAAACTTCTTGCTTCTGGCTGTTGGCCATTTATTATGCAGCGTCCCTATGATGTGATTGCAAACCCAGAGCAGACTCCTAAAGGAATATTTATTTCTGCCTATGCATCTGCACCATTAGCAGCTGACTATGATTTTGTGCTGACCGGAAAGCAAGCTGAATTACAGGCTGCAGTTACTGCATTATCAAAATTAACTAATGGGAATGTAAACGTGAGCGTTTCCAAAGATTCACATTCTCCTTTCACTAATCTAGAAGATGTGGTGACCCATAAAGTTTCAGGTCCACACCCTTCAGGAAATGTGGGAACTCTCATTAATAAAATCGACCCCATTAACAAAGGAGAAGTTGTATGGACCGTAACGCCACAAGATCTAGTAATTATTGGCGAACTTCTTCTTACAGGGAAGTTTAATGCGGAAAGAATTGTTGCGCTTGCTGGATCAGGTATCCAAGAGCCACGCTATTTAGTAACTAAAATTGGAAGTGAAATCGCTACAATGGTTTACGATCGTGGGATTGAAAATGATGCAAACGTTCGAATTATTTCAGGGAATGTTTTAAGTGGTAAAGAAATCAAACCAGACGGATTTTTAGGATACTATTCTAACGTAGTGACCGTTATTCCAGAAGGAGATGACTATGAGTTTTTTGGTTGGAATAAGCCTGTTTTTGAGAAGGTTTCTACATCAAGAGCTTTGACATTTTCGTGGTTAACACCAAATAAAAAATTTGATTTAAACACAAATACTAACGGTGAGCATAGAGCATTTGTTCTTACAGGAACATACGAAGAAGTATTTCCGTTAGATATATTTCCAATGCAGATTTTAAAAGCTTGTATGTATCAAGACCTTGACGAAATGGAAGCTTTAGGGATGTACGAAGTTGCACCAGAAGATTTTGCACTGACCGAATTTGTGTGTGTTTCTAAACAACCACATCAAAAAATAATTAGAGAAGGACTAGACTTAATGCT
>JABAZC010000089.1 GCA_018608625.1 Flavobacteriaceae bacterium | reverse complement strand
ATCAGAAATTTCACGATTTGGTTTGGTCTTAAATATTTTTTTAGCCCATAACAACCCATTATTCTCTTCTATACTTTGGGCATCTGCTTTCTTAAACGGTTTGAATACAAGTCCTAATTCTTTTTCAAACTTAGTAATATCTGAAACTTCTTCTTGCTGAAGAACTGTCAATGACAAGCCCTTGGCACCTGCTCTCGCCGTACGACCACTTCTATGTACATATGCTTCATACGTATCCGGAAGATGGTAATTGACTACGAAGGACACTTCCTTTACATCAATGCCTCGAGCTGCTAAATCGGTAGCGATAAGTAAGTCTATAAAACCTTCTCTAAATTGTCCCATGATGCGATCTCGAATTCCTTGGGTAAGACTGCCATGAATGGCACCAGAAGAAAATTTATTAATAACTAAGTTTTTAGCTAATTTGTTAACTGCTGCTTTTGTTTTGCAAAATATAATTCCCCTTTGTCCTTCTTTGGTTGCTAAAAAATGCATTAAAACGGCCAGCTTTTCTATGGGCTCAACCACCACATAATGATGGTCAATCCCTTGATGGCCAAGCGTATTCATATCGGCTTCAATTTGAACCAGCTGTTTTGCCATGTAATTTTGAACCAACTGCTTTACTGCTCCTGATAAGGTAGCTGTAAACACTAAAGTCCGATGGGCATTTGGAATATTTTTTATAATTTGATCTAAATCGTCTTTAAATACCGTCACCATTTCATCCGCCTCATCCAAAACTAAATACTTAAGGTTTTTTAGACTCAGAGCGCCTTTTGAAACCAAATCTAAAAGACGACCTGGGGTTGCAACTATAATTTGAGTCGGCGTTTTTAATCGTTCTATTTGAGCTTTGATAGGAATCCCTCCGCACAATGTGGCAATGGAAATGTCGGGGCTTTTAAAAGCATAAGACACTAAATTGGCATGAATTTGATGCCCTAGTTCTCTTGTAGGCGCCAGAACTAAAGCTTGAACACTTGGATCATTAACATCAATTAATTGTAATAACGGCAAGCCAAAAGCAGCAGTTTTACCCGTTCCCGTTTTTGCGATAGCAACCACATCTTCCGTTTGGCCTAGAATTATAGGAATGGCTTTTTGTTGAATATCTGTAGGTACAGATAGTTTTAATTCCGATAAACTTAGTTGAAGTGATTGGTTAATTCCTAAATCAGAAAACGATTTTGACATATAATAATTTTAAGTAAATATAGCAATACGTAAATCTAGAACCTCAAAAAACAGAACACTAATTATATGCTAACACAAAACAACAAGTTCATATGGTTAGTTAAATTAGATAAAAAAATTAGGCTTCTTTTAAAATACGCTTTGATTTTCTGTAGGTATACTTTGGATAAATGGTTCGTTTTGCAAAACGATTCAATTTATTTGAGTTCACCATTTTTATATAGATTTGTTTGGTAACTCCAAAATACTCATAAGTGGTTCCGTCTAAAAAAGTGATTTCTAACAGCAACCCTTTGTGTACGTAGTCTGCAATGCCTGCGTTTGTAATAGTCTCTGTATAGTCTTCTAAATTGTCTGCGATGGTTTCAGGTGCAATACTGACTAAAAAATGGTAGCCATCAATGATTTCACGACTTTTAAGTTCGGCTTCTTCACTTTTTGAGTCTCCATTTTGAAACTTATCAGGGTGCCATTCCTTTACTAAATTACGGTAAGTTTTTTTAAGGACTTTGAGGTCAATTTCTGACTCAATACCAAACAGCTTTTTATACTGGCTTATACGTTTCATAGATACTATTTTAGAAGCCGCGAAACTACACCATTATTCTGAACTACTTAGACTAAGAATCGTATTTATTTTAAATAAGTAATAACCTTTAAGGGAAAAATATTCAATTACAAGGCATAAAAAAAGCTCATCATAAATGATGAGCTTTTAAAAAAACTTTAAAGTATATTTATTAGATAACCTTTACGTTTACTGCGTTTAACCCTTTGTTACCTTCTTGTAGATCGAACTCAACTGTATCGCCTTCGCGAATCTCGTCAACTAATCCAGAAATGTGTACAAAATGATCTTTTTCAACTCCTTCTTCAGTGATAAATCCAAATCCTTTAGACTCATTGAAAAATTTTACTGTTCCTTTACCCATAATAATGTAATTAAATTAAAATAATATTTATTCTGCAAATTTGCGACGATTTTTTCAATACACAATAGATTTATCGTCTTATTTTTAATTTACAGGGTAAATTGTTCAACAAATAATTGTAAACTCTTATAAATATTAAGGTTTATTGAACATATTACCTCCTAAATTCGCTTTAATCTAACTCCATATATTTTTTTTACCCCAAATAATTACAATTACATATTTAACATTAAACTATAAACTCCTTAAGTAGTCTAAATATTATACATTAACTAACCTGCCAACTTGATACCCAAAAAGCGAAAACTTCTTTTATTCATCTTGCCTTTTTTAGGGTTAACTTTAGTATTGGTCAGTTACGCTACTCCAATAGTTAAATTAAAAATAACTCCCCTTTTTAATAATCAATCAATAACAGAAAACACCTGGTTTGTTTCTTCCCAAAAAGACTCGATTCAGTTTACTAAACTTAAATTTTATTTTACAGACTTTCAAGTGAAATCTATTAAAGGTGAAATTAATACTATTGATCACAGTAATTATTTGATAGATATTTTTCAACCTGAAACCTTAGAAATCCTGCTCAGCACAGTCTCTTTTAGTAATGGTGATGAACTATCATTTAATTTGGGTGTAAGTAGTGATATGAATACAACTGGGGCACATTCTGGAGCTTTAGACCCGTCAAATGGTATGTTCTGGTCTTGGCAAAGCGGATATATTAATTTTAAAATTGAGGGAATAAGTCCTAGTAGTAAAACTCGACAAAATAAATTTCAATTTCATATTGGAGGTTATCAATCTCCATATAACACACTAAGAAGACTTACTTTTATTTTGAACAAACAAACCACTCAGCTAAACTTAAACCTTGAAGAGTTTTTTGAGAGGACTAAATTAGCAGTGGACAACCAAATTATGGTTCCTGGCGAAAAAGCAAATGAACTTGCTACAGAATTCTTTAATACCATGACAATAAATTGAGTAAAGCGATTAAATACAGTTTTTGTTCCTTACTCATCTTAGTATGCAGCGGATTTGTTGTGCTTAAAAACAAGGCCCTAATCTTTGACTATCCAGACTACTGGCCAAAACCATACTATGACTTTTCCAAACTGACCATGTCAGAAAATGAGTTTCAGTTAGGTCGTCAACTTTTTTACGACCCAATAATGTCTAGAGACCAAACTGTTTCTTGCGCCTCTTGCCATTTACAAGCCACAGGGTTTACTCATGTAGATCATGATTTAAGTCATGGTATTGATGGACGAATAGGCACTCGAAATTCCATGGCTTTAATGAATTTAGCATGGAACTCATCTTTTATGTGGGATGGTGGCGTTAATCATATTGAATTACAAGCCCTTGCTCCTATTTCTAGTGAAAATGAAATGGGTTCTTCTTTAAATGAAGTGGTTGCTAAACTGAATGCCTCAATAAAATATAAGGCCCTTTATTATGATTCCTACCAAGATAGCTTAGTCACAGGACAAAAAACATTATTAGCCTTGACTCAATTTATAGTGATGTTAAATTCATACAACTCAAAATATGATAAGTACATTATAAATGAAGACAAAGGCCTGTTTACACAACAAGAAAAAAACGGCTTAAATATTTTTAGAAACCACTGTGCTTCATGTCATACAGAACCATTGTTTACAGACAATGAGTTCCACAATAATGGACTCACACTAGACCCCTATTTAAATGATTATGGGCGAATGCGGGTTACAAATAAGTCTGAAGATTCTTTAAAATTTAAAGTCCCAACACTTCGAAACATTCAATTTACGTCTCCCTATATGCACGACGGACGCTTTGAAACCTTAAAAGCCGTAATTACACATTACAATTCAGAAATCACCCATAGTAGTACCTTATCAGAAAGCTTAAAAAATAATTTACAATTAACTCATAAAGAAGAAGTAGATTTATTAGTGTTTCTCAGAACGCTAACTGACACAGATTTTTTATTTAACAAACGATTTTCATATCCATTTAACAACCAAACAATCCCTTAATGAAAAAGCAACTATTTATTTTTATCACATTTCTATCCATTACAGGAATTTCAATGGCTCAATCCAATCCCATTATTACTGAGTGGATTCAAAATCACAGTGGAATTACAGGCCGACACTATGTACAAGGAAACTCCACTCCTATCATTGATAATGTCTTGGCCAATGTGCAAAGTATAGATTATTCTGTAAACTGGGTATATGTAACTGCTACCGGGATACCATCTTATATCACGGGACCATTTTTAGATAATAATCCTTCATTAGCTGAAGACCAAAATACCATATATAAATTACCGCTCAACCCCTCACAAAACCCAGGAAGCACCACAGCTACATTTGGCGGAAACATTGGAGTTTTTATAAATGGAGTTTCTTTATTTGACTACCGAGATGGTGTCGCATGGAATAATGGTACAAACGCTCTTTGTGGCGGTCCAGGAAATCCTCCTTGCCCTGGTGGTCCACAAGCAATCCAAAGCTGGAACAGGGATGCCATTCCAGCAGAAATGGGTGGTTTCGATTGCGCCAAAGCACATCCGGCTATGGGGAATTACCATCACCATCAAAATCCAAGTGCTTTTAACTTAGATCTATTAGTTGTTTCTGATATATGTACTACCTACCCAGCCGATGGATTATATGTGATTGACACCAACGCACATTCTCCATTAATTGGTTTTGCATACGATGGCTTTCCAATTTATGGAGCATATGCCTATGCAAACACAGACGGCTCAGGGGGGGTCACACGAATGAAATCTGGATATTCATTAAGAACGATTACTACGAGAGCAAATGGTCCAGATGTAGGACAAATATTTACCATTACAAACGGCCCGAATACTGGAAACCAAGAAGTAATGGGTTTAGGCTATTTTAGAGAAGATTATGAATTTATATCGAACTCAAGTTCTGATTATTTAGATTCACACAACGGCCGTTTTGCGGTTACTCCTGAATATCCATCAGGAACCTATGCATATTATACTACTGTAGACGAAAATCATAACTCAGCATATCCTTACGCCGTGGGTCCAACATTTTATGGAAATGTGTTAGGATCTAGTGTGAATAGCATTAATGGAAGTACAACCAATTACGATTCTTCGTTAGCAGGCAATGAGTTTGACGCTTCATCTTTACAACTCATTATTTACCCAAACCCAAGTCAAGACTTTATTGCAATACAGTCTAATTTACTTGAAAATAATCTTGAACTTGAACTTATTAACGAAATAGGTCAGGTTGTTTTAGAGAGTACGATTTTACAAGGCAGTACCTTATGTGTCATCGAAACCCACACGCTTTATAATGGAATGTATTTCCTAAAAGTATCGAATAATAAACACACAAAAACTTACAAGGTGATTATCAATAAATAGGCTAGTTCAACAACAAAAAAACTTGTGATATAAATAATCATAAGTTTTTTTATGCAATTTACAGCAGTTATCTTATTTCAATGAAATACTTTCAATCTCTAGACGGAAGTTTTCTTTGGTTTTGTTGCCAATTAAAAAAGCGATTTCTTCAATTTTATTAGCATTAAAGTTTGGAATATCTAATGTGTAACCTCTAAAGCTAGGAATAAAATCTTTAAGGGGAATACTAATTTCTTGTACTTCGCCGGATGTCTTAAATGAATAAATATAAGAATGGCGTTGATTATCAGATCCTTTGAGTCTAAACTGATAAGATTTTCCATCTCCTTTTAGCTTCAAAATAACAGAAGTAAATCCAGCGGTCTTAAGGCCCTCAAAGTTATATCTAAGCGATGAGAAACCACCGTTATTTTCAGTGGTTACGTAACCTTCAAAGACTCCTAAGCCTTCCGAATTAACTTCAAAGTTTCCTTGTGATCTTCCTCCCATGACACGATCATCAACAACTCTCCAACCTTTGGTTGATACCCCAGATTCAAATTTAAAAATAAGCGAAGGTGGTTGAAACGTGTTCATAATTAAAAATAAAATAAGTGTATAATTCATATTAATTTAATGTTTTTTATGTTCTTCAAGTACTTCATCAAAATTAGTTCTTAAATAAGCCCGAAGCTTTTTCTTGTAATCTTCCTTAAGCCACGTTAAAAAGTTGTGAGTACTCTTGCTTATACATTTTGAATAGCGGTGGATTCTAAAATCAATATCATCGGCAAGTAATTTGACAAGCGCTAATGCATCATAAACATCTTCACTATTTTCAATACAAATTAAAGCATGTTGTTCAATTGAACGCATCAAGACTACTTTTGAAGACTCACCTCTTCTAATGGATTGGATATATGTTTTATTAATGTCAAAATAAACATCTTTTGAATTGGCAAAAGAGATCCTGATATCTTCAGGCATTTGATAAATAAAATTACTTTCAAGATCCTCATCACTCAAAACTCCGTCTAAGTAGTAATTTGGATATTTAAAGATGCGTTGCCAATCTAAATTAGTGCTTCCCCAGGGTCCAAAACGATGAAAGTTATTTCCTAAATCAATAACATCAAAAGAATTTTTGTTTTTTAAGATACGAGAGCCTCTACCAATCATTTGATAGTATAGTGTTAACGATTTGGTGGCCCGGTTTAATATAATAGATTCTACTGTAGGCTCATCAAATCCTGTTGTTAAGATACTTACAGAAGTTAGAATTGCGTTAGGGGTTTTCTTAAACCACTCTAAAATTTGAGTCCTTTCTTTTTTAGAAGCGGTGTTATCTAAATGCGCAACTTGATAGCCAGCAGATCGAAACAAGTCGTATACAAATAAAGAAGTGTTTATTCCATTGTTGAAAATAAGAGTTTTCTTACCATCACAACGTTCTTTATAAGCTTCCATTAACTTCGAAAGCATTTCGTTGTTAGTGTATAAATCTTCGGATGATTTAACAGTATAATCTCCATTAGCTCCAACAACCAATGAGGTTAAACCTACATTGTAAGAGTACATATTAGCTTGCGCCAAAAATTCATTTTCTATAAGGGATTCAATACTCTCGCCAACAATTAACTCATTGTAATTATCAGTCATTGGAAGTTCAATATTTGAACTTAATGGCGTCGCAGTCACTCCAAGAATAAAGGATTTTTCAAAAAACTTAAATAGCTTTGTAAATGAATTATAATGCGCTTCATCTATAATTACTAAGCCAATGTCAGAGATGTCTAATTTATCATCTTTTAATCGATTATTGAGGGTTTCAACCATCGCAACAAAACACTGAAATTCAGACTGATCTTCTAAATTTGCTTTGCTATCGATGACTTTATTTTGAACTCCAAACTCTGTCAGTACAGAAGATGTTTGTTTACATAATTCTATACGGTGTGTCATCACCAACACCTTCTTTTTGTGCGTTTTTAAATATTGACTCACAATTTCAGAAAAGATGACTGTTTTACCACCTCCTGTAGGTAACTGGTAAAGAAGATGGTAGTCATCTTTGGCAGTTTCAAAACATTTGAATATTTTTTGAATGGCTCCTTTCTGATAGCTATAGAGCTCTTTGCCAGTTTTACGTTCTTCTTGTTCTGAAATAGAAAGCATAGTAAATTTTAGATGATTTTGGCAAAAGTACGTTCTTTATTGAGTTTATAAAGAATTAAAATGGATTTTTTTTATTTTATACAAACCGTTTTATTTTAATAATTCAAAGTTTATTATGGATTGATCAAAATCAGCTGATTTAACTTAATAACAATACTATTATTGATGTATTATTTACTAAGTCGAGGTGAAAAATATTCATTTTTTTTAGCTGGATTTTTTTTCTTGAAAAACTACCATCAAAATAAAGTTTTTAACTAATTGTCTTTAGAAGCTAGTTTATGTGTTTTTTTAGTCCCTTGATACATTTCATATTTCACAAACTTTGCCTCTAGTTTTGCATTAAATAGCTTGATTTTTCTTGAAGGTCTTAAGCCAATATGCTTTAAAGCCTCCATATTAGAAGAAATCATCCAAGCATTGGTTCCGGGATACTTATGTTTTAGAGTGCTCCCAATTGATCCGTAAAAGCTTTCCATATCAATATCTA
Source organism: Flavobacteriaceae bacterium (assembly GCA_018608625.1). Taxonomy (GTDB): domain Bacteria; phylum Bacteroidota; class Bacteroidia; order Flavobacteriales; family Flavobacteriaceae; genus Hel1-33-131. The sequence goes on along the minus strand of JABAZC010000089.1, from coordinate 11,412 downwards.
GACGTTCCCCGTAAGGCGGATTAAACACCATGTGTAAATGAGCATCTCCTCCCTTTTGTGTTTTGAAAAAATCTTCATGTTTAATGTAAATAAAATCATCCAGTTTTGAGTTTTCAACATTTTGAATGGCCTTTTCTACAGCGCTAGGAGATTTATCAAATCCCATTATTTTATAGTGAAAATCGCGAGTTTTGGAAAGTAAAGATTCTTCTATTTTTTCAAACAAATCAACATCCCAATCTTCCCAGCGTTCAAATCCAAATTCATTACGCATTAAATTAGGCGGAATATTACAAGCAATCATAGCTGCTTCAACTAGGACGGTTCCTGATCCACACATAGGATCCATGAAATCACTTTGCCCATCCCAACCAGAAAGCATAACTAAACCTGCGGCTAATACTTCGTTTATGGGCGCTATATTAGTCGCAATTTTATAGCCTCTCTTATGCAGAGATTCTCCAGAACTATCTAATGAAACAGTACAAAAGTGGCGATCAATGTGAATATCTATTTTTAAATCGGGAAATCTTAAATCTACATTAGGACGTTCACCTGTTTGATCTCTAAAACGGTCTACAATTGCATCTTTTGTTTTAAGAGCAACATATTGGGAGTGAGTAAATGTATCACCATTAAGGGTAGCGCCTACAGCTAAAGTACCATCAGATTTTAAATAGTTTTCCCAAGGCAGGGCATTTATTTTATTATAGAGTTCTGTTTCATTAATGACTTTAAATGTGGAAATCGGTTTAAGGATTTTAATCGCAGTACGTATTCCCATATTAGCTTTGTACATAAACCCTTTATCTCCTACAAAACTTACATGCCTTACTCCTATCTTAACAGATTGGGCTCCTAGTTGTGTTAATTCTTTAGCTAAAAGTTCCTCAAACCCAAATAAGGTTTTTGCAACCATCTTAAAATTATTCTCCATCAAAATTATTTAGTAGAACCCAAAAATACAGTATTTTTGTCCGAGTTATAAGTAAATACATGACAAAAGAAAATCAAACGTGGTTTCAATCTTGGTTTAATACGCCTTATTACCACATCCTTTATAAAAACAGAGATTTTAAAGAAGCGGAACTATTTATTAAAAATTTAGTTCGTTATTTAAATCTTGAACCGTCTGATGATTCAATATTAGATATAGCTTGTGGTCAAGGTAGACATTCAATATTTTTAAACAGCTTAGGATTTAAGGTTACTGGCATTGATTTGTCTGAAAAAAGTATCAAACGTGCTCAAGAAAATACTTCAGAGTCATTGAATTTTGAAGTTCATGATATGAGGGATTTGTATAACTATCAATTCGAAATTGTATTGAACTTATTTACGAGTTTCGGATATTTTGATGATGAATCTGATAATCTAAACGTTATTAAGACAATAAAGTCAAGTTTAAAGCCTAATGGAATTGGAGTCATTGATTTCATGAACAGCCCACAGGTCATTGAAAATTTAGTGGCTCATAACTCATATGAAGCTAATGATATAACATTTAATCTAAGTCGAGATTATACGAACGGATTTATAAATAAAAATATCCAAGTCCTTGACAATGATCAGACCTTCGAATACAAAGAAATGGTACGCGCTTATGTCTTCGAGGACTTTAAAAAAATGCTTTCAATTGCTGGATTACATTTGTTAGATTGTTTTGGAAGTTATAAGTTAGATCCCTACAATACGAAAACTTCTGAGCGTTTAATCTTAATTTTCATGAACAATGATTAGTTTCCTTGCACCAATATTGGCGGTGATTTTTGGAGTAGCAATTGTGCTTTTGAGTCATAAATCTAAGACTTTAAACTTAAAGTTGTTTTTAGCCTTCAGTGGTGCTTTTTTACTTTCAACAACTATTTTTGAATTACTTCCTGAAGTTTATTCCCAGTTAGAAACAAAAAAAATTGGGGTTTTTATCATGGGAGGTATTTTGTTGCAGATTATATTAGAGTTTTATTCAAAGGGTGCTGAACACGGACATTTACATTACAATGAATCTAAAAGCCTTTTCCCATGGTTTTTATTTATTAGTATTGGAATACATGCATTTTTTGAGGGATTCCCTTTGAAAGACCATAAAAACATTATTATCGGAGTAGTTATTCATAAAATACCAATCGCTATTTTAATTACGACTTACTTAATAAAATCAAAACTTCCTAATTCACAAGTTATCCTTTTTCTTTTAATATTTACTCTTATGACTCCTCTAGGTTCATTAGCTTCTGAATTATTGGATATAACTCCAAACGTGATTAATAGTATCAACGCAGTTGTTATTGGAATGTTTTTTCACATTTCTACGATAATTTTATTTGAAAGTAGTGAAGGACATCATTTTAATTTAAATAAAATTTTAATGATTATCACTGCTGTTGTTTTAGCATATTATATTTAATTAGTTATGTTCTCAGCAAGCGATGCTAAACAACTAAGGCATGAATTTTGGATCAGTTTTGGAAAGTCGTTTCCTAGAGATTGGATTCTTTACAAAACTAAAGTTAAAGGACTTAGTTTTAAATTTAACTTTGATACTAAGACGGCATACGTCGCATTAATCATCGATATGAGTTCTGACAAACAGGACCAATACTGGCAGCGCCTATTAAGTCATCAAGCTATTTTAAAAAAAGACTTTTTACCTTCAATTAAATTTAATCAAACACTACAAGTCTCGGATGATAAATACGTTTCTGCTGCATATATTGAAATTGATAAACCTGTGTCTATACACAATAAATCATCCTGGCAAGTTTCAATGGAATTCTTAAACCATTCAATGATAGTCTTTGAAAATTTTTATGATTTATATGAAAATACTATTAAGAATTAAATCTTAACCCACGAAGATTATTCTATTTTCTGCAATCGGTTTCAAAACAAAAAAATCGTCAGAATGAATATTAAACCATTTGATAAACGCAAATTCATAATTTATTTAATTAGTTTCCATTTTTTTGATAGTTTATATAAGTCGAACTCTTTATAAGATTTTTGGTAGTCTAAACGACCATTTTGAAATTGTCGTTGTAAGATATCTTCAATTAGATAATCTTCTTCAGAAAGTAGTGGGTCAAAGGGGGTTTTTAATGACATCTTAAAGAGTTTTGCGAAATTGTTATACCAATAAGCCCGCCAACTACTACGGAGAGATTTAATTAAATCAAAAGCCGTATCCCCTGTTTGTCTATGAATTAATTTTATTAAGATTTGACCTTCAGTAACTGTATTTCTTTTGAGCTTTTCCGCGAATTCTTCTTCAACAAATTTCTGAACCATGCGTGCATATTTCTTTTTACTATGCTTAGATTTTAGTAGTTGCATACGCATATTTAAGAGTTTCAAACGCTCTGAAGCCAACTTTGCATAAGGATAAACTTTAATCGTTTTTCGTTGTAAAATTAAATAACGACGTCTTGAATCGAGAGTTGTAAATTTCAACTTTGGAAGGATGAATATTTCATTTAAACCAATTGAATTATTCGAGATCGTATCCCCGACAATAATTAGATACTTTTCAGAAATTGAATCTTTTTCGAAAGGAGGATTTTGCCCCAAAATAAAAAAAGGTAACCAAAAAAAAAGATAACTTATTGGCTTCATAAATTAGTTTAATAATATCACTTCAAACATACAAAATATGCTGTAATCTATATGTTATTATCATTCATTATTGTTATTTTTAACCAAAATTATATTTAAAATGGCTAAGAAAACGATACTTGATAAAAAAGCACTTTCATTTCTAGAAGAATACCTAAATAATGCAGCCCCAACAGGGTATGAATGGGACGGTCAAAAACTATGGATGGATTATTTAAAACCATATGTTGATACATTTATTACAGATACTTACGGAACTGCTGTTGGAGTAATTAATCCTGAGGCCACTTTTAAGGTGGTGATTGAAGGACATGCCGATGAAATTTCATGGTACGTTAATTATATTTCAGATGATGGACTTATATACGTTATTCGAAATGGAGGAAGTGATCACCAGATAGCTCCAAGTAAAATTGTAAATATTCACACCAAAAAGGGGATTGTTAAAGGTGTATTTGGATGGCCTGCAATTCACACGCGTTCATTAGCAAAAGAACAAGCACCAAAACCAGATAATATTTTTATTGACGTGGGTTGCAAGACAAAAAAAGACGTTGAAAAACTAGGCGTTCATGTTGGATGTGTTATTACTTATCCTGACACGTTCCATGTACTAAATAAAAAACATTTTGTATGTCGTGCACTAGACAACCGTATGGGTGGATTTATGATTGCACAGGTAGCGCGTTTATTGCATGAAAATAAAAAGACACTGCCTTTTGGATTGTATGTCACTAACTCTGTTCAAGAAGAAATTGGACTTCGTGGAGCCGAAATGATTACTCATACAATACAACCTAATGTAGCTATTGTTACGGATGTTACACACGATACGACCACACCAATGATTAATAAGAAATCCCAAGGACATTGTGAAATGGGCAAAGGTCCAGTTATAGCCTATGCACCTGCAGTACAGCAAAAATTACGTGATTTAATTACAGAGACTGCAGAAGCAAATGAAATTCCGTTTCAACGTGCAGCGCTTTCTAGAGCAACCGGAACCGATACCGATGCCTTTGCTTATAGCAACGGCGGAGTCGCTTCAGCATTGATCTCATTGCCACTGCGTTACATGCATACCACTGTTGAAATGGTGCATCGTGATGATGTTGAAAACGTTATTAAAATGATTTACGAAACTTTATTAAACATAAAAGCAGGCGAAACGTTTTCTTATTTTGATTAATTAGTGGACGAATATTTAGACATCTGGGATGCTGATGGGCAACCCACAGGAAAAAAATGCTTGAAGGATGAAGCCCACCAAAAGGGTTGGTTTCATCCAACAGTGCATATTTGGTTTTATACCAACACCCCTTCCCTACTACTTCAAAAACGTAGCTTGAACAAACAAACTTTTCCAGGATTATGGGACGTGTCTGTTGCTGGCCACGTCATTGCTGGAGAATCAATTATAGATGGGGCCCTGCGTGAAATTAAAGAAGAAATTGGTTTGGACATTAAAGAAATAGATTTAATATTTCTTGAGGTTCGAAAAAACACCAATCGTTTTGATAATGGGATTATAGACTGTGAATTCCAGCATGTATTTTTAGCAAAATTAGATACTGCCGTTTCCAACCTTAAAATTCAAGAAGCTGAAGTGTATGGTGTACGACTTTTTTCTTTTGAAGAACTTCAAAAATGCAGACTTAAAACCCATCCCAAATACACCATTGTTCCAGCTGATATGAGTTATTATCAGTTTGTTATGGATTCTGTTCTGAAAGTACTTTAATTTACAGTAATTTTGAAGAATGCAAAATCACCCCGCCCTTAAATTTGAGTTTATAGCCATAATGGCCCTGTTAATGTCTTTAGTGGCATTGTCTATAGATGGCATCCTCCCTGCATTGGCCGTTATAGGAACCGATTTGGGAGTCTCTGACACAAAAGACCATCAGCTATTGATCACCATGATTTTTCTGGGCCTAGGCTTTGGACAATTAATTTTTGGCCCCTTATCGGACAGTTATGGTCGGAAACCCATCATTTATATAGGCTTTTTAGTGTTTGCCATCGCCAGTATCATTTGTGTGAATACCGATAGTTATGAAGTACTAATTGCAGGACGTATCTTGCAAGGGATCGGTCTGGCCTCGCCACGAACCTTAAGCATTGCCATGGTTCGCGATACCTATGAAGGCGATTATATGGCTAAAGTGATGTCGTTTATTGTCATGATTTTTATCCTGATTCCAATTATCGCACCCACCCTAGGTCAGTTTTTAATGCTCCGTTACAACTGGCAGGCTATTTTTAACGTGCAACTGGTACTCGGCGCCTTGGTTATGTTTTGGTTTTGGAAACGCCAGCCGGAAACCTTAGATCTCTCTAAAAGAATCCCTTTCAAAACTGCCGCATTAGTAGCAGGTTTTAAAGCGTTTTTTAAATTTAAACAAGCCGTCGCTTTTACCCTAATAAGCGGGTTTATCACCGGTTCTTTTATGGTTTATCTAAGTTCTACACAACATATCTTTGAAGTTCAATATGGATTGGGAGAAGATTTCCCTTTAATTTTTGCCAGTTTAGCCATTGGGGTTGGGTTTGCTACCTATTTAAACGGCGTCTTTGTGTTAAAAGTTGGCATGAAACGCATTGCCTTGATTTCCTTGATAGCTTATAGCTTGAGTTCTTTGGTTTATGTTTTGTTATTTATTAATAAAGTAAATCCCCACTTGTGGATATTGCTTTTCTTTTTCGGCATTCAATTTACAGCCATTGGATTTTTATTTGGCAACCTTAGAGCCCTAGCCATGCAGCCTATTGGGCATATTGCTGGTGTCGGCGCTGCTATTAATGGTTTTATTTCTACCGTTATGGGCGTGTTCATAGCGACTCTTATTGGGGCCTTTATTGAGACTACGGTTTGGCCGCTATTTCTGGGCTTTACATGCTGTGGATTTGCTTCTATGGTCATTTTCCTTTTCAACAAACCACTGCAACGCACGATTTAAAACACTCCAGAATCGACGTCTTTAATAAATTGAACTAAGCCTTGAAAATATGTTTTTTGATCGTCAAATTGAGATAAATGACTGCCGTTAGGACACAATAAATAACGCCCGTTTTGAACTTCTTCAGAAATAAATTTCATTTGCTCCGGATCCATCGTATCATGAGTAGCGCCGATACTCAAAGTTGGCACCGTAATTTTATACAAATCTGCTTTGACATCCCAATACTTTAGAGTGGCATCGCCTTTAATTCCAAATTCACTGGGGCCTTGCATGGTCACATATACATCGTGATTAATATGCTTAAAACTTCTATTTAAGGGTTCTGGCCACGCCTCTACTGGCAATCGAATGATGTGTTTTGTATAGTAATTATTAACCACCAATTCCATGTAACGTTCATTTGTATAATCTTCTTTCGATTCGTAAATCATGATTTCTTTTAATACGTCTGGATCTAGCTTTGGGGCTAACACCTCATCTGAATATTTTTGATAGTCAGGAATCGATGGAACCATATTGGATATGATTAGTCCTTTTAAGTTTTGTTGGTATTTAAGGGCGTACTGCATTCCTAAAATACCTCCCCAAGATTGTCCATACAAATAAAAATTATCGCTCGTCAATCCTAATGCAATTCGCACCTGTTCTACTTCTTCCACAAAACGATCTAAATCCCATAAGGATAATTCCTTAGGCTGATCACTGTAGTAAGAGCCTAACTGATCGTAATAATAATACTCAATACCCTCACTTGGAAAATAGCCATCAAAACTTTCATAAATTTCATGAGTCATCCCTGGCCCTCCATGAAGTAGTAAAACTTTCATTGTCGGATTATTTCCAACACGTTTAGTCCAAACCTTAAATTCTCCTTTAGGAGTAGAAATTGGTATCATTTTAATACCCCCAAGGTACTGATCTTCATTTTGTGAGCTGTCTAAGTAATCTGAATTAGAGACTCCTATAGAGGTTTTAATTTCTGCTTTACAGCTACTTAGGATTAGTGAAACTAGAAGAATATAGATTGAATTAATTTTCATAGAACTTATTTTAAATAAATATAGATTTTTATTGGGAATTTTTTATAATCATTTCTACCACTTCAGGGTTTAATAATGTACTGATATCCCCCAGGTTTGAGGTATCCTTACTGGCAATTTTACGGAGTATTCGACGCATAATTTTCCCAGAACGTGTTTTTGGGAGTCCGCTTGTAAACTGAATTTTATTAAGTTTAGCTATCGGTCCAATTTGCTTACTAATTAGTTGATTAATTTCTGTTTTCAAGGCTTCGCTAGAATGATCGGATTTTTTCAAGGTCACGTAACCATATAAAGCACTGCCTTTGATATCATGAGGATACCCAACAATCGCCGATTCGGACACGGCGGGATGCTCGTTGATGGCATCTTCTATTGGAGCGGTTCCTAAATTATGACCAGAAACAATAATCACGTCATCAACACGGCCTGTGATGCGGTAGTGGCCATTTTTGTCTCTAAGCGCGCCATCACCAGTAAAATACATATTGTCATAGGCCGAAAAATACGTCTCTTTATAACGTTGGTGGTTTCCCCAAATAGTTCGTGCCATTGATGGCCAAGGAAATTTAATACACAAACGGCCATCTACAGAATTGCCTTCAAGCTCTATTCCGTTTTCGTCCATAAGCGCTGGAACAACACCTACAAATGGCAGGGTTGCAAAGGTCGGTTTTCCTTCAAAACTGTTGGGAATCGGTGAAATCATAATGCCTCCCGTTTCTGTTTGCCACCAAGTATCTACAATAGGACATTTTCGCTTTCCAATATGGTCATTGTACCAATGCCAGGCTTCTTCATTAATGGGCTCCCCAACGGTTCCTATAATTTTTAAAGATGAAATATCATAAGGTTCAACAACCTCTAATCCTTCCTTGGCCAAGGCTCTAATAGCGGTTGGAGCGGTATAAAACTGTGTCACTTTATGTTTTTCAACAATAGACCAAAAGCGGCCATAATCTGGATAACTAGGAACCCCTTCAAACATCACGGTTGTCGCCCCGTTTAAAAGCGGTCCGTACACAATATAACTGTGACCTGTGATCCAACCAATGTCCGCCGTACACCAATAGATGTCGTCCGGCTCGTACTGAAATATATTTTTAAAACTATAGGCAGCATATACCATATAACCCGCAGTGGTATGAACCATACCCTTTGGCTGGCCAGTAGACCCTGAAGTATATAATATAAATAAGGGATCTTCTGCATCCATAACTTCAGCATCACATAGCTCAGACGCATCCTCTAGTAAGGGTTGTAACCAAAAATCACGATCCTTAACCATTGGGATTTCTGAGTGAAGTCGTTTGACAACTAGTACCGATTCTATTCCACTACACTCTAAAAGAGCTTCATCGGCGATAGATTTCAAATCAATTGTTTTTGCGCCTCTATAACCACCATCACTAGTGATTAACATTTTGCAGTCACAATCATTGATTCGAGATGCCAAAGCGGTGGCTGAAAAGCCCGCAAATACCACAGAATGAATCGCTCCAATACGAGCACATGCCAATATAGAAATAGCCAGTTCGGGGATCATCGGTAAATAAACACAAACCCGATCTCCTTTTTGAATCCCTTTAGATTTTAAGATATTTGCAAACTTATTAACGCGTTTGTGTAGTTCCTTATAAGAAATGGCTTCAGAAGCTGCATTGGGATCATTGGGTTCAAATAAAATAGCGGTTTTATTTCTATTACTATCGAGATGTCGGTCTATACAATTTTCTGTAATATTGAGTTGTGCGCCTTCAAACCAGCTTACTTTTGGATTTGAAAAATCCCAGTCTAAAACACGATTCCAAGGCCGTATCCATGAAAAATTATCTTTGGCAATCGTGCCCCAAAAGGTTTCAGGATCTTCGATTGATGATTTATAATTTTGAGTATATGAATGCTTATCTTTAATATGGTATGTCCCCATTGGTAAAATGTTTGTGTAAATTTAATAAAAGTGTCCCATTTATAATAAATATACGACTTAGTGATTAATATGTACTAACTTTGTCGACAAACAACCAATTTTGGAAATTAAACGGCTTTATTTTATTGATGCCATTAGGGCCTTCGCTATTTTAATGATGCTGCAGGGTCACTTTATTGATACGCTTTTAGCAATTGAATATAGAAATCCAGACAATATCGCTTATAGCACGTGGCTTTATTTTAGAGGGATTACAGGGCCTGTTTTTTTTACAATTTCAGGGTTGATTTTCACCTATTTACTTATAAAAGCCAAAGAAGAAGGAACACTCTCCATGCGAATCAGAAAAGGATTGGTGCGTGGGCTTATGTTAATTGGGATAGGGTATGTGCTACGGATTCCTATTTTTAGATGGCTAACAGGAAATTTTGGAACTTATTTTATGGTTATTGATGTTTTGCAATGCATTGGTCTTTCCTTAATACTTATTGTTTGTATCTATTTATTGGCACGAAAGAAAACTTTGATATTTTCAGTTGTTATGTTATGTTTAGGGACCTTAATATTTTTATGCGAACCTCTTTACAGAACTTATTCAGCTGAAGGAATTCCTTTGTTTTTCGCAAATTATTTAACTAAAGTAAATGGATCTGTCTTTACGATCCTTCCGTGGTTTGGATATATGGCTTATGGGGCTTTTATAGCGACCCTATTTTACGGCTACCTAACACGACCTAAATTTAAAACGGGGCTTATAATAGGGTTTTTTGTTACGGGACTTGTCTTAGTTTATGGGTCTACTCCAGTCTTTTTTGAACTGGCCAAGTTAACTAACTGGACCTTGCTTACTGAAGTCGCTAATTTCAATTATTTATTTATTCGGCTGGGAAATGTCTTGGTTATATTTGGTTTTTTTTATGCTTTTGAAGCCTATTTAAAACAACCGGTTGTACTTAAAATTGGACAAAATACCTTATCCATTTATGTGATACACTTTGTATTGCTTTACGGTAGTTTTACAGGATTGGGACTTAATCAAATCCTAGGTAAAATTCTCACCCCTTTTGAAGTTATTTTTGGCGCTATTTGTTTTCTTGTAACTGTAAGTCTTATTTCAATTTATATCATTAAAGCTAATACACACATCTATAAATACATTACATATAAATTACACAACTTAAAAACAGTTATAAAGTCTTTAAATAATTAAGCACATTGGATTCTATACGTTTTTGAATATTAGAGACATTCGCTTTTTTAAAAGGTTCCCCTGTAATATTTTCATATAGTTCTATATACCGATCGCTTACTGTTTTTATATACTCATTACTCATATGAGGAATTGATTGACCTTCCAGTCCTTGAAAGTCATTGCTGATCAACCATTGTCGAACAAATTCTTTAGACAGTTGTTTTTGTGGCTCATTATTTAGCTGACGCTGTTCATACCCATCAGCATAAAAATAACGAGATGAATCAGGCGTATGGATTTCGTCAATTAAAACAATTTCGCCTTTTTTTGTTTTTCCAAATTCATACTTAGTGTCTACTAAAATCAAGCCTCTAGAAGTGGCAATTTCAGAGCCTCTTTGAAATAATTTTCGTGTATAGTCTTCTAAAACTACGTAATCTGCTTCAGAAACAATGCCTCTTTTAATGATGTCATATCTTGAAATATCTTCATCATGATCTCCCATTTCGGCCTTGGTGGCTGGAGTGATAATAGGGCTTGGAAAGGCATCATTTTCTTTCATTTCTTCTGGCATAGTAACTCCGCAAAGAAGTCGTTTACCTGCTTTGTATTCACGTGCTGCATGCCCTGACATATACCCTCTTATAACCATTTCTACTTTAAAAGGTTCACATA
>JABAZC010000022.1 GCA_018608625.1 Flavobacteriaceae bacterium | reverse complement strand
AGACTTAATGCTAAAAGAAATAGGATAAAAATGAGTTTAAAAAGTAATTTACACACCATTAAAGAAAAGTATAAAGGCACTAAAATGGCTCCGGCCTTTAATGCTCTGCATACATTTTTGTATTTACCAAACGAAACCACTCACAATGGCACGCACATAAAAGCTGCTGATGATTTAAAGCGTACCATGAACACGGTTATTATGGCGATGGTTCCTTGTTTGATTTTCGGAATGTTTAATGCCGGTTACCAACACCATTTAGCTTTAGGGGTTATTGATTCTGCTCAAGGTTTTTTAGGAGCTTCCTTTTGGACTTGGGATAACTTAGTAATTGGAATGTGGAAAGTATTGCCATTAGTGGTCGTATCTTACGGGGTAGGCTTAGCAATTGAATTCCTTTTTGCGGTCATTAAAGGTCATGAAGTGGAGGAAGGATATCTGGTTACAGGTATGCTAGTGCCACTTATTGTACCGATTGACTTACCTCTTTGGATGCTAGCAGTAGCAGTTGCTTTTGGAGTGGTCATTGGAAAAGAAGTTTTTGGAGGTACAGGGATGAATATTCTAAATCCAGCATTAACGATTAGAGCCTTTTTATTCTTTGCGTATCCAACATGGATGAGTGGAGATAAAGTGTGGGTACATGGTGCAGTTGAAAGAGATCAAGCAATTGCTGCTGGTCAAAATCTAGATGCTATTTCAGGAGAAACTATCTTAGGAAGTTACGCTCAGGGGCAAGAAATTGTATACAGTTATGCGGACATGTTTTTTGGAATTATTCCTGGATCCATAGGAGAAACTTCAAAGTTGTTAATTATACTAGGAGGTCTTTTCTTGATATTTACAAAAATTGGAAGTTGGAGAATTATTTTAAGTACCCTTGTAGGAGCGCTTAGCATGGGGTTAATTTTTAACGGCGTTGTAGATGCCGGATGGATCACAAGTTCAAGTAAGTTTTTCGGACTAATGAGTGTTCCTTTTTGGCAACACCTTATTATTGGAAGTATTTTATTTGGAGCCGTGTTTATGGCAACAGACCCCGTGACTGCTGCTCAAACAAATAAAGGAAAATGGATTTACGGATTTTTAATTGGGTTTATATCTATTATGATTCGTGTATTCAACCCAGCTTACCCTGAAGGAGTCTTTTTAGCAATCCTTCTAATGAACGTCTTTGCACCAACGATTGACCATTATGTAGTGCAAGGAAATGTAAAAAAACGAATGAAACGTATTAAAGTTAAAACAGCATAAATATGAACACTAATACAGATACTAATAAATATACGATCTTGTTTGCTATTGGAATGGTAGTTGTAGTTGGGTCATTATTAGCTTTTACAGCCTCCTCCTTAAAGCCAAATATTAAAGAGAATGAGCGTATGGAAAAGCAACAAAATATACTTTATGCGATGGGCATTAATGAAAACGGAGCAACAGATATTGTTTTTGTCGGAACCGATAAAGTTGCAGGAGAGTTTTCTAAATACATCTCAAAACAACTCATAATTAATGCTGACGGTAGTTCTACTGAAAATTCAGAAGCGTTCCGCATAGATGTTAAAAAAGAACAGGCCAAAATCAAAAATGGAGGCACGAGACTGCTACCTTTATTTGTAGGTGAAAAAGAAGGCAACTCATTTTACATCGTACCCATTCGAGGAAAAGGACTTTGGGATGCGATTTGGGGCTATGTGTCATTGAATGAAGACATGGTTATTCAAGGCGCCTTTTTTGATCATGCTGCCGAAACACCTGGTTTAGGAGCTAATATCAAACAACGCTATTTTATGGATGATTTTGTAGGAGAGCAGTTACTGACAGCTTCTGGAGACTTCAAAGGAATTACTGTCGCGAAAGGGAATAATGACCCTAAAAACCTTACAAAAGACGATTATGAAGTAGATGCATTAGCAGGGGCTACAATCACAGGCGATGGTGTGTCTGCAATGATTAAGAGCGATCTAAAATTGTATTTACCATACTTTAAAAATTTAAAAAATCAATTGAATTAACATGGGACTACTTTCAAAAAAAGATGCCAAATTAATAACGGATCCGTTAGCGGATAACAATCCGATTACGATTCAAGTATTAGGGATATGTTCTGCCTTAGCTATTACAGCTGAACTCAAGGCATCTCTTGTTATGGGAATTGCAGTGCTTTTTGTACTAGGAATTGGAAATGTTGTTATTTCGCTGATGCGTAATATCATTCCTTCAAAAATCAGAATTATTGTTCAACTCATCGTTGTAGCGTCCTTAGTAATTATTGTAGACCAAGTTCTTAAAGCCTATGCTTATGAGCTTAGTAAAACGTTATCAGTATTTGTTGGGTTGATTATTACCAATTGTATTATAATGGGTCGTTTTGAAGCCTTCGCTCTTGGGAATGGACCATGGAAAGCTTTTTTAGATGGTATCGGTAACGCATTAGGATATGCTCTCATACTGCTAGTTGTTGGTTTCTTTAGAGAACTCTTAGGGTCGGGAACTCTTTTTGGAATCCCTGTACTGGGTGACCCTATCGAAAAAACAGGACTCTATTCTATCGGCTATGAAAATAATGGATTTATGTTAATGCCGCCAATGGCTTTGATTATTGTAGGTCTTATTATCTGGGTACAAAGAAGTAGAAACACAACATTAATTGAAGATTAATTTCTTTAGTAAGAATTTAAATAAAAGACAATGATAGAACACATCGAATTATTTTTCAAATCAATTTTTATTGATAATATGGTGTTTGCGGTTTTCTTAGGTATGTGTTCATACTTAGCCGTCTCTAAAAAAGTAGCCACTGCAGTTGGACTTGGGGCTGCTGTAATTTTTGTATTGGCAATTACAGTGCCTTTAAACTGGTTATTAGACCAGTATTTATTGCAGCCTGGTGCCTTACAATGGC
>JABAZC010000062.1 GCA_018608625.1 Flavobacteriaceae bacterium | reverse complement strand
GCACAACTACCCTCAAGTGACTACTGGTTCACATTAGACTATACAGATCCAACTATAGGAGATTCTAAACAATTTAAATCTCACTTTACGCTTAAAAGATAATTTATGATTACATTTAAAAAACTTGTGTTTATAGCCACATTTGCTTTAGCAGCACAAAACATTAATTCTCAAGAAGGATTACCAATATACTCTGATTATCTAAGTGATAATTTTTATCTTTTACATCCATCCATGGCTGGCGTTTCTAATTGTAATAAATTAAGAACAACCGCTCGTCAACAATGGTTTGGAGATGAAAATGCTCCTAGTTTACAGACAATGAGTGTCAACGGTCGAATAGGAGAAACATCATCTGGAATAGGGGCGATTTTTTTTAATGATAAAAACGGATACCACTCACAATCAGGGGCCTATTTAACTTACGCACACCATCTTATGTTTTCAAGGAATACAATTGATTTAAATATGCTCTCATTTGGTTTAAGCGCAGGAATGATACAGTATAAATTAGACGAAACTGCATTTTTAGAATTTGACCCTATTATCGCAGGGATTGAACAAAGTTCGTCAGACTTTAATGTAGACTTTGGGTTTTCTTACCATTTTATTGATTTTTATGCTCACGCAACTGTAAAAAATGTTCTGAAAAATGAAGGGATAAACATCAATGAACAAGGCGTTGTTTATGATAACCTAAGAACTTATTTGTTCTCTGCAGGTAATGTGTTTTCTAAATTAGGGAGTGATTGGAGTTATGAGCCTTCTGTAATGTATGCCTATAAAGATGGGACTCAAGAATCCTTTATTGATATTAATTTTAAAACGTATCTAGATCTAGATTTTGGAAATGCCTTTGCAGGTATTTCTTATCGAAGAAGTTTTGACGGAGCCGACTTTAGTAGTGGCTCTGGAATAAGCAGTCAAAAACTCCAATACATCACGCCTATAGTAGGAGCTGAGTACAACAATTTCATGCTAGCTTATACGTACTCGTATCAGTCAAACTCTGTGGTGTTCAACAACGGAGGTTTTCACCAAATAACTTTAGGATTTAACTTTGGTTGTAAAAGAGAGAAGTATGATTGTAATTGCCCAAGTGTTAATTAGAAATCTAACTTTTCTAGCATAACATTTTCAAATTTTAAAAGGTCAGCGATCACAGTTTGTGTTCCGTTAGTATAAAATTGACTACTGCCTTTTTCTCTTACATTATTAGATAATTTGTTTAGTTTTAAAACAGACTTCGTTTGCCTAGCGACGGCTTTTGCAGAGTCAATAATATTGACATTACTAGGTAATAGTTCTTTTAGAATTGGCATCAAAAAATGATAGTGCGTGCAACCTAATACCAAGTAGTCTATTTCTGCTTTAATCATTGGGTTTAGGTAAGTGCTAAGTAAATTTCTCATTTTTTTTGAGTTTAACTCTCCTTGCTCTATGAGCTCTACTATACCATCTCCAACTTGCTCAATTACAACTAAGTCGTTTGAATAAATTCGAGAAGTTTTGTGAAATAAATGGCTACTTAAAGTTCCTTTAGTGGCTAAAATCCCTACAGATTTTGTTTTTGATTTTAGTGCAGCCGGTTTGATCGCTGGCTCAATCCCAATAAACGGCACTGAGTAGTTAGTTCTCAGATAATCAATAGCGTTAGTTGTAGCCGTATTACAAGCCACTACAATCAGTTTACAACCTTGATCTATAAGATACTCTGTATTTTTGATCGAAAGCTTTAAAATTGCCTTTTGCCCTTTTGGCCCATAAGGGGCGTGTTTTGAGTCAGAGAGGTAAAGTGTAGACTCTAACGGAAGTAGATCTTGAATTTCTTTCCAAATGGAAAGACCTCCAACTCCTGAATCAAATATGCCAATCGGTTTTGAGCTCATGTTATACAAAAATAAAAAAGCTGCTTTAATACAAGCAGCTTTTATGGACTAATTAAAGAGACATAGGTATTAAAAACCGAGATCTGTTTTTACATCTTGCATTAAATCTGAACCGCCTGCAAAAATCACTCCTTGCCCTTGGGAAGCATCAAGTACGTAGTCAAATCCTTTGGCTTGCCCAACTTTAAGAATTGAATTTTTAGCTTTTTCAGTGATTGGCTTTAGTAAATCAAACTCTTTTTTCTGCAGGTCTTGTTGTGCCTGAGTTTGATACTGACGAATACTTTGCTCCATTCCTTGAAGTTCTTGTGCGCGTTTTCCATTTTCCTCATCCGTCTTGGTAGCAGATTCTGCCTCATATTGCTTGTACTTATTTTGAAGTTCAGTTGCCATCGCTTGAATATCAGTTTCATAAGTTTTTGCCAGTTTCTCTAATTCTGATTTTGCGCTCTGCATTTCTGGCATTGCTTCCACTAACTCTTGAGTGTTTATATGTGCTACTTTGCTTTGAGCTTGAATTGCAGAGCTAGTTGCTAAAAATAAAGTGGTGGCAAGTAAAATTGATTTTAAATGTTTCATTTTGAATTGTGTTTATTGTTTATTTATTGTTCTTGATACTGTCTCTTTTCTTTCTTTGAGCCTCTGCGCGAAATCTACGTTCGTCTAATAATTTTTCTCTTTTTTCTTTCAAGGCTTTTTTTCGTTCCTCAAGTTCTTGTTTACGTTTTTCTTTTGGACTTAGTTTTTTTTCATTTGAAGATTCGTCAACGGTTTCTTTTTTTATATCTTCTAATGGCGACTTTTGCTCCTTTGCTATTTCTTCAGTACTGTCTGCAGTTTCACTTTCAAACTCTTTTTTCCGCGCTTCTTTAATCTCTAGATTCTCCTGACGCTTCTTCTCAAGTAGTGCTTTTCGGTTTTCTTTTCGCGCTTCAATTTGTCTTATCCGTTCTTCTTTATCGCTTAATTTTATTTCAGTCGAAGAGGATTCACTTTCTATCTTTTTATCAGTTAAAGGAGAGGAACTATTTGTTCTAACTTTATCATTTTCGCGATCTTCTATTTTTTTCTGCCTTTTTGCTTCAAGTTCTTTTTTTCGAACTTCTTTAGCCATTAGCTGCTCTTCGCGTTTTTTATCTAGAAGTGCTTTTCGTTCCGCCTTGCGTGCGTCTAAGATTTTTTGACGTTCACTTTTTCCAGAGTCTTCTTCAACAATTGTTTCTTCTTCCTTGGCTTTCTTTCTTTCTTTTTTAGTTTCTAATTGTGTTCTTTTAGAAGCTCTATTTATTGTTCTTAAAACCTGTTCACTTATGTCATATTTGTCAGCAGAATACAGCATAATAACATCTGCTGATTTATCAAAAATGAAATCATATTTTTTTGAGCTTGCAATTTCTTGAACTGCTGTAAAAATTTGATCCTGAATTGGTTGAATCAATTGTTTTTTTTGAATTATAAGATCACCACCTGGTCCAAAGCGTTTTTGTTGGTAATCTATAATTTCATTTTCTATTATCTGAATGTCTTCCTCACGTTCTGAAATGAGTTCATTTGTTAGTAATACTTGTTCATTGATTAATTTTTGCTTCTCATTTTCTAAAAACGCTGTACGTTTTTCAATTTCAGCTTTCCATTGATTTACCTTAGAATCTAATTGTGTGTTAGCAATGGAATACTCATCAATATTTTCTAACACATATTCTGTGTCGATATATCCGATCCTAACACTTTTTTGAGCATTCAAATTAGAACCAATGAAACACATGACAACCAACACACTTAATTTCTTAACATGTCGGTTAATTGACCATTTTAAATTTAAATAATTTATTTTCATATTGGTTCAAAAGATTCAAAAAGAAATCAATATATCAAATTAACGAAATTATTACTAAAAAATTTCAACTCTATTACTTTCATTTGTTACTTCAAAATTATTTATTAAAATTGTTGACCTATAATAAAGTGTGTTTGCCAACCACTTTTATTCGTTTCTCCTGGGAGCGGGTCGAAACCGTGACCAAAATCAATACCAAGAAGTCCAAATGCTGGCATAAATATACGAAGACCTATCCCTGCTGACCTTTTTAGATTAAAAGGATTAAAATTAGTGAATTCGTTGTAGGAGTTTCCGCCTTCCAAAAATGCAAGTGCAAATATTTTTGTTTGTTGAGCAAGTGTAATAGGGTGTCTTAACTCTAAAGAAAACTTATTATAAATTGACCCACCATCCTGACTTGAAAGTGATTGATTAGGATACCCTCTTAAAGCAATTGCTTCTCGGCCATCTAAACTAAAGTTTCCTAAACCATCTCCACCCAAGAAAAACCGATCAAATGGGATAACTCCACGGTCATTATTGTAGGCACCTAAAAACCCAAATTCAAATGTTGGTTTCAATACTAATTGACCCACTATCTTGGTGTACCATTCTCCCTTAAATTTAATCTTGTAAAACTCTAACCACTTGTATCGCAATTGATCAATTTCGCCAATCCGTTCGCTTGCGGTGTTTCTTATATCAAGCTCAGTTTGGCTTGAACTGTTTGAATACTGAGAAATTATGTCAACTTGTGCATCTCTTTCATTTTTTAGATCTGAATAATTTACATCGCTAACTAATGAATAGGGGAAGCTGAATTTCGCTGATAAGCTGAAGCTTGAACCACCAATTGGGTATATTGGGTCATTAAATGTATTATTTCTACTCAGTCCTACAGTATATGCTAGATTGTTTGAGTTCCCATTACCAAAAGTAAATAATCCAGTATTATAATCATTTAAGGAATAGTACTGGAAGCTTAAAGCTTGAGAAAGCACAAAATAATCATCTGGAACTGAAAGTTTTTTAGCAATCCCAATGTTAATTCCAGTTATGTTGAAGCTTTTATTTTTGTCTGCATTCCTTGTTAAAGGGTTGTATAAAAATTGTTTTGTTTGGGAAATCGAAGTTGAAAACTGTACGGGTTTCTCGCCGCCAAGCCACGGTTCTGTAAAAGAAAAACTAGACGTTTGGAAAAATCGACTAGCCTGTAATCTAAGCGCTAAGCTTTGTCCATCACCCATAGGAAATGGTTTGTAAGCCTCTTTCTTGAAAAGATCTTTTGAAGCAAAGTTATTAAATGAAAGACCTAATGTACCAATGAAACCTCCTCCTCCATATCCACCCTGGAGTTCAATTTGACTTGACCCTTTTTCAACTACAGAATAGTCCACATCTAAAGTACCGTCCGTTGGGTTTACATTTTTTATGTCTGGTGAAATTTGTTGGGCATCAAAAAATGGAAGTTGGCCAAGTTCTCTTATAGTCCTCACTACTTTCTTTTTACTATACAGCTGGCCAGGTCGTGTTCGTAAGTTTCTGTAGATTGCATGATCATTTGTTTTGTCATTTCCAGAAACAGTAATATTCTTAAAATATGCGGGTTTACCCTCGGTGACTCGAATTTCCATTTCAATTATATTTCCATCTGCACTAACCTCAACCGGCGTAATTGTAGAAAATAGATATCCATTATTTTGGTACAGATTTGTCAAATCATAAGCATCAGGGTCTGTATTGTCAGCAATTCTTTTTTCTAGCTCAACCCCGTTATAAGTGTCTCCTTTTTGGATTTTTAAAACTTGGTTAAGCTGTGCGTCAGAGTAAACGGTGTTTCCTAAAAACCTTATGGCACCATAATAATATTTTTCTCCTTCTTCAACATTAATTTTTAAAGAGATTGTGTTGTCATTATTTTTGATTAATGTGTCGGAAACTATTCTTGCATCTCTATACCCCTTTTCTTTGTATTTATCAATAATGCTTTGTAAGTCTTCAGAATAATCAGCCTCAATATATTTTGAACGTTTGAAAACACGTAATAAGTTTTTCTGTTTCGTATTTTTCATCGTTTTACGAAGCTTGGTACTGCTGATTTTTTCAGTACCTGTAAAGTCAATTCCTTTTACTTTTATTTTTGAGCCTTTGTCAATCTTAACAACCATGTCAACTCTTGTTTTTTTGACTGAATCGACAACTTTGGTAGTTGTTATAATTGTTTTTGCATTTAAAAACCCAAGTTTTCTGTATTTGCTTTCTAAATAATTCTTAGTAGTTGTAATTAGGTTTTCAGTTACTTTCACCCCTTTGATAAGTTTGTTCTCTTCAATGATCTCTTTTTTCTTACCTTTTTTAACTCCAGTGATTTTCAGGTTTTTCAACTCAGGCAGATCATTTAAAGCAATTTCTAAATACACATCGCTCCCAATTGTTTTGCTGATATAGACCTCTATACTACTAAAAAGATTAGACTCCCATAATTTTTTAATAGCTTCACTGATTTTTGTTCCACCTGGGACTATAATGGCCTCCCCTTTTTTTAAACCTGAGTAGGTTATTATGGTTTCAGCTCCGTACACGGTCTC
The DNA here is from genome assembly GCA_018608625.1 of Flavobacteriaceae bacterium. Taxonomy (GTDB): domain Bacteria; phylum Bacteroidota; class Bacteroidia; order Flavobacteriales; family Flavobacteriaceae; genus Hel1-33-131. The sequence continues at coordinate 13,723 of JABAZC010000062.1, read as the reverse complement.
TCCACTTACTGAAATCTCAGCGATTTTGAAATCTGATGTTAAAGCTTTTTTTTCTTGAGAAGTAATAGTAAAACTACTTATGAAGAAGCATAAGTATAATATTGTATGACTATATTTTAGAGCTTTTTTATTTAAGCTGTTCACTTGTTTTTCCAAATCGTCTTTCTCTATTTTGATAATTTATAATGGCTTCGTATAGATTTTCGTTCGTGAAATCAGGCCAATATACATCTGTAAAGTATAATTCTGCATAGGCAATTTGCCATAAAAGAAAATTACTGATGCGTTTTTCACCGCTTGTTCGTATTAATAAATCTACATCTGGTAAATTTCGTGTGTAAAGATGCTGATTTATTAGCGCATCATCAATGTTTTCTATCGAAATTATATTATTTTTAACTTTATCACATATTTGTCGCGTTGCATTTACAATTTCATCTCTAGAACCATAGCTTAGTGCAAGGGTTAAAGTCATCGCTGTATTTTTTTTAGTAACTTCAATAACTTGAAGGAGCTCTTTCTGAACATTTCTTGGTAGATGCTTTATGTTTCCAATTGCGTTTAATCGAACCGAATTTTCCTGCATCGTTTGCACTTCTTTTTTCAAAGAAAATATTAAAAGTCCCATTAACGTTTTAACTTCTATTTTTGGGCGATTCCAGTTTTCGGTCGAAAAGGCGTAGAGAGTTAAGTTTTCTACTCCTAAATCAACGCAAGCTTCTACAGTGGTTCGAACAGATTTAGTTCCACTTTCATGGCCCAGAACTCTCAGAAGTCCTTTTTCCTTAGCCCAGCGCCCATTTCCATCCATAATTATAGCAATGTGTTTTGGTAAGTTATCTAAGTCTATATTCTTTTTCAAGCTCATAATTAAAAGTTACAATAGCAAGGTTTTCTTCCAAATGTGTAAGTTAGTGTCAAGCCACTAAAAACATACCAATCATTATTGTTGAAATTTCCAAAGCGTAAAATTTCATATTCAATAGCATCTGGCTCACTTCCGTCTATTTCATCTGAAAATGTATAACGAGCCCCCACTTCTACAGCAATAATTACACGATCTGTAACCGTTTTTTTGAACCCTAAAACAATTGGAATTCCAATAGCGAAACTACTTGTTTTTTCATCCAGAAGCTCGTTGTTGTAAAAGGCGAAATTTGGGTGGTTTGTAGTACTGATCCCTGTGTAAATATATGGAGTTGACTGCGAGGCAATAGAGTGCAAGTCAAAATCAAAAAAGGTGAACTCTAAACCAATTGAAGCTTCAATAATTTTACTTTTAAAATAGTAGCCCCGATCTATTCTTTTAGGGTCGTCGGAGAACTTGTCGTCAGCAGATAGTGTTGTATATGTCAAACTGGCTCTATAAGAATGTCTAGGGCTTCTATTCCATTTTAGAACGCCCCCAAAAGCAAGTGAGTTAGGATTGACGAATTTCGAAGAGCCCACATCTCCAATGAAATTACTTCCTCCTAAAAAACCTCCAATTTCATAAATTTGAGAGAATCCCAAACTAGAAACTAATAGACTGAATACGGTTGTTGAAATTGTTCTCATTGAAACTTTAAAGGTTGCAAATATAGTAAATTACCCTTCTATTATGTAATTTGTCGTCGGGCTAATTTATAAACTCCAAATATGGTATAATATTGTTTAATTTCTTTGGTCTGCTCCCCAAAGTAGTTTTTTTCTTAATGTTTCAATAAAGCGCTCGTCTTTTAGCTCGATCATATGTATATTAAATGGTGCTTTTTGAATTGTTATAGTCGTGTTATTTGGTAGTGTTTTTATTCTTGAATCTAGGGAGACGAGGTGTTCATCCTCTCGTCCGCTGACTTTTAGTTTTATAATTTTATTACTTGAAATGACTAAGGGTCGAGCATTGAGGTTATGAGGCGCTATTGGAGTTAAAACGAAACTATCTGACTCTGGCATAATTACAGGGCCTCCGCAACTCAACGAGTAGCCAGTAGATCCTGTAGGAGTGGAAACGATTAAGCCATCTGCCCAGTAGGAAGTCAGATATTCGTCATCTAACCAAGTTTCAACCGAAATCATAGAAGTAGTGTTTTTTCTACTTACTGTAATTTCATTCAAGGCAAAGTTTAAGTTAAACACAGCTTCGCCTTCGCCTACAGTGATAGCTAACAAACTACGTTTAGAAATTCGGTAATTCCCTTCAAAAATCTCATCTAAAGCTTTTTCGACCGTATTCATAGGAATGGTTGCTAAGAACCCTAATCGGCCAGTATTGATCCCTACAATTGGGATATTTAAATCTTTCACATAGGTAATGGCTCTTAAAATTGTTCCATCTCCTCCAATACTAATCAAAAGATCAAAAGAATTATCTAAACTTTTAAAAGTATCACACCTAAACGACTCTATGTCAATGTTAGAAATTTTGAGGACAGACTCGTAAAAGTCTTTTTCAAAAAACACATCTACACTTCGGTTTTTTAAGTACTCAATCAGAATTTTGATTGTGCTTTTTGAGCGTTCGTTATACAAGGGGCCATAAACGGCTATTTTCATTTGAATTGATTTTGTGACTATTGGCTTAAGTAGTTGTTTAAATAGGCGGAACGTTCTTTCAGAGTTTGCAAAAACCCATCGTCTTCATGGCCAGATACAACAGTGTATCCGTAACGCCTAAAATCTTGAAAAATAGGTGTCAAGCTAGAGCTTCCAATTTTGATTGTAATTTGAGTTAATTCTCCATCTATCTTTGATATAAATGCCCCTAACATCTTAGCATTATTGGACTCTACAATTTGACTTAATTCACTAAACGAAAAATCAATATTATTTTTCTCAACTAAAATTACTCCTCCAGGTTCAGAAAAAAATGGAGTGTGATTAAACATTGAAATAATATCATTTAGTTGATAATAGCCTAAGTATTTATTGTCAGAGTCCAGAACGGGCATGATATTACTGTCGTTTTCTGCAAAAGCTTCTAAAACGGTAAGCCACGCAGTGGAATTTCGAACATAAAATCCTTCAATTGCATACATCACAACGTTTACTTTATCTGAGGGTTCAAAACAGAAAACGTCCGTTTCTGATAAACAACCTAAGTAAACACCTTCTTCTAGAACAGGAATATGGGAATAGGTTAACCCTTTAAAAACATCGTGAAGCTCCCCAATAAGCGTGTCTGGGCCTGTGGGTGTTAGGTCGTTTATTATAAATTGATTTAAAGACATGAGTGCGTTTATAATCTAGATGCAAATTAATCAAAAATAATATACTTTAAGCGTAAACTAGTTTGTATTTTTGTTTCAAATTTATTTTTTAATGACCAAGTTAAGCGTTAATATTAATAAGATTGCTACCCTCAGAAATTCTAGGGGTGGAGATACTCCAAATGTGGTACAGTTTGCAAAAGATATACAGGAATTTGGAGCCCAAGGGGTCACAATCCATCCACGCCCGGACCAACGTCATATTCGTTATCAAGACGCCTACGATCTAAAGCCAGTAGTTTATACTGAATACAACATAGAGGGAAATCCAATTCCTGATTTTATTGATATGGTGTTAAAAATTAAGCCAACACAGGTTACTATAGTACCCGATGCCGAAAACGCCATTACCTCTAATGCTGGTTGGGACACCCTCAAACACAAAGGGTTTTTAACTGATGTATTGCAAGAGTTTAAGCAAAATGGCATACGAACTTCTGTGTTTTTGGATCCAAGCCTTAAACAAGTTGAAGGAGCCAAAGTCATAGGAGCTGATAGAGTTGAGCTTTACACAGAAGCCTTCGCACATCACTATTCTTTAGGAAATAAAGAAGCGGTGATTCCCTACTCTAAATGTGCTGAACTTGCGCTGCAGTTAGACCTTGGACTTAATGCTGGTCATGATTTATCGTTGGATAACATTCAGTTTTTTAAACAAAATGCACCTGGACTCTTAGAGGTTTCTATTGGCCATGCCTTGATTTCAGAAAGCTTATATCTTGGAATAGATAATGTCGTAAACATGTATTTGAATAAGTTGAAATAATGCTGTTGCACTCTAACATAATTGGCGAAGGCCAGCCGTTTGTAATACTCCACGGGTTTTTAGGAATGGGTGATAACTGGAAAACTCTTGCAAAACAATTTTCTGGTTTAGGGTTTGAATTACACCTGGTTGACCAACGCAATCATGGTAGAAGTTTTCACGATTCAGAATTCAACTATGAGGCCCTGGCGTCCGATCTTTTATACTATTTTGAATATTATGGTTTAAAAAACTGTATTCTCTTAGGGCATTCTATGGGGGGGAAAACGGCCATGCTTTTTGCATCACTTTATCCAGAACTCGTTTCAAAACTAATTATAGCAGATATTGCTCCGAGATTTTACCCTGTTCACCATGACGCGATTTTAGACGGTTTGGCATCTTTAGATTTTCAAGTAATAACGACAAGAAAAGAGGCGGATTTACAGCTTTCGCGTTACGTTCATGAAGTGGGGACTCGACAATTTTTATTAAAAAACATCTACTGGGTATCTCCAGGAGTTTTAGGCCTACGAATTAATTTACCGGTCTTAACCGTTCATGTTTCAGAAGTTGGAGAAGCCTTGCATTCTTCGTTAAATTACTCCAAAGAGAGTTTGTTTTTGAGAGGAGATAAATCAGAATATATTTCACCTCAAGATGAAGCTTTGATATCAATACAGTTTCCAAATTCTTCTGTCCAAACAATTACAAATGCCGGCCACTGGCTGCACGCCGAAAACCCCTTTGAATTCTACGAAAGCGTTCGTTCGTTTATCGCTTGAAACACATAAGATTAAAAATGTTTGTAAGGCATTAAAAATATTGTATTTTTGCCACCCAATTTTTATTTCATTACAATGAATATTACAAGAGAAAGTATTGACAAGCTAAACGCTGTTGTTAAGATAGAGATCGCGAAAGCTGATTATTCTGAAAAAGTAGAGAAAATTTTAACAGATTACCGTAAATCTGCCAACATTCCTGGCTTTAGAAAAGGACAGGTCCCAATGGGTCTTGTTAAAAAGCAGCACGGAAAAGCTATTTTGGCTGATGAGGTTAATAAAATTCTTCAGGAGTCTTTAGGAAAGTATCTTAATGATGAGAAACTAGACGTTTTAGGGTCTCCATTACCAAAATTTCAGGACGAGATGAACTGGGACGCTGAGGATTTCTCTTTTGAATTTGAAATAGGATTAAGTCCAGAGTTTGACATCAAACTAAAGGCTAAAAAAGCAATTACTAAATATACAATTACTGCCGATAAAAAAATGATTGATGACCAATTGGTCAACATTCAAAAGCAATACGGAAAACTAACTCCAAAAACAGTTGTCGAAAAAGACGACGAGGTGACTGGTGTCTTCTTTAACGATTCTGAAGGGATTGAAGCAACTGCGACATTAACATTGGATAAATTAAAGGGGAAAGCGAATCTTAGTGCTTTTATGGCGGCCAAAGTTGATGACGTATTGACGCTTCAAACCAAAGGTTTATTTCAAGATTCACACGATTTGATGACTTACTTAAAAGTAGATAACGATACAGCCCATGGACTTGATGTTGAGGTTACTTTTACGATTAGCGAAGTTAATTCTAGAGAAGAAGCTGAATTAGACCAGGAGCTTTTTGATAAATTATTTGGTGCAGGAACTGTGAAATCTGTAACAGAGTTAAGAGCAAAAATCACTGAGGATGCTGAAAAGCAATTTGTTCAACAGGCAGATCAAAAATTCTTAAATGATGTGACGGAATACTTGGTAGAAAATACCAAGTTTGATTTACCAACTCAATTTCTTCAAAAGTGGATTCAGACGGCCGGTGAAGAAAAACTAGACGTCGTTCAAGCCAAAGAAGAATATGAAAAGTCTGAAAAAAGCATGCGTTACCAATTAATCGAGAGCAAGCTTATTGTGGAGAATAATCTGCAGGTAAACTTCGATGATTTAAAAGTCTATACTTCAGAAATGATAAAAACTCAAATGGCTCAATTTGGTCAGACGAGCCCTACAGAAAAAGAAATCGAAGATATTGTTGCACGAGTCCTTTCAAATCAGGACGAAGTGAAGCGTATTTCTGAACAATTAACAAGTCAAAAATTACTAGATTTTTATAAAGAAAGTGTCAGCTACAAAGACAAAAAGCTAGCTTATGAGGCCTTTGTTAAAGAGGTTTATGGTAAATAATACCAATAATAATTAAGCAAAAAACACTTCTTTGGAAGTGTTTTTTTTATACCTTTAAGCCAGGTTTTAAACTAGAAATAGTTTTATATTTACATTATTAAAACTAAAATAAAAACAGCATGGATTACGGAAATGAATTCAAAAAATTTGCCATTAATGATCAAGGGATTAGTAGTCTCTATTATGACAAAATAGTTAGTAGCATGACACCAATGGGATTGACGCCAAATATTATTGAAGAGCGTCAAATGAATGTCGCTGTTTTTGATGTATTTTCAAGGTTAATGATGGATCGTATTATTTTTATGGGAACGGCCATCAACGACCAAGTTGCCAATATTATTCAAGCCCAATTATTGTTTTTAGAGAGTACAGATGCCACTAAAGACATACAAATATATATTAATTCTCCAGGTGGCAGCGTCTATGCTGGCCTAGGAATTTATGACACGATGCAACTGATTAAGCCTGATGTGGCTACAATCTGCACGGGGATGGCCGCTTCTATGGGGGCCGTATTGTTGTGTGCAGGTGCTAAAGGGAAACGTAGTGGGTTGACCCACTCACGAGTGATGATTCATCAGCCATTAGGAGGTGCGCAGGGTCAAGCAAGTGATATTGAAATTACTGCTCGCGAAATTTTAATTCTTAAAGAAGAACTTTATAAAATTATAAGTAAGCACTCTGGTCAAGATTATGACAAAGTGTACAAAGACAGTGATCGTGACTACTGGATGAAATCTGATAAAGCATTGGAATACGGTATGATTGATGAAATATTATCTCGAAGCTAAACACCCTCCAAATTAGTTATGGCAAAAGAAGAATTAGACTGTTCATTTTGTGGCAAGAAAAAAGCCGATACGAACTTACTCATTGCAGGGATAGACGCGCATATTTGTGACCGCTGTATTGAGCAAGCTAACGGCATTGTCATTGAAGAATCTAAGCAGAATAAAGGCGATGATTTCTCTTCTGATGTCATGCTTAAAAAGCCTAAAGAAATTAAGGCCTTTTTGGATGACTATATTATTGGTCAAGAACAAACCAAAAAAGTAATGTCTGTAGCCGTTTATAATCACTACAAACGATTGTTACAAACGACTACAGAAGACAATATTGAAATTCAAAAAAGTAATATCATTATGGTTGGACAAACAGGGACTGGAAAGACCCTGATAGCTAAAACCATTGCCAAAATGTTAAACGTGCCACTGGCGATTGTTGACGCCACGGTATTAACCGAAGCCGGTTATGTGGGTGAAGACGTTGAAAGCATGCTAACGCGTCTGCTTCAAGCGGCAGATTATGATCAAGAAAAAGCAGAACGTGGGATTGTTTTTATCGATGAGATAGATAAAATTGCACGCAAAAGTGACAATCCTTCTATTACAAGAGATGTCTCTGGTGAAGGTGTTCAGCAGGCCCTTTTAAAATTGCTTGAAGGAACCGTTGTTAATGTACCGCCAAAAGGAGGTCGTAAACATCCGGATCAGAAATTTATTGAAGTCAATACCGAAAACATATTATTTATTGCCGGAGGTGCCTTTGATGGGATCAATCGACATATATCAAAACGACTTAACATGTCTTCCATTGGCTATAAAGCATCTCATGAAGAGGAGCAAGTTGATAAGGATAATTTATTGCAATATATTATTCCAAAAGATCTAAAAGATTTTGGTTTGATACCTGAAATTTTAGGACGATTGCCTGTTTTGACTTACATGAATCCTTTAGATGAATCAACGCTAAGAGCAATTCTTACGGAACCAAAAAATGCGATTGTAAAGCAGTATAAAAAACTCTTTGAAATGGACGAAATAGCCCTTTCATTTGAAGATGATGCATTGGATTTTATTGTCAAAAAAGCAATTGATTACAAACTAGGTGCTCGAGGTTTGCGTTCGTTGTGTGAAGAGATTTTAACCGATGCCATGTTTGTTATGCCAAGCAGTGATGATACAGCTTTGGTTGTCAATAAAGCCTACGCACAAAAACACTTAACCAGAACCGAACTAAAACGTCTTAAGGCCGTTTCTTAATCAATTTCTAAAAGCGCTTCCAAAAATTTGCGAGAGTTTGATAGCCTAGGCACTTTATGTTGGCCCCCTAACTTGTTGTTGTGCTTCATCCACTTATAAAATAATCCTTGTTTTGCGGCGTGTATTATTGGTTTATTTAAGGTGATGTTGTTGTAACGTTTTGCTTCGTAGTCAGAGTTTAGTGATTTTAACGAATTATCTAAAAGTTCCCCAAAATAGTCAAGGTCTTTTGGCGGCGTTTTAAATTCAATAATCCATTCGTGTGCTCCTTTAGATTTCCCCTGCATAAATATGGGTGCTACGGTATAGTCTACAATTTCACTTTTGGTTTTCTTGGCAACAATTTTCAATGCTTTATCGGTGTTTTCAATAATAAGCTCTTCCCCAAATACATTAATGAAATGCTTGGTTCTCCCCGTTACTTTTATTCGATGTGGTGTAGTGGAGGTAAACATTACAGTATCTCCGATTTTATAGCGCCAAAGACCCGCATTAGTCGTTATTACTATGGCATAGTTTTCCCCTTTTTTAACTTCTGACAAAGGGACTAATGTTTCGGTTAGTGTTCCATGAGTCTTCATAGGGATAAACTCATAAAATATCCCATAATCTAACATGAGTAAAAGTTCATTAGAATGATTTCTATCTTGAATGGCAAAAAAGCCTTCAGAAGCATTATAAATTTCATAATACTTAAAGGATTTTGAAGGGATGATAGACTTGTATTGATCGACATAAGGAAGAAAGCTAACGCCGCCGTGGAAGTAGACTTCTAGGTTGGGCCAAACATCCAAAATATTTTTATTATCTGTGCTCTCGAGGACATTATTTAGCAATACTAACATCCATGAGGGTACCCCAGCGAGGCTTGTTACATTTTCATTTACAGTTTCATTAACTATGGCTTGCATTTTATATTCCCAGTCGCTCATTAAGGAAACCTTATTTCCTGGCGTACTGCTAAACTCAGCCCAAAAAGGCATGTTATCAATCAGTATAGCAGATAAATCGCCAAAAGTAGTTCCATTTTCTTCATACAGTTCTTTGCTTCCACCCAGGCGTAAGTTTTTCCCATTAAATAGAGCTGAGTTTTCATTATTATTTAAATACATACAAAGCAAATCTTTTCCAGCCGCATAATGACAGTCTTCTAGGGATTCTGCACTGACGGGTATAAATTTACTTTTTGCATTGGTAGTCCCGCTCGATTTTGCGAACCATTTTATAGGCTTTGGCCAAAATATGTTTTTCTCTCCTTTGCGAGAGCGTTCAATTAAATTTTGATAATCTTCATAGCTTGACACAGGAACACGTTGAGCAAATTCGCGGTAAGTGCGGATCGTCCTAAAATCATAGGATTTTCCAATTTCAGTATCTTTGGACAGAGACAACAGGCTCATAAGTAGCTCATTTTGAACTTCATGCGGGTATTTAAGAAACAAATCGATTTGATGAAATCGTTTCTTTAAAAACCATGACGCCACAGAGTTTACTAATGGGATTGCCATATAATTGTATATATTTACATTGATAAATGTAATAAAAATCTGCTAATGCTGTACCAAGGTGTTTTAACAAAAATGGAAACGGAATTCTCCAAGCCTATTCAATATTTTTTAGTACTAGAAAATGACGTTCTAAACATGAATCAGTTGTTAAATAAAACACTTACTATTTCTTTTGTGAAATACCAGTGTTTGAATTGTAGTGTTGAAGCCCCTATTTTTAGACAAGGGTTTTGTAAATCATGTTTTTTCGAATTGCCTCAAGCAGCGGATTGGATCATGCGGCCAGAGTTAAGCAAAGCACACCTGAATATCGAAGATCGTGACTTGGAATATGAAAAGCGCGTTCAATTACAACCGCATATCGTATATCTAGCAAACTCCAGTAATTTAAAAGTTGGAGTGACTCGAAAAACTCAAGTACCCACACGCTGGATTGATCAAGGCGCTCAGGAGGCACTGGAAATTGTAGAAGTTCCCAATCGGTACTTGGCAGGACTTACAGAGGTTGCTCTTAAAAAATACGTCAGTGATAAAACCAATTGGCGAGAAATGCTTAAAGGTACTGCTTCTTACGAAAGCTTAGAAGACTGGAGACAGCGTTTGTCGGTACATATTCCTGAAGAAACGAAACCTTATTTTTTAGCAAATCAAAAACCACTTGGAATTGAATTTCCGGTTCACCAACATCCTGAGAAACCCCAAAGCTTGAACCTTAGTAAAACCCCAGTCTATTCGGGAGTTCTTAAAGGAATCAAGGGTCAGTATCTTATTTTTGAAGACAATACTGTATTTAATGTCCGAAGTAATGAAGGGTTGGTTGTTGGGTTGGACGTCTCTTAATCGATTTGAATTTCTTCGTTAACCCCTAGTTTAAATCGTTTTCTAAACATAAACACACCCAAATATAAGAACGGCGTGTCAATTGCTGCTATTAGGACTTTGAAAGCCACTCCAGCCACTAGTAACCCTGCAAATAAATCCCACGAAATTTCTCCAAATAAACAAAGTAGCAAAAGCACTGTTGCCGTATCGACAAGTTGAGATAAAAAGGTAGAACAATTATTCCTCAACCAAAGATGTTTCCCTTTTGTAAGACGTTTCCAATAATGATAAATCTGAATATCTATGAACTGTGCAAATAAATAGGCTAACATACTTGCTAATACAGCCACTCCCGTGCTGCCAAACACGGTTTTAAATACGCCATCAGAAACTGGCGACCAATCCGTTGCGGGGACACTAGCAGCGACATAAATAATACCCATGGCAAAGAATGAGGCAATTACACCACCAACAACGACCTCACTTGCTTTTCGTTTTCCATAAATTTCACTAATTAAATCAGTAATTAAAAAAGTGATTGGATAGGGAAGAATTCCCACAGAGATTTCAAATAATTTGACACCAAAAACAGGAGTTTCAATAGGGTAGAAGTAAAAGAATTTTTTAAAAATTAGATTTGACACCACTAAAGAAGTGACAAACAAAATGCCGAGGAGTAAATAAATACGCTGGGCTAAAGCCTTGTCTCTTAGTGTCATAAAAATTATCAATAAATTCTTCCGTAAAGATATAATATTAATTTTTCTTTTACTTATTTTGCTAATTCATATGACGCAAGGACAAACGGTTTTAATAGGAATTGGAAGTAACACAGGCGATACGCTAAATCATCTGCAAGCGGCTATTGATGCCATTCACACACAAGTGGGAAGTATTCATCAAATTTCGACGCTTTATCAAACACCTGCCTTGGGTTTTGAAGGCAATGACTTTATAAATGGATGCTTGAAAGTGGTGACTCAACTTGATGCATCTCAAGTATTAGCAAAATTATTGGCTATTGAAATAACCTTAGGACGTGTACATCATAATGATGGTCACTACCACTCAAGAACAATTGATCTAGACCTTTTATTTTATGGGTCTTTAATTTCAAAATCTGAGCATCTAGAATTACCACACCCTAGAGGCCACGAGCGTCTTTTTGTTCTTCAACCTTTATTAGATATTACTCCAGATTTTGTTCATCCTGTTTTAAACAAAACAATAGCGGCCTTATTAGCTATATGTGAAGATAAAAGTGTCTTAACTCCTGTAAACGTCCATTTGATAAATCCGATTCATAATTTTGATTTCTCAAGTTATAATTTTATCGCTATTGAAGGGAATATTGGAGCCGGGAAAACAAGTTTGGCTCATATGATGTCCAACGATTTTAATGCTAAAAAAATTCTCGAGCGGTTTGCGGATAATCCTTTTTTGCCAAAATTTTATGAAGATAAGACTCGCTATGCTTTTACGCTTGAGATGTCTTTTTTGGCCGATCGGTATCAACAGATTTCTGATGACTTGTCACAATTAGATTTATTTAGCGATTTTATTGTGAGTGATTACGACGTATTTAAGTCACTTATTTTTTCAAAAATTACTTTAGGAGAAGATGAGTTTATGCTGTATAGAAAACTGTTTTATCAGGTTTATAAGGATATTGCAAGACCAGACATGTATATTTATCTCTACCAAAACACCGAACGTTTACAGGAAAACATAAGACTCAGAGGGCGTGACTACGAACAAACCATTGAGTCTAGTTATTTGGAGAAAATAAACACGGGATATTTAGAGTTTATAAAAAACCATCCTGAATTTAACGTCAAAATTATTGACATTTCTAATAGAGATTTCATTAAAAATCGCATCGACTATCTTTGGATCTTAGAGCAGATTTATTCTTAGCGTAATTTGCTAAATACATCCCAAAGGACCACTCCACAACTCACGGAAACATTCAAAGAATGCTTGGTACCATACTGGGGGATTTCAATAACTTGATCGCTATTATTGACCACTTCTTGTGAAACCCCTTTGACCTCATTGCCAAAAACAAGGGCATACTTTTGGTTTTTTTTTGGGGTAAATTCATGAAGCATGGTGGCCTTTTCGGCTTGTTCAATGGATAGGACTTGGATGTCATTTGATTGCAATTTTTTCAACAGTGCGAGGGAACTTTCAGCATATTCCCAATCTACAGACTCCGTGCTTCCCAAGGCTGTTTTTTGAATGTCTTTGTGGGGGGGAGTTGCGGTAATCCCGCAGAGGTATATTTTTTCAATTCGAAATGCATCACTTGTTCTAAACACACTTCCGATGTTATTTAAACTTCGGATATTGTCAAGAACCACAATGAGAGGCGTTTTGGTAACGGCCTTAAATCCGTCGACTGATAGGCGGTCTAATTCGCTATTTTCTAACTTTCGCATCCTACTTTTAAATCTTAATAATTAAGGTTTTATAAAAAGGCTAAAATTAATTACTTTAGCAATCTTACTTCCACACAAAAGTAAGGCATAAAAATCAAAAATCCATTGACCAAGAAAACTAAGAAAGTCACTCCTTTAATGAAGCAATACAATGCGATCAAGGTCAAGTACCCAGATGCTTTGTTATTATTTCGTGTGGGTGACTTCTATGAAACCTTTGGTAGTGACGCGGTTAAGGCGTCCAGGATATTAGATATTATCTTGACAAAAAGAGGTGCAGGAAGTGAAAGCGAGACCGAATTAGCAGGGTTTCCGCACCATTCTCTCAACACCTATTTGCCAAAATTAGTAAAAGCAGGTGAGCGTGTAGCTATTTGTGACCAGCTGGAAGACCCAAAACTCACCAAATCGATTGTAAAGCGCGGGGTTACTGAGTTGGTCACGCCGGGAGTTGCTTTAAATGATGAGGTTCTAAGTTCTAAATCCAACAATTTTTTAGCTGCTGTTTATTTTGGTAAATTAATAGGCGTTGCCTTTTTAGACGTTTCTACTGGCGAGTTTTTAACAGCCCAAGGGTCTCCTGAATACATAGGTAAGCTACTTCAAAACTTCAGTCCAAGTGAAGTTTTGATTGAGAAACAAAAACGAACGACTTTTAATGATACTTTTGGTACACACTTTCATACGTTCTACTTAGAAGACTGGGTTTTTCAGGACGATTATGCCAA
>JABAZC010000034.1:4112-20026 GCA_018608625.1 Flavobacteriaceae bacterium | reverse complement strand
GACTTAAAATCCAATGTCCCTTGGGACGTACGGGTTCAAGTCCCGTCTTCAGTACAGATGAAAAGCCGAAACGAAAGTTTCGGCTTTTTTGTTTTTTTAAACCTAATTATTAGACGTATTTTTTTAGGTCTACAACGTCACGGGTTCATTATACAGTTCATTTAAATTCTATATCTTTGTTGGAATTAATTTCCATTTTATGAAATATTTAAACTTTTTTCTTTTTCTTTTTATCCTTAATAATCTAAACTCTCAAGATTTTAAATTATATGAAAAGGAGTCTTTTATTTTTGAAAATGACACTCTTAATTACAGAATTTTAAAGCCTTTAAATTACGACTCAAACCAAAAATACCCAGTTCATTTAGTTCTCCATGGTTCTGGAGAAAGAGGAAACGATAACACTTCTCAACTAACCCATGGTGGTGCCCTTTTTTTGGAAAAAGAAAATAGAGAAAAATATAATTCTTGGGTTATATTTCCTCAATGTTCAAATAACGACAGGTGGGCGAATTTAAAATCTGATACCTGGGATGTAAGTTTTAAAGATACAGTGACAAAACCTAATAAAAGTTTACAGCTAGTTATAAGGCTAATGGATCAGTTCATAGAAAATAAACAGGTTGATAAACAAAGAATCTATGTAAGTGGTTTGTCTATGGGAGGTATGGGAACTTTTGAAATTCTATACAGAAGACCAAATATGTTTGCTGCCGCCACTCCTATATGTGGAAATGGAAGTACAGAATTTGCTTATTTATATGCAAACAAAGTTTCAATTTGGATTTTTCATGGCTCCGATGACAAAGTAGTTAGTCCAAAACATTCTTTAAATATGGCTACTGCTATAATAGAATCAGGTGGAAGTCCCAAAATGACCTTATATGAAAATGTTGGTCACGGCAGTTGGGATAATGCATTTGCTGAAAAAAATTATTTAAAATGGATTCATTCTAAAACAAAAAATAAATATGGATTTTAAATATGAAGGCTAAGAATGGTTTAAGATAATATGACACATTGCATAGCCATTAGTTATTCAGTTTTTACAAGTTTTACGGAATGGCTATTAATATTCAAAACGTAAACGTTGGGTGGTAATGATGACAGATCTATTGTGTTGAGATTAGAATTTAGTTTTCCGCTTGAAACCAGCTCTCCAATCGTTGAGTAAATTCTGTATTTTTTTTCCTCTGAAAGGTCCATTTCTATGGTGAGTTCAGAATTCACAGGATTTGGATAAACTCTGAAATTATCTTTACTATATTCATTTATTGAAGCTGTCGAACATTCTATCAGTCCATTTATATCATATCTTGAAACAAATTGCCAAATCTCTTCGCTTGCATCAATCGTCATATTCCCAAAACTTCCAGGCCAATCATGTCCCCCACCTATTACCTTTAATTCCTCAACATAGGAACAACCAGATATGGTGGACCAGGTGTATCGCTCAACACTTGGGCTTACTGTGCTCATAGTTGGATTTACATCGCAGTTGTTATGGTTCGCCCAATAACTGTGTGTTGCTGCTGCAGAAAGATAATACTCTGTGCCAAGATATGTTATTCCATTGTATGGAGAAGTATTGTCATCCGTACCAAGTATTGTAAGAACTCCTGTGGGATGCTCCGGGAAGCAAAAACTATCTGGATTGGCTTGCATGGTTCTTGCTACTGGAGCTATAGCTGCAATTCTGCTATTTAGTTTACAAGCTAGCTCAAAGGACATATCACCTCCTAAGGAATAGCCACAAGCATATATTCTGTTCTGATCTATTTCGTAATTAATAGCAATCGTATCTATCAATGAACTAATAAAGGGCACATCATCAAAAGTGCCTGGGACTTTAGGAATCCAGTTGAAAGAGTTTCCATCACTTGGGTCCTGGCGTGCCTGGGGATAAACAACAATAAAGTTTTCCGTATCAGCGATAGGACTCATATCTGCAATAGCAATTTGAGAAGCAATATCGCCACCACCTCCGTGGAAGTTGAACAATAAAGGGAAACTGGTAGTTCCGTCATAACTTGCTGGAACATAAATGCTATATTCTCTTGTTAAGCCATCATACTGTATAGTTTCGCTGATGTATCCTTGAGCATAGCTAAAAGATATACAAACAATAAATAATAAGAGAGAGTGAAATAATTTTCTCATAACGCGATTTTTAATCAGTTAATAAGTATAGGTTTAAAATTAGTTATTGAAACTATGTAATTAGTAGACTATTGTTTGTATTGAATGTGCAGGAATAAGCTGTTCAAGCCCTTTCATTCCAATATACATCTTGTAGTTAATATCTTGGTCTGTTTCATTCATCACTACTGTTGCAATACTTCCATCCTCGTTCATAAAAGATGTACTTAAAAGATGGCTTCTACTGGAAACAGTACTAATACGTTTTGCTCCTGGCTTAATAAATTTTGAAAAATGGCCAATATAATAGTAAGATGGAGTCATTACAACTTCTTTAGTATTAATATCAGCGTGAATAGGAGCAAAACAGTAATTACCCACATGATTAGGACCTCCATTTTGGTCTAATAAAATATTCCAATCAGTCCAACCAACAGTTCCGCTATTAAAATCGTTAATCATAGAAGATCCATATCGTTCCGCGTTAGGCCAAAACTGATACTTCTCAGCATCAAAAGCCTCAATACATCCTTCTGTAAATAATAGCTTTTTATCTGGATAAGATTCTGTCACATTTTTTAAGTTATCAAACATTGATTTGCCACCAGCCCAACGTTCATACCAATGAAATCCAATTCCCCATGCATATTTAGATGCTTCAGGATCATCAAAGATGGTGTTTGCTCGGTTGCTAATTAAGTCTCTGTTATGATCCCAAACAACAATTTTTTTATCTCCTAATCCTTCTCGCTCCATAGTTGGGCCTAGGTGGTTTTTTAGGAAATCACGTTCTTCTTCTGCTGTATATATACAAGATTCCCAACGCTGAACAGCCATAGGCTCATTTTGAATTGTAATCCCCCATATAGGCATTCCCTCTGCTTCATATGCTTTTATAAATCTTGTATAATATAGGGCCCAAGACTCATAATATTCTGGAAGTAATTTACCGCCATTTAGCATGTTTTTACTGTCTTTCATAAACGCTGGAGGGCTCCATGGGCTTGCGTAAGTTAATAAGCTACCCCCAGCTGCTTTTAAGGCTCTTTTAATAAGTGGAATTCGGTATTGTCTATCATGTTCAATAGAAAAACTATTAAGAGATTTGTCTTCGTCTGAAACATAAGTAAATGTTTCACTACTAAAATCAGCACTATGTATTGGGGTTCTTAAGAGTGAATAGCCAATTCCTTCGCTAGGGTCATAATAAGCTTTAAGAATTTCTTCTTGCTTTTCTGTAGGAAGTTTTGCAAACACTTCTGCCGAAGCATCTGTGATTGCTCCTCCAATTCCTATAAATGATTGGAATGATTTATTTGGATTTACAAAAACAGAGACTTCGTATTCAAAAGGTTGATTTAATGTTTCGAATTTTTTAGTATCTGTGATTTTTAGCCTATGTGATGTATTTGAAGAAGTGGTGTACACGACTGCGAGTTTATCGTCAGTTGAATATGTAGTGAGGTTTGTCTTTTTATTTTTAGAACAACTTGTACATAAGATTCCGAAAAGCAGTAAGGCTCTAAGATTCATTTTAGAAATCATAATTTGGTTAGTATTTTATTATTTTTTTTGTAATCGTACCATTGGTTGTTGTGATCTTTATAAAGTAATGACCACTTATCAGTTCAGTTAGATTAAGTTTTTTTGAGCTTGAATTAATCCCTTTTTTCACCAGAATTATACGTCCAGATATATCAAACAATGTTAAATTATTAATCCTGTTGTTCAAAGTTGTTTTTAACGTTAATGACGCATTAAAGGGGTTTGGGTGTAATGTGATATAAGGAGGATCGTCTTCTAAATTATTAGCGCTTAGGTTACTGTCCGAATATAAAATTTCCATCCAGTTTAAATTAAATCCAGATTGTGCAACCCTTAGTCTAAGGATATAAACACCCGCCTCTAAATTAATTTCGTGATTACTAGTAACCCAGGATTGCCAGCCCCCAGTTACGGGTAAGTTAAATAAACCTACACTTTCACTAGTTTCATTTTCAATAAGTAAAAGCTCAATTCGACCAGATTGGCTTTGAGCAGCAATTCTAAATTTTAAGTCATAAATTCCAGGTTGACTAATAAATACAGGGTATTCAGCATAATCGTTTACATCAGTATATCCAATATTTAAGCCCCCTCCTGAATCGGTTGTATTTTCGGTAACAAGTCCTGATTGATTTGTGAAGCTCTCTGCTTGAATTAGACCTGGTATATAAAAGCGCTCATCAAGATTGTTTTGCACTGGAAAATCAATTAATGAACCTAAAACAGAATTATACTCAGAACTTATGACTCCTCCAGTATGATTGATTTTAAGATCATCTTGGTAGTGTATGTAGTCACTTAATGTGATAACTAAGACTAGGTTATTAGATGGATCTATTTCAATGGATTCAATAGCAGTAGACTCTCCATTTATTAAAAAATCAAAACCAGAGATCTCAACTGTTTGTTGAATCAATGGATGGTTTAAAGCGAGGTTTACAGAACGTTCATCAGAAACTGTAACTGCACTCATTGCCTGTATAGCTGGGATAGGATCATTAGATATTGAAAAATTAAGGCTACTCATATTGAAGCTAATTGTGCCAATTACGAGGATCTTAAAAGTTTGAATTCCTTCTTCTATATAAATATTGCTGGTACTATGATTAGTGAAATAGGTCCATCCTCCAGTGTTTGATAGTGTTATTTGTTCTGATACATCATTGTTGTTTATCAAATACTTAATTTGTCCACCAGATTGTGGGGTTGCATACCTCAAGTCGATATTATAAAAACCAGACTGTTGAACATCAATAGTATAATTTATCCATTCATCGTTTTCTATAAATGATATATGTAAACCGTTGCTATTTGTTTCATCTAGATTTTCTTGAATATCTACGCCATCATTTCTATAGCTCCAACCCCTGTTCCATGCTTCATATTGATCAGTCGATTGTGAATAGTTAGCGACATCTTGGTCATAGTAAGCGACTCCGTTAGTTCCTAAGTCATAGTCTGATAAGTAAACCAAACCAGGAATAGTGTGATCTGTATAGGGTATAGACGTATTGTTTTGGGGCTGTCTTATATAGGCATCAACGACATCTTTGTAAAAGGTGTTGTTTTCTAACAATAAATCATCTGTTAGTTGGTTGAGCCCTTCCATGGCGTCTGAAACGCTTGGTTCAGACCCTTCCCCTTTCCAAAAATTGATAATCGCTTCGTAATTTGGGTTTGACGGAATTGAATAAGGAGCTACAGTGGTTGCAATCCGCTTATAAGGCCAACATGACCATCCAATATTATTAGTTTCATATAAGTTCATGGCTTCTTGATACCAAACATTAGAATTTTCACCCGTTTCACCACACCAAAGAGGAATGTTGTGTTGGTTTTGCATGTCCAAAACCCATTGAATAGAATCGGTGTCATTATAACTCCAATATTTGTGAAATTCGTATACTAGATTGGAGTCCCATGGCGGAGTTAATCCACTAAAATCATTTGACCAGGAATTACCCCCAATAAAAATAATATGGTTTTGATCTACTGCCCGAATTGCCTGAGTTGTTTCTATGTAAAAGGCTCTCAAAACAGACCCGTCTAGAGGCCACCAATTAACTTCATTTAATAATCCATAACCACCCATCCAAGGCTCATCTTTATATCGGTTTGCCAATTGTCCCCAAAGGGCAACTGCCTTGTTCCTGTTTAGCTCACTCTCCCATAAAGAGGGTTTGTCAGGGTCGTAGTCAGAAATAGCTGAATCGGAGCCTTGTCCTCCAGGCGCTGCATGAAGATCTAAAATTAGATATATGTTATTGGCAGTACACCAGTTCATCAACTCATCTATTCTTTCAAAACCATCTTCTAGCCATGTATTTACACCCTCAACAGGCTCCTCTTCGATAGGTAGTGTTAATAGGTTATAGTGTAGTGCCACTCTAACGGAATTAAAACCAAAATTTGCAATTGCATTAATATCTGCTTCAGTAACAAAATTATCAAGCCAGTTTTGGTAAAACTGATTTGTATTATCAGCTCCAACTAATAAGTTTAGTTTTTCTTTAAACTCATGCTGCGTATCCGCACCGCCGTTGGAATTCATCATATATCCTTCTTGAAGCATCCATCCTCCTAAGCCTACTCCGCGAAGTAAAACCTCTTCTTGGTTTTCATCTACTATAGTAGTTCCGAGAGCTCTAATATTTTGCGCAGCTAACGAACCTATTGATCCGAATATTAAGAAAATTATTATTAATCTATTTATCCTCATTATTATAAGTTATCTAGCCCAAAAAGTGTGATTTCCGACCCATGAACATAAGTTTCGCTCCCAAAATTTCCAGTTATTGAAATTTTTAAATATCTAAAAGCTTCTGAAACACCTTCTAATTCAAAGTCATGACCAGATGCTGCTGATTCTAAACTAGCGTTTGGAATATTTCCTTCTCCATCTCTTGGGTCTCCAATATCATAAGATCCTAAAAAAGTCCATTCTTGTGCATCATTACTAGAATAAAGATCAAATTGTTTTATATTCTCTTCCTGAAAATAATAAGGAGTATCTGCGGGGCCATTATACCAATAGGCTCGTTGCCAAACCGTAAAGCGGTGAATTTTAATATTCTTATTCATGTCAACCACAATGTCCAGCGGCCAGTTAAGGCTTCCGCCATTTTGATCTCTCCATATTATAAAATAGCTGTCATCATTTCCACTTGAAGCCGTATCAACGACATTATCCCAGAAATTTGTTGTTTCACCTTCCCATGCATTACCATCTACAGACAAATTGCCTACTAAACTCCAAGTTGACTTATCTATTTCTTGTTCAAACAGAGGAGTGAAATTTCCTTTATCTTCCAGTGTTGTAGTATTCCCTTCAAAATCTTCAATTCTAGTAGAAAAATTCATTTCTGTAGACTCAAGACCTCGAACAAAACGTGTTTCTTCAATATTATTAGACGATAAGATTCTTACCTCTTCTACTCCTGCATTCATAATGTGTAAGAACACAAATACGGTTTTGGACTCTATGTTATCCCATGAGATTTTCACACCTCCTAAATCGGGAATTATTTCTATACTTTCCTGAACTAAATATATAAATGATGGAAGTGGAGTAAATTCAATTATAACAGGAATTGACCTGTTGTAACTTTCGTCTATAACAAAAAGCTGTACTGAAACAGGAGTAGTTTGATTAAGCCCAGACACTTCAATATCAGTATTATATTTACTTGATACGCGACTAATTTCTTCTCCGTTTGAGTTGGTATATACCGCAGTTACATAGAGAATATCTAGGTCTGATGGAAGTTCATAAGAAACAATTCCACCACCATTTGTAGGCGTTATTGAGACTACCGTTAATGATCCAGGCGGTGTAGTGTCTCCATCATCTGTTTTTGAGCAAGACAAGACTAATGACGCTAGTGCAAACACAAAAGTTGAAAATAAAATAAAAGTCTTTTTCATTTAAATATTTTTAAATTGTTACCAACCTGGGTTTTGCACAAGGTTTGGGTTAATAGATAATTCATCAAAACTAATTGGATGAAAATAATCACGAGGGGCAGAAAAGGAACGAATTCCTATGTCTCTTAGCGTATAAAAATTAGCTTCTGAGGATTCGTCTACGGACCAACCTTTTAAGGGGGTGCTAAGGAATTGTTCTGCAATTTTCCAACGTCTCAAATCATTATATCGATGACCTTCAAAAGCTAGTTCAATCATACGTTCCTGCTGAATAATCTCCCTTAGTCCTAATAGGTTAGTATGTTTTCCTGGATTAGCTGCTACTGAGACATCACTCCAGGCTTCTTCAACACTTGGGATTCCAGCTCGATCTCTTATATTGTTTAATGCATCGTATACTTGTTGACTTGGTCCATTTGCCTCATTTAAGGCCTCCGCATAATTTAAGTACAATTCTGAAAGCCTGATAATTGGCCATGGATACGGAACAATTTTATTGTAGGCATCTCCTTCAGAGTCTGGATGTACAAGTTTTTTCAATGAATAACCAGATGTTAAGTAATCACTTGTAAACCCAAATCGGCCATGGTCTTCGTCATACCTCATTTTTAGTTGCCACAAACCACCCCATGAGCGCATTATTCCTCTATCAAAGCCTAAA
Organism: Flavobacteriaceae bacterium; assembly: GCA_018608625.1. GTDB lineage: Bacteria > Bacteroidota > Bacteroidia > Flavobacteriales > Flavobacteriaceae > Hel1-33-131. The sequence continues at coordinate 11,757 of JABAZC010000034.1, read as the reverse complement.
GATGAATAAAAACGAGGCTCTCTGTTTAAGTTTAGTTTAGCTGTCCTGTTTCCATATTGTGCATAAAAACGTTGGTTAAAGGCTACATTTTGGACTGAATATCTTTCTGAATAGTCAAAACTCAAATCTTCACTAATAGGTAAGCCATTTTTAGTATAATACAGTTCAGCCATTCTTAAAGTTGGAGCAACCCATTGCCACGCAGCTTCGACTGAGCTTGAACTAGGATCTTTCATAAGCGATGAAGCTTGAAGTTGCCACCAGTTGCCACCAGTTACAGGGCTTGAGCTTCCCCAAATTAATTCAGAATTCCAAGGATCTGTAATTGCAAAGCGATTATCATATTGGTCACGAATAAATTCATATTGCCAGTTCTGATCATCATATAATGGCACATCCCCGTTGTAATAATACATAGAAACACCCTGTCCGATCGCTGCTTGAATTGCTTCATCCGCAGCATCTGCAGCTAATTGCCATTTAGCGATATCTTCGTTTTGATTGAAAAAAGGAACACCTTCTTCATTAACAAATCCTGTATAGAAGCTGCTATTTCCATTAAATAAAGGGCTAGCTGCGTACAGAAGCACGCGTGATTTTATAGCTTTTGCGATCACCTGATCTACACGCCCGATATCATTACTTCCTAATACACGCTCGGGTAAATCTGCAATTGCCTCATTAATTGTTGAAACAATATAATCCACACAATAGTCAACGGTTTGACGTTTTACACGCACTGCTTCATCCGAAGCTGAAATAGGTAAATTTGTATCTATAATGGGGATAGGACCGTAGTAAGTAAGTAAAATAAAGTGAAAATTTGCTTTTAAGAATTTAGCCTCAGCCTTCCATGCATTTTTCTCTTGTTGCGTCATATCTACAACAAGGTCTATGTTTTCTATTAGCGTATTACAGCTTCTTATAGCTTCCCACAAAGAGCCTTGAGACGAGCCACTTGCTGAATACCCAGACCAATAACTCATTATTGGTTTACCATCATTAAGACTACTTGAGTTATTCAGTTGACCCTTCATCATTTTAATAGCATTTGTTTCTTTGTCAACAGGCGTCGTTAGTTCATCACTAGCCAGAACATAAGAGGAATAAACCCCATCGTTTTTTGGCAAATAACTGTAGCAATTAGCAAGTGCATTGTAAGCCGTTTCTTTTCTATTGAAAAGTAAGCTAAGTTCTTGTGTCCCATCAGGAACGATATCTAAATAGTCCTCACAACTAGTGAGAGCTAAAAACCCAATAAAGGAGATGTAAAAAATATTGTTTTTTAAAATCATTTCAGTTTCGGTTTTAAAATTTTAATTGTACTCCTAGGTTAAATACTCTTTGTGGCGGATATCCAAGACCATTACCCGCCATTTCAGGGTCCCACAAATCAAATTTAGAAAAATTCAATAGGTTTAATCCTGTGCAGTAAACGCGTGCATTTAAATTTGAGAAAAACCCTGTTTTTGTTTCAGGAAATGTATATCCAACTTCAATGCTCTTGAGACGTAGAAAATCACCATCTCTAAGCCACCATGTAGACGGCTTTTCGTTGTTCTCTACCGGACTTACAGATAAACGTGGCCAAAATGCGTTAGGGTCTGGATTGTTTTCAGACCAGTAGTTATTTGCTATAATATTTAAGGCATTACGTTCGTTAACAAAGGGGGAAATATTTGAAGGCTCTATTAAAAAAGACGTTCGCGCAGCTCCTTGCATAAATACTGAAAAATCGAAAGCTTTATATCCAGCAGAAAATCCAAATCCATACACAATTTCTGGGACATAAGGTTTTCCAATTGGAGCCTGATCGAGTTGGTTAATCACTCCATCTTCATTAACATCCTTATATTTTATGTCTCCAGGTAAGTAAGTGTTTGTAGATCCAAAACCGTTAAATTGCTCAGGGGAGTTAGCAATATCTTCTTCGTCTATAAATAAACGTTCGGCAATATATCCCCACTGCTGATTAATAGGCTGCCCAATTCTACTAAGATTTTGATTTTGGTATTCAGGCTCTCCATTTACTAGAATTTCATTAGTGCTGTAGGTGAAGTTTCCTCTTGCTGTAATGTAAAAATCTCCTGAAAATGCATGGTTATAATCAATAGACATATCGATTCCTTTTGCTTTTACTTCACCAATATTACTATTAATTGTTGTGGTTAATCCCATTGTTTCAGGGATATATTGACGTTCCATGTAAATATTTTTTCTATGCTCCTCAAAGTATTCAGCCAATATTGTTATTTTATTAAACAAACCTAGCTCTAACCCGTAATTTGCTTTTTCAGCCACCTCCCATGTCACACTAGCATTGTCATAGCGATCTACGTTATACCCGTTATAGTAGTTATTGTAGTTGATCCCCCAGTTATATCCAGTGCCACCATTGTTTAGATTAACTTCTGAAAGATAGAAAAAGCGATCATCAGCCGATGATATACCGTCATTACCCACTAGACCATAAGTATATCTCAACTTGAATAGATTAATTGATGGTAAATTTTTCTCAAAGAAATCCTCGTTAGAAATAATCCAACCAAAACCAGCAGAAGGGAAGAATCCAAAGCGATTCTTTTTTGCAAACTTTTCAGAACCGTTATATCCAAAGTTAAATTCTGCAAAAAACCTACTATCATAATTATAAGAAGCTCGTCCAGAAACACCCATATTTCTTGAAGGTAATGTAGTAAAGGCTGTCCCTCCTCCAATAGTATTTAGAGCTTCTGAAGCATTGGCAACAAATAACCCACCTACTTCATGCTTTTCATTGAAAGTCCGGTTGTATTCGGTCACTAATTGGTAGTAGAAATTACTATTTCCATAGTTAGAAACCGATGGATTATTTAAAAACTCTGTTCCTTCTTGAATTTGATACAAATAATTTGAAGTCCCTAAATCTGTTTCTAGCTGCCCTATGCCATAAAAGAATGGGGTAAAACTTCTAGAATTTTCATTTTCAGAATAAGTTCTTACCGAAGCCATCCCCCTAAATTTAAGCCCCTCTGTGATAAATGACAGGTCTTGTTTGAGTTCAAACTGTGCTAGTGTCGTATTTGCAAAACGATCTCTGAACCCCTTAACCATTTCAGCATAAGGATTAGGATAGCCACCATTCCCTTTGTTTCCAAATAGAGTATGGTTAAAATTTACTGTGTTTTCATCCGGCGTGAAAGTTTTTGGAAAGTTTGCAGGATTAGCTTGTGCTACCATTCCGAAAATATCTGTGGCACTAACAGTAGGGCCATTGTAGCGCTCAAATAAGGAGTAATACTTAACAGCTAGTTCTGTAGTTTTACTAAGTTTCACATTGATATTAGCTCTCAAGTTAGAACGTTTAATGTCGATATTGTTGTTAAAGTTATTTAAAGGATCAACTTTTAATAATCCAGTTTCATTAGAGTTAGATACAGATAAATAGTATTGAGCCACATCTCCACCTCCAGAAACATTTAGATTAAATTTTTTATTTAGTGTATAATCCTTGAATAGTTCATTGTGCCAGTCTACGTCAGGGTATAGCTCAGGATTTAGACCTTGTTCTGTACCAGTAATTTGTTGGATTGAATACTTTAATAAAGCAGATTGGTCTCGCATTCGTTGCGCTTGATTATACATTCTCATGTAGTTGACTGCTCCCAAAAAATTAGGTGTTTGTGATGGCGCAGAAAAGTTGTTTTCGTATCTGAAAGAAATACGTGCCTTCCCTTTTTTTCCTTCTTTGGTAGTCACTAAAATAACTCCATTAGCACCACGAGCACCATACAATGAAGTTGCTGTTGCATCTTTCATAATTGAGAAAGTTGCGACATTATCAGGTTCTAAGCGCGCTAAGTCTGAAGTCGTAATTTCGAGTCCATCCAGTAATATTAGTGGATTGTTTTTGTAGCCAAAAGTTGTGACTCCACGAATAAAAAACTCAGCATTGTCTGCCCCTGGCTCTCCGGAACGTTGGTATGAAATAAGCCCCGCAATTTTACCTGCAAAGGCAGTTGTTAAATTTGAAGACGGAATCTTTAGTTCGGATGCTTTTACGGTAGAAATTGAACCAATTACACTGTTTTTTTTCTGTTTAGAAAATGCTACAACTTGAACTTCATCTAGAGATTCAAGGTCTTCAGCCATAATAACATTAATCGTGGACTTTCCGCTAACAGCTATAACCTGAGTTTCAAACCCTATATAAGAAACAACTAAGCTTGCTTCTGATGATTTTACGTCTAAGGCATAATTTCCATCAAAATCTGTTGCAGCCCCATTGTTAACGCCTTGTTCAATAATAGTAACTCCTATCAAGGGAATTCCTTTTTCATCAACAACCTTACCTTTAACAATCATAGACTGACCATAGGAACAAAAAGTTATGAAAAATGTAAAAACTAAAGAGATTATCTTAAGTGATTTTTTTTTAGTTGGTATCATTCGATTGATTTAGTATCTTAAATTGCAATAAGCTCTTTTTCAAGAGCTTATTGCAATTATAATGTAAATTAATAACTTATTTTTTTATTAATTTTTCTACGTGTCCGTTTACCTCTACAAAATAGAGTCCTATATCTAAGTTTTCTATTGAAATTTGATTTTCATTAATAGATTCTGATTTGATTAGTCTCATGTTTATGTCATAGATTTTTATTAATTTTTCTCCGTTTAAGTTTTTGAAAAATACTGTATCGTAGCTAGGGTTTGGATACATGCTAAAAGCTGTTGTGATTAAGTCTTCTAATCCAGCTGTATTTTGTAGTTGAGGTCCTTCAATATTATCTATATAAAATGTCCCGGTCACACCTGGATCACCAGGTCCAATAAAGATAAATAAATGGCTAAAGCTAACACTGTCTGCGATGTCTGACATGTCAAAATATAAGGTTTGCCATTGGTTGGTTAGCACAATATCTTGCCGTAATTCTATAAATCCATTTTGATCTCCATCATCTCTAGCATCTGCTAATTTTAACATCATTTGTGTTTGAACAGGTGAGTAAACACGTACCGAAAAAAGATCGTGCTGTCCCATGTCAAATGGATTAATCATCTCAATGTGGATGCGTTCCCATCCCCCCCAAGAATCTCCTTTATCCCATTGTTGAACTCCATTTGATACATTTTCTGGGTCTAAAGAAAGAACGTAGCTGCCAGCAGGGTCTCCCATGGTTTCCGAAACAGTACTCAATGAGACTTCATCAAAGTCTTCATAAATCACCATTTCGATAGCCTCTATTGTTGTTGTAAAACTTGATGTAGCATCAGTTACGGATTCACCATTTTCATATTGTATCATATTCTCTAAGATTCCATACCAATAAGTGGTGTTTGGGCTTAGAAGGGAAGAGGGAACAATAGATATCTGTGTTTTGTTTTCAGAGATAGTTATTGTAGATGAAATTATTGCACCACTGGCATCGGTTTCCCGTAACTCAACCATTGAATTAATATCTGTAATAGTCGTTCCATCCAGGTTTTCAAATGCCAAGTTAGAAGTTATTGTCATTCCAGATGCCAATGAAACATCAGTGGACCCTTCGTTTGGAGATAAGGTTATTTCTGCTTGAGGAGCAACATTACTTTTTTCATAATCATCAAAATAGTATAAATCTCCGGCAACAGTTCCTCCAGTTTGGTTTCTGTCAAAATAAATTTGAGCTCTATCATAATTAGTAGCCGTAACTGATCCGAAATTATATATTAATTGCACCCATTGGTTTATTTCGGTCACGGCAATCGTTTGATCAAATCCTTGACCATAATCTGGAAAGTTTTGAATTCTTACCATAACATCAACTGGCTTATCAACCCAAACCTTTACTTTTATAAATGGAGTTTCTGAAAAGTCTGGCGCCTCTAAAGGCGTGCCTCCATTTACTAAGTCATTTTCTAAACCTGAATCGTTTCCAGCATGAGTGTATTGCCCTACATTGTCCGAGGTATTGATTCCACTAGGGTCTGGATTTGAGATTTTACTAAAACCAGTTCCGCCCCAGCTTACAAATTGAAGGTCTTGATTTACAGTGTCAAAATCAAACAGCATTTCATTAATATCTCCTACAATAGGATCTTTTGTCGTAAATGTAGCATTTACGCCCGTTACAGATGTTCCATTTGTATGGAATATTTGATCATCAATAATGCCATACCAGTATGTGGTAGTGAATTCTAAGTCGTTGATAGGATCAATAGTTATTTCGTTATTACCTCCATTAATATTGGCCGAAAATGCGACATCAGTCCCATTTATATCCCCTTGTCGTAGAGCAACGACGCTATTAACGTCACTAATTGTTACTCCTTGAGCGGCTGTAAATGTATTATTTGTTGTTATTACGATGTTAGATCCAACTGAAACTTCTGTAGCATTATCAGTTGGGGAATATTGATAAGCAGCAGAATTATATAACGGAGGACCTATGATATCATCAAAATAATAGTTATCTCCTTCTCCAGTGTTATCGCCTCCAATTAGGATAACGATGTTGTTCATAAAAATATTAATTTCTGCAGAAAAATCGAAAGTTAACTCAACCCACTGATTTAATTGATCACTACCTATGGATTCAGTTTTTTCAATATAGTTTCCCCAGTCTGGAGAATTTTCAATGTGAAAAGTAACTTCTATCTCTTCGCTTGACCATACCTTCATTTTAAAATATGACAGTGAAGAAAGGTCAAAGGGAGTTGTAAATATAGTTGTAGGGTCAATAACTCCAATTCCTATTCCATTGTTGTTTCCAGATGTAAATTGGCCAACAAAATTAGACGGATTTTCAGTTGATAAGTCGGGGTTAGCGATCTTAGCAAAACTTGCTGAAGAGTCCCAACTGTTCATAACAACCCCAGGATTATTTTCATCAAAATCTATATGCATAGTTTCTTGACTAATTAACATCCCTGAAATAAATAGAGAAAGTAAAAGTAATTTTTGTTTCATTTCATTTTATTTTTTAGAATTCAATATAAATGATTGCCGGAAATTTTGATTTAATAAACATTCAGCGGCTAAACCATGGTTTTACAATTCAACACAAATATCAACCATAAGTATATTATAAAAAAATTAATATAGATTTAGAGTAGATTTTTATTAAAAATAAAAATACAAACAACTATAAATAAGCATTTTATAAATAATAAAAAGTAGATTAATCACAGTAAAAGTGTAGATTTAAAAATCTATATTTTTAAGTCTAACAGGTTTAGAATACTTAGCTTATTAGACAATATTTGTGATATCTGTTTCAAAATCTTCTCTGTTGAGAGCATTGTTTTTAACCTTGACTCTATAGTTGTAAATAGTGTTTACAGAGTATCGTAAAATTTTTGAAATCTGAGAACTACTTGTAATCCCTAGCCTAATCAAAGCGAAAATTCTAATTTCAGTACTCAACTCTTTTGAGTTTAAGTTATAATTTACCTTTGAGTCCGTTTTAAGTAGTTGGTTTAGCTTTTCTACAAAATCAGGGTATATATGTAAAAATGCTTCGTCAAAGTTTTTATTAAACAGCTTGATTTCACTATTGATGATTTCATTAGATTTTGTCAAGTTAATCAGGTCATTTATCTTATTGGTGACTAGGTGCTTTCTCACCATTTTTCGATAAAGTTCTAATTTATTTATATAATCGGAATATAAGTTGAGAAATAC
>JABAZC010000034.1:0-4012 GCA_018608625.1 Flavobacteriaceae bacterium | reverse complement strand
AGGATTAAATATTTTTTTTCTTGTTTTACGTTTCCCTGTAATTTATAAGAAATTGATCTTTCAAAAGCAATCAGCGCAAACAGTCTAGAATCTGTTTTCACCATAGATAATCGTTTGTCATTAGTTTTAAAAGCTAATTCTATCTGGCCGTCATCCCTTTGTTGTTTTTCCACTAATGCCAAATACTCTTCAGAACTTCTTGGTAGTGTTTTTACTAATGAATCGCGGTAAATAGTGTATAACTCTAGATAATTTTTCCTGCTATCAGTAACCGGTGTGTAAAAACTTAATCTTGAATATGCTTCAGTAAAGTCAGAATAATAATTCCTAAGTAGCTTAGGGTTTAATGAGTTCTTATTAATCCCACCCAGTAGATCAACTGACTCTTTGTAACGTCCTGATGAGATTAATAACTTTGAAAGTTTTAGTTTACACTCTTCAATAAAATAGCTATTATCAAGTGTTTTCGCATGTTTTAGGTTTTGTTCAATATATTTCAGAGCTTCTTCAAAGCTGTAATATTCATATATCTCAATGATTTTATTTATTATAAAATACTTGTTTTCTGTTGAAGTGTTCTGTTCTTTTAGTAAGTCTTTTAAGTTAATTAGCTGGTTTTCTACACTACGCTCATAATCTCCACGCGCTTGCATAACACTATCTAATTCTTCGATTAGTTGATCTAGTTCACTGTCTGCATTAGAAATGAAGTTGCAGTTTAAAGCTAAAATACAGCAAACAAGAAATTTAATTTTTTTCAAATTTAAAAGTTGATTTTATTTAGTTGTTTTAAGACCTGCCTCAAGTTCTTATTTTACAAATAGATATTACACAAATATATATAGACTGTTTTTTTTTGAAAATATGAGTCATTGTTATAAAACACACCCCATTATTTATTCTTGTAATAAAACAGTTATTGTTTTAAAAATTTCAAAGTATAATACCTGTTGTTTTCATGAATCTTAATAAAGTACATACCTGCAGTAAGCGACTCCACGTTTATTTGGTTTACTCTTTTTGCTTCAATTAACTTTTGACCAGTAACATTATAAATAGTCATATCAAATGTAGGGGTGTCGCCCATTATATTTATCACTGATCTAGCAGGGTTAGGGTATATAACAGGAGCGTTATTAACTATATTTAAGTCACTTAATGACTCTTCATTTGGCGCATTTGAACTTCCACCTAAATTAATACAACTCCAGTTTTCAGCAAGGCTGTTATCTAGCTCTGGATTATTTAATTCCAAGGTGTAGCCCGTTCCATTCGCGCAATTAGGCCAAGGGCTTTCTGAAGTATAAATTACCTGATCCTGAAGAATGTTTTCAGAATCAAACAGACGAACACTATCTCCACTTGAACCTAAGCCAAATCCTAATTCTCCAATATAATTTAATGCAGCGGGAAAAACAGAGGTATAGTCTGCAACATCTTTGACCACTACAATAAAGTCTTCACCTTCAATAACAGTTCCCTCAGGGATTACATACTCATGATTGTCATCATTATCTTTTAGTTTCCAAAGTGAAATGTCTACTTCGTATGGATTTGGATTATATAGCTCAATCCAATCATCAGAATTAAAATCAGTTGCAGAGTTGTAATTTATCTCGTTGATAACAATTAGGTCATGGGAATTTACAGCTGAGAAATAGGGAATCACTACAGTTAAATCTGTTAAATCAATGTATATAGTTTCCTCTGTTGAATCAGATTCACCCCCCCAATGAGAAAATTCGTAGCCCGCTTCCGGAACTGCCTTTAGCTGAACAGGAACAGTCTCAAAATAATCTCCTCCCCATGAGGTTTCTTGGATTTTTAAATTATTATTTACCTTAACAAATCCTTCAGATGTATTAAAGTTAAAAATTTTTAATTCATGATAGTCTGGAAGATCAAACTTAGCCTTAATGTGCTCTTTTGCATAGAAAGGTCTCTGATTAGCAAATTCCTTCATCTTATCTCTATAATAATTAGCTAAACTAGGGTCTTTACCCCATCGTTCATAATGGTAAGGAATTTCAGAAGTTATTTTATCGTTAAGAAGAGTAATGTGATTTTCTACATTGACTGCCAGAAAACGAGTATTCATCTCATCAGCATAGCGATTAATAAATTGGTTTCTAAATCCAATATTAGTAGTCAATCTTCTAAATAGTAAAGTAGACCATGGAGGATTTGGCCAATCCGGCCCATTGGGCTCTAATGCAAAGCTAAGTGTATCTTCCCAGAAGTTTCCAGGATTCCACCAAGGCCCAAAGCCAAAATCTGTATCGTACATTATCCATCGCCATTTTCCGTTCGGGTGGTTCCAGAATTTAGCATTATTTCCAGGCCAATCAGTATTATTATAATAAATGTTAGCAGCTTGGTATAATGCATAGTTTACAAGGTCAACTCTCTCTCTAATATATTCAAAATTAGCATCAATACTTAGGTCTATTGATGTTGTATAACCCACAAGGTTATTATAATCAGTATAATCACCCCCAGGTAATATTGTAATCTCCTCAGCATCAATATTGTGTTTTGAAGCTAACATATGCTCATTGGTTTTTTCTCGCATGTTATATAAACCCCAGTATTCACCATTGATATAAGTTGATACAGCATTATGTTCTTGAAAATCTAGCCCTGATCCGCGCATAAGACTTGTTAGTGTAATATCTTTTATTGATGACCTTGTCCAATCTTGTCCAGAGTTTCTTAAAACCAAAGACTGAAAATCGTCATATGAAAGTTCTTCAAAAAATGATTCTTCAAACTTAGAGTATCCATATTGCCCACGAGCGTATAGCGCCAACGAGCGTTGAGGGTTTTGCCCCCGACTCCAACCCCCAAAAATCTTTAAACCTCCATCAAATTCAGATTCAACTTCATTTGTTTCACTATCGTAAAATGAGATATGAACGGGTCGCTCCCAATCCTCCCAAAAGTTAGCTCCAAAATAAGGCTCCGAAGTATCATAAGATCCAGCTTCTCCAAAAGCATATATCCCAGTTTCCTCATCAAATAAATTATCAGGATCTGTAGTTAAAAAAACAGTATCAATATCTGGTACGTCATCAAAAACATATGATTTACTGGACGTTGTAGAGGGAAGATAGTTAGTTTGAAAAATTCTCGCCCTTATTGAAGAATTATTGCTTACCTGAAGAGGTGAAGAGTAAATTAGATCGTTTTCAGTTGGGATTGTAGCGTCAGTTGTGTAACGAATAACTTGTCCGCTTGAATTTCCAGAAAGAGATAGACTTATAGATTCATTTAAAAATCCACCATTATTTGAAAAGCTGATAGTTTCAGAAATTGCACCTGTATAGTAGTTGTTAGAGTTTTCAAAACCAGGGGTTGTTTCAGAGAAAATCACTAGATCGGAATTATTTTCATAAACACCTAATGATGTATCTGGCGGTAAATTTTCAACTGCTAATTGATCTACTATTTCCCCTAACGCGTTGCTTAAGCTAATAGTATCCGATTCTGAGGATATTTTAAAATTAGTGTGGAGATTTTGAGAGTCAAGCTCTAGTATTTCAGGAGGTGTAATCCCTACTCCATTTGGTGTTGAAAAAATGGCTGACAAAAAAGGAATTAAAGTAAAATCTGATGAGTTATTGCTTATGTTATGTCCTTGTATTGATAAAATGTTTTCACCTTCAATTAATATAGTGCTTAAATCAGTTATTATAAAACGCTCAGGAGATCCTCCATTATACATTAGCGCTTCATGATCTTGAATTGATCCAGAATTATATGCAGGAGGGCTTCCGTTAATATTTGCTCTTGCTACTTCAATTCCATTAATATAAGCTACAAATGCATCATCATAATCGATATCTAATATTAGTGAATTTAAGCTTTGTAAATCAGATATATTAAATGGCTTTCGCAAGTAAACAGAAAGAGTTCCGTCAGGGGTTATAGTTTCATCATCTCCATCATCATATCCAAACCCAGAGCCTCCTTGTAACCAGTTGGAGTCGTCAAAATCCAAATTTTTCCAGTT
>JABAZC010000081.1 GCA_018608625.1 Flavobacteriaceae bacterium | reverse complement strand
AACGCATAAGCGTAAAAAAAGACGTCGCGCTAACCGTCACAAGAAGAAATAAATTGAAAAAGTAGCCTAAGCTACTTTTTCAATTTATTTCCAGAACGTTCTTTGATATCTAATTCGTGCAAAATTCAGTCACACCTTACTGAATACACGAATTTACTGGATTAAATCCTGTGAAATCTTAGTTTTTAAACATTTTAGTTGTTTTAAAAACTAAAGGTTATACTCCTATGTGTTTATAGGAATGAATAAAGAAAAATTTTTATAATCCATCTGCGCACTCGTGCTCAGATTAAAATTAACAAATATGAATAAAGAATTAATAATTCGATCTAATTCAGATAATGTTGATTTTGCCTTATTAAAAGATGGAAAATTAATTGAATTTCAAAAAGATGAAGACAATAGTAAGTTTTCTGTAGGCGATGTGTTTTTAGCCAAAGTCAGAAAATCTGTTCCGGGTCTGAACGCTGCATTTGTGAATGTAGGGTACGAAAAAGATGCATTTTTGCATTATCACGACCTTGGACCAAAATATCCATCGCTTATGAAATTCATGAAACGTGTAAGCACAGGTAAATTAAAAGATTACTCTCTTAAAAACTTCACTTTTGAAGAAGATATTAAAAAAGATGGAAATATTGACGAGATTATAAAGTCAAATCAATCTATTTTAGTTCAAATTGTTAAAGAACCAATTTCCACAAAGGGACCTAGAATAAGTTCTGAGTTATCTCTAGCTGGACGCTATTTAGTACTAGTTCCTTTTTCAGACCGCATCTCAATTTCTCAGAAAATTGAAAGTAGAAAAGAAAAAGAACGGCTTAAGCGCTTAGTGAAAAGCATAACTCCAAAAGGATTTGGGGTCATTATTCGAACTGTCGCCACAGATAAGAAAGTTGCAGAATTGGATAAAGATCTTCAAAATTTATACTCTAAGTGGGAGTCTATATGTAAAGCAATTCCTCGTGCACATACACCAAGTAAAGTTCTTGGTGAAATGAACAAAGCGTCTTCTATTCTTAGAGATATCTTCAACGATACCTTTACTGGTATTACAGTTGATAATGAGATTCTTTTCAACCAAGTTAAAAATTATGTAAAAGAAATTGCTCCTCACAAGGAGTCAATTGTAAATTATCATAATCCAAAAACACCAATTTTTGAGAAATTTGGAATTGAAAGACAGATCAAAACTTCATTTGGAAAAACAGTATCAATGGCTAGAGGTGCGTATTTAATTATAGAGCACACAGAAGCCCTTCACGTTGTTGATGTAAACAGTGGAAATCGTTCAAGTAAACAAAGAAACCAAGAGGACACCGCGTTAGAAGTTAACTTAATCTCTGCAACCGAACTAGCACGCCAATTTAGATTGCGTGATATGGGTGGAATTATTGTAATTGATTTTATTGACATGAACAAATCTGAGAATCGGAAAAAACTCTTTAATCATCTTAGAGATGAGATGAAAGACGATAGAGCCAAACATAAAATATTACCTCCAAGTAAGTTTGGGTTAATTCAAATCACACGACAACGTGTTCGACCAGAAATGAATATTAAGACCAAGGAAACGAATCCTAGCGGGATTAATGGCGTTGAAGTTGAAGCTCCAATTGTCTTGATTGAAAAAATGAATCATCAGCTGGACCAAATTATTAAAAAAGGCTATAAAGACGTGACTTTAAACACACACCCTTTTATAGCAGCCTTTATCACTAAAGGTTTCCCATCCATACGAACAAAATGGTATTTTGAACATAGAAAATGGGTAAAAGTAATGCCAAGAGATGCTTACACGTATCTACAATATCATTTTAAAAATAGTAATGGCAAAACCATTAAACTGTAAAAAAAAAGCCTCGCATTAGCGGGGCTTTTTTTATATAATAGTTTTCAATAACCTACTAAATAATTGTAGATTGTCCTAGATGCATATTTTTGAAATTCAGGTTTGAGTCATCAGGGTTATTAATGAAGTCTTCTATAAAGTCACCCACGTTACTTGTTGAAATATTATCAAACTTTGTATTTAAATCGGGCGTCGTTATGTTTAGTTTAAGTGACTTTTCAACAGCTGTTCTTATCATTTCAGCCTCCTTGTGGAGCTCAAAGTGATCTAGTAACATAGCTGCAGATAATATTGAAGCAATTGGGTTTGCAATTCCTCTCCCTTCAGCCTGTGGATACGATCCGTGGATCGGTTCAAACATAGAATGTTTGTCACCAACAGAAGCAGAAGCTAATAGTCCAATTGAGCCACCAATAACACTAGCTTCATCACTTATCACATCTCCAAACAAGTTTTCTGTAAGAATTACATCAAACTGCGTAGGGTTTAAAATCATTTGCATAGCTGCATTATCTACAAAAAGGTAATCTAGTTCTATTTCTGGATAGTCTTTAGCAAGTTCTCCAACAACTTTCCTCCAAAGCCGAGAACTTTCTAGTACATTTGCTTTATCAATAAGAGTCACTTTTTGTCGTCTTGATTTGGCCGCTTTAAACGCAAGGTGTGAAATGCGTTCTATTTCATATCTAGAGTATTGACAAAGATCAGATGCAGTATTCCCGTCGGCACTTAATTTTTTTTCTCCAAAATAAATACCACCAGTTAGTTCTCTATAAATACTAATATCGGTTCCTTTAATTATTGTTTTCTTTAAAGGAGATTTTCCAAGCAATGATTCATAGGCCTTTACGGGTCTTACATTTGCATATAAACCTAGCTCTTTACGAAGCTTTAAGAGTCCTTGTTCCGGGCGTACTTTTGCAGTTGGGTCATTGTCATACTTTGGATGTCCTATAGCGCCAAATAATATAGAGTCATTGGCTCTACAGACGTCGAGGGTGCTTTCAGGAAGAGGGTCTCCTAGCTGATCAATAGCGATTGCACCAACAAGAGCTGGGGTAAAGCTAAAATGATGGTCGTAATTAATGGCAATTGCTTTCAGCACTTTTACAGCCTGTTCAGTTACTTCTGGCCCAATACCATCTCCCGATAATACAGCGATTTTTAAATTCATATTAATAGTTTTTTTGAAGCTCAAAAGCTTCGATAATTTCTTTTTTACTTAATAAATAATCAATATCATCATAGCCATTAATCATACATGTTTTTTTGTAAGGATCAATATCAAAACTTTCGCTTAAATCGGTTCCTATAATGCTAATAGACTGAGTTTCTAAATTTACCTCAAATTGAGTTTTAGCATCTTTATCAATAGCTGAAAATAGATGCGTCAAAAAGGACTCAGACACCTGGACAGGCAAAAGCCCATTATTAAGAGCATTACCTTTGAAGATATCTGCAAAAAAACTAGATACGATTACTTTGAATCCAAAACCGACAAGCGCCCAAGCCGCGTGTTCACGACTAGAACCACAACCAAAGTTGTCTCCTGCAATTAAAATGCTTCCTGAATATAATGGGTTATTGAGAGAGAAATTTGAAACCGATTTTCCTGTCTTATCAAAACGCCAGTCTCTAAATACATTGTCTCCAAAACCTTTCTTATCAGTCGCCTTTAAAAAACGAGCTGGTATGATTTGATCGGTGTCTACATTAGCAATATTTAATGGAATTGCTTGATCGGTGTGTGTGTTAAATTTTTCCATTAATTTAATTGTTTAGTGATGTCTATAATTTTGCCTTCAATCGCAGTTACAGCTGCAACTAAGGGGCTCGACAAAATAGTTCTTGAGCCTTGTCCTTGCCGGCCTTCAAAATTTCTATTTGACGTAGACACACAGTATTCGTTTTGTGGAATTTTGTCATCATTCATTGCTAGGCATGCAGAGCATCCTGGTTGTCTCAATTCAAATCCTGCGGCATTAAAAATGTCTTTTAGTCCCTCTTCGATAATTTGTGTTTCTACTTGTTTACTACCAGGTACTAACCATGCAGTTACATTTTTAGCCTTATGCTTTCCTTTTACATAGTTAGCAGCGACTCTAAAATCTTCGATTCTAGAGTTTGTACAACTCCCTATAAACACAAAGTTTATAGGAGTGTTAATCAGAGATTTACCAGCCTCAAAATTCATGTATTGTAATGACTTTAGAAATGAAGGGTCATTATTCACAGGGATTGTTTCAGAGATTTTGATACCCATTCCTGGGTTTGTTCCGTAAGTAACCATCGGTTCTATGTCTGCTGCGTCAAAGAAATATTCTTTATCAAATGCTGCACCTTCATCAGAAGGAAGCGTTTTCCAGTAGTCTACTTTTTTATTAAATTCTTCATTTTTAGGAGCGAATTGTCGATCTTTTACATACTCAAAAGTCGTCTCATCTGGTGCAATCATTCCGCCTCGAGCCCCCATCTCGATACTCATATTACAAACAGTCATTCGACCCTCCATACTCATTTTTTCAAAAACATCTCCTGCATATTCGCAGAAATAACCGGTTCCAGAGTTGGTTCCCAATTTTGAGATTATGTATAAGATCACGTCCTTAGGAAGTACTCCATTTTTAAGTTTTCCATTGACGCTAACCCGTAAGCTCTTAGGTTTTGACAGCAGTAAGCACTGGCTTGCAAATACTTGGGCAACTTGACTGGTTCCAATCCCAAAAGCAATAGTTCCAAAAGCTCCGTGTGTAGAGGTGTGACTATCGCCACATACCATTGTCATTCCCGGCTGAGTAATCCCTAATTCTGGAGCCATTACGTGTACAATGCCATTGTATTTGTGACCTAATTCATAAAGAGTTATATTGTTTTTGTTACAGTTTTTAGAGAGTTGTGCAAGTTGTTTTCTAGATAACTCATCCTTAACCGGTAAATGTTGGTCTAAAGTAGGTGTGTTGTGATCAGCTGTTGCTAAAATTTGCTGCGGTCTAAAAACTGGAATCTGTCGTTCTTCGAGTTCATTAAAAGCTTGAGGGCTAGTGACCTCATGAATTAAGTGCTTGTCAATGTAAAGCACTTGGGGCCCGTCCTGAATTGTGTCAACGACATGGGTATCCCAAACTTTATCAAATAGAGTTTTTTTCATAAATGCGTATTCGATTTAGTTATAAATCTTAGTGGTTTTTATAATTTCATGAATATCGGAATCAATTACTTCTTTTTTAGTGTCTGCAAAATTTAAGAATTCTGCATAGACAACATCTAATTCAAGTTTAGTAAGTTCGTAGCCAACATTTTTAGCTCTGTATGCTAAGGCTGCACGGCCACTTCTGGCAGTAAGTAAAATAGCCGACTCTGTGACGCCAACATCTTTCGGATCTATAATCTCGTAGGTTTCACGATTTTTAATCACGCCATCTTGGTGAATTCCAGAACTGTGAGCAAATGCATTAGCACCAACAATAGCTTTGTTAGGTTGCGTGTAAATTCCCATGCTTTCAGAAACTAATTGACTTATTCCATATAACATTTGTGTGTTTATATTGGTGTCTAGGTTTAGGTAAGGATGTTGTTTCATAATCATCACTACTTCTTCTAAAGCGGTATTTCCGGCGCGCTCTCCAATTCCATTAATAGTACATTCTATTTGGCGGGCGCCGTTAATGATTCCTTCAATAGAATTAGCCGTTGCAAGTCCTAAGTCATTGTGACAATGGCAAGAAATAATCGCTTTATCAATTCCCTTTACGTTTTCTTTTAAGTATTTAATTTTAGCTCCATATTCATGGGGTAAGCAATAGCCAGTTGTGTCTGGGATATTTAACACAGTTGCTCCAGCTTTTATCACTGCTTCACAAACACGCGCCAAATATTCGTTGTCGGTTCGTCCAGCGTCTTCAGCATAAAACTCTACATCTTCAACAAAGGACTTTGCGTAAGATACCGCTCGTACAGCACGCTCAATAATTGCGTCTTTATTTGATTTGAATTTATGAATTATATGGGAGTCTGAAGTCCCAATTCCTGTGTGGATTCTAGGTCTTTTAGCATGTTTGAGAGCGTCAGCGGCAACTTTGATGTCGTTTTCTACTGAACGCGTGAGGCCGCAAACAGTCGCATTTTTTACAATTTTAGAAATTTCTTCTACAGATTTAAAATCGCCTGGACTTGAAACGGGAAATCCAGCCTCAATTACATCAACGCCTAACAAATCCAATTGTTTTGCAATAATTATTTTTTGAGGCGTATTTAGCTTACATCCAGGGACTTGCTCGCCGTCACGAAGCGTTGTGTCAAAAATTTGAATTTGTGTGTTAGACATTTATTGGAATAAATTTTTCTATTGTTGTACGAATTTATATTTTGGTTCTATTAAATGAGTTGGTTATCATATTTGCATTACGATGCATAACAATGCCATATTTCAATTAAGGTTCTAATATACAACATAATATGTCAATATATATACTATGACTAAAGAGCAAAAAGATAATTTATTTGTGCTTATAAAGTCATTGTCCAAATCTGAAAAACGACAATTTAAACTCTATGTTGGCCGTTTGGGTGTTAATGAGGATTCTAAATTTTTATTGCTTTTCAATATTTTACAAAAATTAAAGGTGTACGATGAAACATCAATTTTAAAAAACGGTTTTGTAAAAAAGCAACAACTATCTAATTTAAAAGCGCATTTGTATAAACAGATTTTAATTAGCCTACGATTAAACCCTTCTCACCAAAATATTAGAATTCAAATTCGCGAACAACTAGACTTTGCTACGATTTTATACCATAAAGGGCTCTACACACAAAGTTTAAAAATATTAGACAAAGCCAAGTCACTGGCCATTGCAAATGAAGAGAAAAATATTGCTAATGAAATTATAGAGTTGGAGAAAGTAATTGAATCTCAGTATATTACTCGAAGTATTAGCACACGAGCAGACGAGTTAACTGTTCAAGCTAAAGAGATAAATAATCAAAATTTATTAGCCAGTAAGCTGTCTAATTTAGCACTTCAGTTATATGGTTTATTTTTAAAAACGGGTTATGTGAAACAGGCTTCTGAGCATAAGAAAGTGACTAAGTATTTTAAAGATAGGCTGCCTGATTATAAAATATCTGAATTAGGATTCAGGGAGAAATTATGGCTTTACAAATCTTATTTATGGTATAGTTTCTTGACACAAGATTTTTTAGCATGTTATAAGTATTCAAAAAAATGGGTAGATTTATTCCATGAGTATCCTGCAATGATCCGACTTAATCCTGTCTTTTTTCTTAATGGTAACCAGAATTTATTAGAAGCTTTATTTTTCATAAGACGACACGACAAGTTTTTAGATACATTAAACAATCTAATTAGAGTTACAAATCAAGATTGGTTTCCTAAAGACGATAACGTAGAGAGCCTTACCTTTCTGTATATTAGTTCAAATAAGTTCAATGCCCATTTTATGGAAGGTACCTTTAAACAAGGGCTTCCACTAATTCCAGATACACTAGAAGGGCTTCGAAAGCATAAAAGCCGCATTGACGAACACCATGTTATGGTTTTTTATTATAAATTCGCAAGTCTGTATTTTGGCATCGGCGATTATCATAAGTGTATTGATTTCTTAGAGAAAATAATTAGCAATAAATCTCTACAAATGCGTGAAGACCTTTTGTGTTTCTCTAGGATTTTAAATTTAGTTGCGCATTATGAAGCAGGGCTGGATTATAACCTTGACTCACTCATTAAAAGCACGTATAAGTTTTTGATAAAAATGGAAGATCTTCATATGGTTCAAAAAGAAATGATTAAGTTTCTGAAGCGCTTAGGCGATATTTATCCTCAAGACCTAAGAGCAGCGTTTAAGAAGCTTCATACCAAGCTTAAAGTGTTTGAAAACGATCCTTATGAAAAAAGAGCTTTCTTGTATTTAGATGTGTTGTCTTGGCTTGAGAGTAATATAGAAAATAAATCGGTAGAATCTATAATTCACCGAAAATATTTATCTTTAAGTGAAATAAAATAAAATTTACCGAAAAATATTTGGTTTATACCTTTTAATTATTGAATATTTGCACTCACAAAGTTCAATAACTTACTGAAATGTTATCAAGAAAGGCGGAGGGATAGACCCATTGAAGCCTTAGCAACCCTTTAACTTGTTAAAGTAGGTGCTAAATTCTACTTGATTTTCGATTTAATAATCGGAAGTTAGATAGATAACAAACCCTAATTACACTTCTGTAATTAGGACTTCTTAATAACATTTTTCTAATAAGTACACTTTCAAAAAGTGCATTTGACTTTTGGTTTAATTAGTATTAACTCAAAAAAACTAGAAAAATGAGTACACAAAAATTCGCAACTCAAGCGTTGCATGCAGGACACAATGTGTCAGAAAACGGAGGCACAAGAGCCGTGCCAATTTATCAATCTACAGCGTATGTGTTTAACAGTTCTGACCATGCTGCTAATCTATTTGCTTTGGCCGAGCCAGGTAATATTTATAGCCGTATAAATAACCCTACAAATGATGTTTTGGAGCAGCGACTGGCAGCTTTAGAAGGCGGTATTGCGGCTGTTGTAACTGCCTCAGGTACTGCAGCAATTGCAACAAGTTTATTAACCTTATTAAAAGCAGGTGATCATATTGTTGCCTCAAGTAGTTTGTATGGAGGAACTTACAACCTGTTAAGTGTAACACTTCCAAGACATGGAATTACGACTACGTTTGTAGACCCATCTAGTGCCGAAAACTTTCAAAGAGCAGCCCAAGAAAATACAAGAGCATTTTTTATTGAGTCTCTTGGAAACCCAAAACTAGATGTTTTGGATATTGAAGCAATATCTAAAGAAGCCAAGGCTTACAAGGTGCCATTAATTGTAGATAATACAGTTGCAACCCCTTACTTATTAAACCCTATTGCATACGGCGCTAATATTGTTATTCAGTCGCTTACAAAATACATTAACGGAAATGGAACCGCTCTTGGTGGTGCTATTATTGATGCCGGTACTTTTGATTGGGGTAGTGGGAAATTTCCTGAATTTACAGAACCTTCCGCAGGCTATCATGGCTTAATTTATAACGAAGTTATTGGAGCTGCCTCTTTTATTGCTAAAGTTAGAATAGAAGGTCTTAGAGACTATGGATCTGCATTAAGTCCATTCAATGCGTTTCAAATCATTCAAGGCTTAGAAACCTTAGAAGTTAGAATTCAGAAACACAGTGAAAATGCATTGGAGTTGGCACAGTGGTTGCAAAAGCAAGCCAATGTGGAGTGGGTGAATTACCCAGGTTTAGATTCGAGTCCTTACAAAGCACTTGCCGATAAGTACTTGCCTAAAGGACAAAGTGGAATCGTAACATTTGGCGTGAAGGGCGGCTTTGAAGCAGCAAAAACAATTGCCGATACCACAAAGTTATTTTCGTTACTCGCTAATATTGGAGACACCAAATCTTTGATTATACACCCAGCAAGTACTACACACCAACAGCTAAGTGATGCCTCACAAGAAGCAACGGGAGTTACCAAAGACTTAATCCGTTTATCGGTTGGCTTAGAAAATATTGAAGATTTAAAATCCGATCTTATTGAGGCTTTTAAAGCGGTGGGTGAACTAGCATTGCAAGCAAATTAAGATCGATGAGCAATTTAAGATTTTCTGTGAATGGCGAAAGTAATTCGACCACACAATTTGTAGCCAAAGCACGACACTTTAAGTTAGTTGTCGATGAGCCAGAGGAATTAGGAGGTGCAGATGAAGCTGCGAATCCTGTTGAGTATATTTTAGCGGGCCTAGCGGGCTGTATCAATGTCGTTGGCCACTTGGTTGCTAAGGAATTGGGGTTTGTTATATCTAAACTCAATATTGATATTTCTGGGGAGATCAACCCAGATAAATTATTAGGGATTTCTAATCATGAAAGAGCAGGATTTCAATCCATACAAATCAATCTTAATCCAGAAACAGAAGCCGACATCGTGACCTTGTCTCAGTGGCTGAAAATTGTGGAGGACAGATGTCCTGTTAAAGATAATCTCAGAAATGAAACACCCGTTAGATTATCTGTTGAGAAAGTTTATAGTTAACATAAATCGAGATTAAGAGTGGCAGCACTACAGTATATTAATATTTCAAATTATACCACTAAAACTGGTAAGACATCATCGTTAAATTTGTCTTACCAGCTTTTTGGTAAACCACTGTATGAAGCGCCTATAGTGATGATAAATCATGCCTTAACGGGTAATTCTAATGTCGCTGGAGACGGCGGTTGGTGGACTTCAATTGTAGGACCTGCAAAAGTGATTGACACTAATTTATATACGGTACTAGCATTTAACATCCCCGGCAATGGACAGGACCAAAATCCATTGAACCTCATTGAAAACTACAAAGATTTTACGGCGGGTGATATTGCTCAAATTTTTGCATTGGCCTTGGAGGACTTAAAAATAACTCAGCTTTTTGCTGTAATAGGAGGGTCTGTTGGGGGTGGTTTGGCCTGGGAACTAGCAGCTTTGAAGCCTAAACTGATTGAGCACCTTATTCCGATTGCTGCCGATTGGAAATCTACAGATTGGTTATTAGCTAATTGCCACATCCAAGACCGAATTCTTAATAACTCTTCTGAACCTCTGGCAGATGCACGAATGCACGCTATGTCACTTTACCGAACCCCAGAGTCTTTAAAAAGTAAATTTGACAGATCGATTCAAGCTGGTGAGGCTATTTTTGCTGTAGAAAGCTGGTTAAATTTCCATGGAAAAGCACTGAATGACCGATTTCAACTTGCAGCGTACAAAATGATGAATCAAGTCCTAAGAACTTTAGATATAACGCAAGGAAAAAAAGATTTTGTAGAGGTGGCTTCAAGAATTAAATCTAACATACATATTGTTACTATTAATTCTGACTTGTTTTTCAAACCAAATGAAAACTGGGAAACTTATGTAGGATTAAAAACACATAAAGAGAATGTCAAAATTTCAGAAATTCAATCGATTCATGGACATGATGCATTTTTAATTGAGTTTAACCAACTGGAAGAAATTCTAGAAGGAGTATTTAGAAGCTAATTAAACACATACAGATAAGTTATTAGTAAAAATAAAAAAGCCTGTGAAATTAATTTCACAGGCTTTTTTTAATGTGGTTAAATACTACTTATTCTTTAATGATTTTTACTGTTTTACTTTTGTTATTGGACTTTATTCGCATTAAATAAATCCCTGGGTTTAAAGAGCTAAGATCTAATCTATTGCTGTTCATTAAATCAGGACTAGACTTCAATACAGATTGTCCTAGTTGATTAAACACTTCAACTGTGTCAAATCCTGAAGTGGTATTAATAGTTACCACATCCTTAACAGGGTTTGGTGAAACATTAAACGTATTAAGAGATATTTCTTCAATTCCTAAAGGGTCGGCAGCTCCTGTTGTGAAAGAAAATATAGGGGAATCTGTACTGCCAGCAACATTTACACTTGTAACTTTCCAGTAGTAGGTGGTGTTTGCTTGCCAACCCGTATCAACCGCATCGCCATAGGAAATATTTCCCCCTCCATCAACGGAACCATCAAATCCTGTAAGGGTTCCTATCTCTAATTCATTGGTTGTGCCAATAGAGACATTATAAGATGTTGCAGCATCACCTGTAGTAGCTTCATCCCAAGAAAAATTAATCAATTTAGTGTCTGTAGTCGATAATGTGATTTCTACATCTGTTGCTTGGTCCGTAGGCGACATGTTAGTACACACATCTGGAGCACTACCTTCAGGCTGTTGAATAGTTATATCATCGATTGCCCACCAGTATTCCCATGTTCCTACATATCTGAATCTAATTTGAACTTCGGAATTACCTCCTAAACTAGAGATATCAATTGTTGTATTTCCTGACACGTCTGTATCGTAAGTGATTATATTTTCCCACGATGCTCCGTTATTGATAGACGAATCAATATAGGCTACAGACGACTGGTACAAACGATACCATTGATTCAATGAAAGAACTATATTTGAATAGCTGGATAAATCAAAAATAGGTGAGACTAAAGAGGTGTCTTGGCTTCCGCCACTTCCGTACCCATCGCTATCCACAACTGCATAGTTATTTGTGCAATTTCCCAGCGCAGGGTCGACAATCCCTGTGTTTCCTCCATAAGCTGGAGTTTCAGTTGTGGGATTGTTTACAACCCATTCCCCAACAGTTGCATCTGCAGAGTTAACGGTCCATCCGTTAACAAATCCTTCGGATATTGTTGCAGTTTCAAAATCTTCACTTAAGATTATTTGAGCGTTTGTAATAAAAGTTGTCATTAATATGACTAAAAAAGTAATTTTTTTCATGTGAATGCGTTTAAATTTATATTATAAAGATAATCAAAATAGAAGGATTAAAAAACAACAATTATTAACTATCAATTTTTTTGTGATTTGTCTAATTAACTGCCAAGTTTAATTAGTTTTAATAATTTTAGGCATAAATTTTAATTAATTTAACGCAACCCTTAGAAACAATATGTTTTATATGACTAATTTTGTATTGTAAATAAATCATTTTTTTGAAGCTTATAGAAAACATAAAACAGCCCATTGCTTTTGAAATGGAACTTTTCGAAAAGAAATTTCGATTATCCATGTCCAGTAGAGTGGCGCTTTTAAATAGAATCACGCACTATATAGTCAACCGTAAGGGCAAGCAAATGCGTCCGATGTTTGTATTTCTAACAGCTAAAATGATATCCAACGGAGAAGTTAGCGAGAGGACATATCGAGGAGCCTCGGTATTAGAATTGATTCACACTGCTACTTTGGTGCATGATGATGTTGTAGATGAGAGTGATCGTAGACGCGGTTTTTTTTCTATTAACGCGCTTTGGAAAAACAAAATTGCTGTATTAGTGGGGGATTTTTTACTTTCAAAAGGCCTTTTGCTTTGTATTGACAATAATGATTTTGATCTATTAAAAATCATTTCTGTAGCTGTGCGTGAAATGAGTGAAGGGGAGTTATTGCAAATCGAAAAAGCCCGGAATTTAGATATTACTGAGGAAATTTACTATGAAATTATAAGACAAAAAACAGCGACACTTATAGCTGCTTGCTGTAGTCTGGGTGCTGCTTCTGTTAAGCCACTTTCTAAAGATGTTGAAACCATGCGGAAATTTGGAGAGCTGATAGGCATGTCTTTTCAAATTAAAGATGATTTATTTGATTATGGAAACGAACAAATAGGCAAGCCAACTGGAATTGACATAAAAGAGCAAAAAATGACGCTTCCGTTAATTTATGTGATAAATCAATGTTCTAAAAAAGAAAAGAGGTGGCTGATTAACTCGGTCAAAAATCACAATAAAAACTCTAAACGTGTAAATGAAGTAATCAATTTTGTTAAACAGAATGGAGGTTTAGACTATGCTGTTTCTAAGATGAAATCATTTCAGCAGGAAGCCTTAGAGTTATTGGAACCTTTTCCAGAATCGATCTATAAAAAATCATTAATTTTAATGGTCAATTATGTAATCGAGCGAAATAAGTAACTAAAAACACTTACTTTTACATTACATTTACAGCATCCATTTAATTCTTTACATTGATATCAAAAGCAACAATAGATCAAGTATTTGACACTGCTCGCGTAGAGGAAGTGATTGGGGATTTTGTGCAACTCAAAAAATCTGGAAGTAACTTTAAAGGTTTAAGCCCTTTTAGCGAAGAACGTACCCCTAGTTTTATGGTGTCCCCTGTGAAACAAATTTGGAAAGATTTCTCAACTGGAAAAGGAGGGACTTCTGTTTCATTTTTAATGGAACATGAGCACTTTACATATCCTGAAGCTATTAAATACTTAGCTCGAAAATATAATATTGAGATAGAAGAAACTGTTCAGTCGGATTCTGATAAAGAAGCCGCTGGCGAACGTGAAAGCATGTATCTTGTGAGTGAATTTGCGCGAACCTACTATCAGAACACATTGCAAAAAACAGATCAAGGTAAAGCAATTGGCCTCAGCTACTTTAAGGAGCGTGGTTTTACGGACGAAACGATTCAAGAGTTTCAATTGGGTTTTTCCACAGATGCATGGAGTGGATTTACAGATACAGCCTTAAAAAAAGGTTATAAACTGAAATACCTGGAAAGCACTGGTCTCTCGATTGTGAAGGGTGAAAAGCAATTTGACCGTTTTAAAGGGCGTGTTCTTTTTCCAATACATAGTATGTCTGGGAGAGTGTTGGGGTTTGGTGGTAGAATTTTAGCTAAAAATGAAAAGGCTGCTAAGTACCTAAACTCTCCTGAAAGTGATATCTATCACAAAAGTAAAGTTTTGTACGGGATCTACTATGCAAAACAAATGATTGCTAAAGAGGACAATTGTTATTTAGTGGAGGGTTATACCGACGTGATTCAATTTCATCAAAAAGGGATTAAAAATGTTGTGTCCTCATCAGGAACTGCTTTAACTCCCGATCAAATCCGGTTAATTAACCGTTTGACTAAAAATATCACTGTCCTATTTGATGGCGATCCTGCCGGGATTAGAGCTTCCTTACGTGGTATCGATTTAATTTTAGAGCAGGGGATGAATGTCAAGATCTGTACATTTCCTCAAGGTGAAGATCCAGATAGTTTTGCCAAGCAAAACACCCTTGAAGAGCTGAAGGATTATTTGAAGTCGAATGCGAAGGATTTTATTGCCTATAAAGCATCCTTACTTATGGAGGAAGCTCAAAATGATCCGGTAGCAAAAGCCAACTTAATTAGAGACATGGTAACCAGTATTTCTAAGGTCTCAGATAATATTCAGAAAGAAATTTATGTACGTGAATGTTCACGTATTATGGATATAAGCGAAGATGTGTTGTTTAGCACTTTGGCGCAAATGGGTAAAAAAGCACAGAGTGACGCCAATAAAACCTATAATAAAAAGCAAAAAGCATTTGAGGTTGTTAAGTCTGTAGCGCCCCCTAAAAAAGTAGATATTCAATATGAGCTAGAGCAAAAAATTATTGAAATCCTATTACTTTATGGCAGTAGAAAAGAATCGTTTGAGGATCTCATCCTTAAAGAAAATGATAAGGAAGAGTTGGTGCTAGAGCCTGTCATTCATCAAGTTAAGGTGTTTGAAAAAATATTCTTGGATTTGCAGGAAGATGAAATGCAGTTCACTAATGAAAATTTTAAAATACTGTATTACACAATTATTGATAGTTTAAATCAAACTGATGATTTTGTAATTGAGTCTTTTGTAAATCGGTTGGACCCGACCTTAGCTTCCGACGTCACCAACATCCTAATGAACGAGGAGCGTTACAGCCTTCATAACTGGGAGAAAAATAATATTTTCCCTAAACAAAAAGAGGTGAGCATCGCTCAACTAGTGAGTGAAACAATCTTAACACTACGTTGTTATTTAATCGATCGAAAAGTCAATGAAATTAAAAAAGACACTCAAGACACTGTTGACCATCGAGGACTTCTTGAAGATGTTTTGAACTACTCGAATTTAAAAATGCTGCTCTCCAGAAAATTAAATAGAGTCCTTTAATAATTATTTCTTCTGACGTCCGTGGTCTATTAATTCGACTAGGTTAGAGACATTCAGTTTTTTCATCAATCGCAATTTGTATGTGCTCACTGTTTTTTCATTTATGTCTAATTGGGAGGCAATTTCATTATTTCTTTTTCCAGACGAAATAAGCTTTAAAACTTCAACTTCACGTGTTGAAAGCTTTTTATACAGATTCATAGTGCCTTGACTATTTTTCTCAAAAGTAAGTGTTTGTGCAAGCTCTTTGCTAACATGAATACCTCCTTTATATACTTTTAAAACAGCTCTTTTTATAGTCGCTGTAGTAACAGATTTTGATAAATATCCTGAGGCTCCAGCTTTTATAGCACTAATGGCGTAAATATCTTCTGGGTGTGTGCTAAAAACAATTACTGCAACATCCCTAAACTCCTTTTTAATGGTCCGCAGTACGGTAATTCCATTAATATCTGTTAAGTCAATAGACATTAAAACGATGTCAGTATTTGACTTTTTGAGATACTCTAAAAGTTGTTTTGCTGTGCTGGTAGTGTTTATAATTTTAATGTCTGTTGAGTTCTCAAACAGCATACGGATTCCATAGCTTACTATTGGTTGATGATCTGCAACTAGAACTCTAATCATTGATTCTTAGTATTTTAATTTTTCAGGAATTTCACAGACAGGAATTGGAGTCATCTTGTGCTTGTTTGTTGAATTTAACTGTTTGTAAATATCAAACACCATACGTTCCCTACCTTCATAGTCGTTTATAGACTTCCCTTCTTCAATGGTCTTCATGGCCCATTCTAGCTCAGGATATGAGGCTCCAATTTGATCTTCGTCACTTCTAGAGTCGCCAAACAGTCCATCGCTAGGTGCAGCGTTCAAAATGCTTGATGGAATTTTTAAAGCACTTCCTAAATCGTATACTTCTGATTTTAAAAGGTCAGCAATTGGACTGAGATCTACGCCCCCATCTCCGTATTTTGTGTAAAACCCAATTCCAAAATCTTCTACTTTATTTCCAGTTCCAGCCACTAGCCTTCCCAATAGTCCCGCGTAATAGTAAAGTGTGGTCATTCGCAGTCGGGCTCTAGAATTTGCCAAGGCCATGTCTACGGTTTTTTGTGGGTGCTTTAAGTCAATCTCGTCTTTGAAACTATCAAAAACAGGAGTTAAGTTTATTCGAGTTGATTGTACGTTTTGGAATTTTCCCTCAAGTTGGTTTATGTGCTCTTGAGCTCTAGAGACATGACTTTCAGATTGGTGAATAGGCATCTCTAAGCACATTACTTTTAATCCGGTCATCGCACAGAGTGTAGAAGTGACTGCGGAGTCTACTCCACCAGAAACTCCAATTACAAAGCCATTTACTTTCGCATTTTTAGCATATGTTTTTAACCACTCGACAATAAAGTTTATTACTTGATTTGTTTTCATGTATTCAATTTTCAATAGCCCTACAAAAGTAAACTATTATTGATAAATTATTTTATCTAAATTAAATATAATCATTAAAATGATAATTCATATACTATACAATTTAGTACCTTAGTTCCTTTATATTTTAAACCTATCAAAGAACCACAGGTCTAAATTTTGTAACCAATTATAATGAAGCTAGTGAGTTTTAAATACATATATGTTTTAGTATTATTGTTAGGGTTTCAGCTAAGTCATGCTCAATTAAGTAGGACTCATTATATTCCTCCTATAAGTGCTGCCGATAATAGTAACGCTACCCCCCAAAATCAATATTTACATATTTCAACTCCTAGTCTAACTCCAGTAAGTGTCACAGTGACAGAAATTGGAGGCACTACTTCAGTATATGATGATGTTTCTAATGCAAATCCGCTAGAGATATTGATAGGTTCAGGAGCTAATACGCCTTTTGTTGCAAATGTAGGTACCACAGGATCTAAATACTCTAACAAAGGCTATTCAATTCAGTCAGCTCAACCTATCTATGTTTCTGTGCGTCTTACAGCAGGGAATCAAAATCAAGCAGGTTCTTTAGTTTCTAAGGGTTTAGCCGGACTCGGTACGACTTTTAGGGTCGGAACTTTTACAAATCAAAAAAACTTTTCGTCGAATAATCAAGATTATTTAAATTTTGTTTCTGTTATGGCGACCGAAAATAATACTCAACTTGATTTTTCGGATTTAGCGACTGGGACTATTATTGAAAATGATACGCCATTATCTGTTATTTTAAATTATGGAGAAACTTATGTGATTGCATTAAATCCTGCAGTTACACCAGCCAATAGAGACGGTTTGGTGGGTGCACTTGTTACCTCTAATAAACCAATTGTAGTCAACTGTGGTTCTTCAAACGGAAGCAATTCAACAGGGAACGGACGTGATTTTGGAATTGATCAAATAGCTCCTTTTGAAACTATCGTTATTGATGGACAAGATTACAGTGAATACATATTTGTGAGGGCTAATGGATATGATGACATTGAACGCCCCCTGATTGTCGCACATTCAGATAATACAGAGGTGTATGTTAATGGAGATGATTCAACAGGCATACTATTGACTACCTTATCTGCAGGGGATTATATTAGTATAGACGGATCTTATTTTAGCACCCAATCAGCTAATGGTTCTAATCCAGGAGGTAATATGTATGTTTGGACATCTAAAACAGCCTTTGCTTACCAGGGAATTGGAGGTACAAATAACGAGGCTAACCAAGAAATGTTTTTTGTCCCTCCTTTAAACTGTAGAACTCCCAAAACAATTAATAACATACCTCTTATTCAAAACACAGGTACAGGAAGTGTTGATTTTACAGGAGGAATAACGATAGTTGCTGAATTAGGAGCATCGATATTGGTTAACGGGGCCGCATCAACTGCGAGTCCACAAGCTGTTGATGGGAATACTAATTTTGTGACCTATCTAATAAGTGGTCTGACTGGAGATGTAAGCATCTCTTCGGATAAACAAATTTATGTCTCCTATTATGGAGCTAATGGAGTGGCTGCCTTAGCTGGTTTTTACTCTGGGTTTATTTTCAAACCAGAAATTAGATCATCGGCTTTAACAACCGTAGTGACTGATATATGTATTCCAAACATTGAACTTGATCTTAGTAGTTTAGAGTCTTTTGATTCCTATCAATGGTTCTACAACGGCTTAGAAATCCCTGGAGCTAATTCTGAAATATTTACACCTGAATCTGCAGGGTTTTATCAATTAGCTGGGGTCATAACAGATTGTGACATTGTACTTTCAGACAATATTCCAGTCAGTAATTGTGCAGGTGATGTTGATGGAGATGGCATAAATAATAATATTGATAGTGACAACGACAATGATGGAGCACTTAATATTCAAGAATCTAATTGTGATTTAACATTTAATCTTTCAAATAATTCAGGTCCATTTTTTACTGCGAGCTCTACCTCCAGTACAGAGAATAATTTAGCCACTTCCTTTACCGGATACGAAGACCAATCCATGTGGTTTCAGGCAGCGCCAGCTACGGAAACAACAATAAGCTCGACTACCTATGAGCTTAATTTCGACTTGCCAACGAGTTTTATAATCAAACAGTCCAACTCGGGAGGTATCTCTGGCTCAACAGAATTTGATGATCAAGAGTCTTTTGTTTTAAGTGTTGCTTATGAAGAAACACTCACCGTTTTTGATCCGGATAATCAACTTTTAATTGACACA
This sequence comes from Flavobacteriaceae bacterium, assembly GCA_018608625.1. GTDB lineage: Bacteria > Bacteroidota > Bacteroidia > Flavobacteriales > Flavobacteriaceae > Hel1-33-131. Next base: position 1,103 of record JABAZC010000081.1, on the reverse strand, counting down.
AATTATGATGGTATTTATGATAATAATGTTGAAGAATTTACAGCTTTTGAAATTCGATTTAAATTAAATTCAGCAGTACTTGCTTCTGAGGCTGTTACATTTTCATTTCATAGTTATCAGTCAACAGGGTTTAGTTTAAAATACGTTAATAATTCATTGACTGAAATAAACTCAGGGGCTTTTCAACTTACTCAAGCATGCAGGTCTTTAGACACTGATGGCGATACGGTTTCTGACTCTTTAGATTTAGATAGTGATAATGACGGGATTTTTGATGTCATAGAAAACGGGAACTCTTTTTTGGATCAGGATCAAAACGGTCAAATTGATGAGGTTGAATCCAATGATATTAATTTAGATGGTCGTCATGATGCGGCTGTTGACCCAGCTGATTTTGATGGAGATTCGGTATTTGATTTTCTTGACCTAGACAGTGACAATGATGGGTTGTATGATTTATTTGAAGCTGGTATTGTGGTTAACACCCAAGACATTGATAACGATGGTCAAATTGATTTAGGGTTTTCAGACTCTAACATGAATGGTGCATCAGATGTTGCTGAAGCAATAACTCCTATAGATTCAGATGCTGATGACACTCCTGATTTCATACAATTAGACTCTGATTCGGACGGTTGTTTTGATGCAGATGAGGCAGGGTTCACAGCTACTCTAGGTATTTTAGAAGGAACAGCTTTTGATAACTACGGACTTGTTTTTGGTGGCGATGGTTATGATTTTGCAATTGACTCTAATTCTGATGGGTTGTTTGATTATCAAGAATATGTTAATATTATTCCATTGGATATTTCTTCTCCAATTATTATTTGTGAATTTGACAACACCTCTATTTCTGTTTCTCTAGATTCTAACTCAAGTTCGTTTGATAATGTACAATGGGAGCAGAGCTTGGACGGGGGATCAAGTTGGATTGATGTAGCTGAGGTTTTAAATAGTTTTGAAGGTCAAAACTCTAGTGACTTACAAATATTAAATGCCTCAACATCTACTTCAAACACTATATTTCGTACCAGACTAGAGCGCATAGACTATGTATGTGGACCTATTTATTCCAATGAAGTTACTATCATAGTTAATACCAC
>JABAZC010000042.1 GCA_018608625.1 Flavobacteriaceae bacterium | reverse complement strand
TAAGCGTGCTCTAAACATTCGAATGGAAAGCGTTAAAAACTTAAATCAAGACGAAGTTATTAAGCTATCTAAAATCCAATTGATTTCTGATTATGTAATTCAGCGTTCTGACGCTATAAACAACTTCAATCAAACGAATTCTATTGACAAATCACTTTTAATCAACGGAAGAAATCTTACGAATATTGGCTTATTTAGAAAGTATATGGAAACTTATATTGAAGCCCACTCAGCAATCAATAAAGACTTAATGGTCATGGTGAGACAACTACAACCAACTGCCTATGGCCTACCCATTGAAATCTATGCTTTTAGTAGTGATAAACGCTGGCAAAATTACGAGTATATTATTGCTGATATTTTTGATCACATGATTGCATCAGTACCCGATTTTGATTTGGTGATTTCAGAACCTTCTATCCTAAGGCCTACAAACAAATAAACAATGAGTTCTAGAGATTCTTACCTAAAGTCTTTGCGTCCAGATATTTTAACAAAGACGATTAAGACAGAGATGTCATCAGAAGAATACTTTCAAAACAAGGTATTACGTCCTATTATTAAATTTCAAAACGAGCTCTTAATTGCTGTTTTTCTACAGTTTTGCACGAAGTATAAAAATGTTTTTTTTGATTTATCTACAGAAAAAAAAATACTTTATATTGAATCTTCTATCACAAAGGACAGTAAGCTTAGATCTAGTTTTAGAGATCTGATAATTGGCTTGTTTTCCGTTGAGGAGTATTCTGAATATCTTAAAAACGCCTCTGCTTTAAATAAGCGCATGACGGGTATTATAAAAGAACGGTTGATCAGTCATGTGCAGTTACTGTCTGAGAGTGCTCCTACAAAATAGATTCTCCATTTAGATTGGTCGTCAATACTGAACTCATATAGTCAAAATAAGGTCGTATGGCCTTAAAGCTATCAAGCACATTTTGAGTAAATTGATCCGAAAAAACCTCCTTGTCCGTATATTTTTTGCTAAATATGAACTGCTTTTTACGAATCAAATCAATGTTTGGGTGTTGTTTATCAAATCCTCTTGGAGCAGATTGTAGTTCGTCTCCTTCAAGAGGTCCCCAAACAGCTTTAAAGCGGGGTTCCGCTATAATCGCTCTGATATCTTCGGCATCGGTTTCAAATTCTTTTCGGAGTCGCATAAGGTCTTCCTTGTTAGGATTCCAAAATCCTGTTGCAATAAAACTTTCGTTGTTAGGGGCTAGATGTAAATAATACCCTCCTCTTAACTCTGGTTTTGTTCGATAGAAGCTGCCGCTAAAATGCGTTTTGTAAGGGGTTTTGTTTTTTGAAAACCGAACGTCTCTATAAATTCTAAATACTTTAAAGTTATCTATCGAATCTACTTGATTAAGTTGGCCATACAACTGACTGTAAAAAAGCTTTACGTCACTTTCAGCAGTTCTAAAAGTGGAAATATTCTCTTTAAACCATTCACGGTCATTATGGCCTTTTAAGGCCTTTAGGAAACTAAAGATATTTTTAGAAATCATAACTTAATTTTCAAATTCAATTTTATGTAAAATCAACCCAGATGCAGGAGCAATATAATCCATGACGTATTCACTCTCTAGTTTTAAGCTATTTTTTATGTAATCCATGTCAATTTCTCCTCGGCCTAATTTAATCAATGCCCCCATCATTAATCGGATTTGATGCCTGCCGAATCCCTTCCCGACTACTTTTAGAATAAAGCTTTGTTTTGGAAAAAAACTAGCAGTATAGAAGGTGTTTTCAACTATTTCACAGTGAAGAAGTTCTCTTTCATACATCCCTTCATTAGTAGGTTTATAGCAATATGTTTTGAAATTATTTTGACCTTCAAATAACTGCGCTCCTTCTTTCATAATCTCAATATCTAAAGGCTCTAGGATGGTTGTTAATATAGGAGCTGCAAACGGATGAAACTTATCCCCATGTGCAAATACGTAATGGTATTCCTTTAACTTGGAGTCTTGGATGATATTAAACTTGGCGTCTACTTCTTCAATACTTACTGCCCTGATGTCTTGTGGAAGGTTGAGATTAAATAGTGTTAAGAACTCCGGTATGCTCTCTAATGGTTTATGGTCTAAAAACAATTCAAAAGCCGCTTCATTTGCTGAAACCATAGCATCAGTCCGACCGGCACCTAGTGTTTTAAAGGACTGCTCCCCTAGTATAAAATTCAAAGTGCGATCAATCATTAAATGCACCGTTTTTGTATTGGGTTGTTTTTGCCAACCGTGAAAACGATAGCCTAAAAACTGAACTTTTACTAAGTAATAAAACCGTTTTTTTAACATGATTACAAGGTCGTAATTTTATAAAGAGTTACAAAACTATTGTCTCGATTTCAAAACATCAATGACGGCCTCTAGTTTATAGCCTTTAGCTTGTAAAAGAATTAAATAATGGAATAATAAATCGGCACTTTCATTTAAAAATAAATCGGCATTATTATCTTTTGCTTCAATAATAACCTCGACGGCTTCCTCTCCTACTTTTTGAGCTATTTTATTCAATCCTTTTTCAAATAATTCAGCCACATACGAGCTTTGGTCAGCGGCATTTTCTCTTCGATCAGAAATTACTTTTTCTAGTGCTGTTAAAAACCCAAAAGATTCGCTGTTTGTTTCGCCCCAACAGCTATCCGTTCCTTTGTGACAGGTTGGTCCTTGTGGAGTGACTTGAATGAGTAAGCTGTCATTATCACAGTCATTTTTAATGCTTACTAAGTTTAAAAAATGACCACTCTCCTCCCCTTTTGTCCATAGACGTTGTTTGCTTCTGCTGTAAAAGGTCACTTTGTTTGTTTCCTTAGTTTTGGTGATGGCCTCTGCATTCATATAGCCGAGCATTAATACCGTCTTGGTGATGGCGTCTTGAATGATCGCTGGGATTAATCCGTCGTTGTTATACTTGATATCCATTAGAGTCGTATGTTAATTTGTTTTGATTGTAATTCTT
>JABAZC010000028.1 GCA_018608625.1 Flavobacteriaceae bacterium | reverse complement strand
GACTTGAAAGCAAAAAAGAAAGCGCAGTTAGATGCGCTTATGGGCGGCATAGGAGCTGACCAAGGCACAGACAAAGGCTCAGAAGGCGATGATGAATCGGCAGGAGATAAAGGCCAGTTAGACGGAAAGCCTTATGCATCAAGCTATTTTGGATCTGCTGGAAGTGGTAACGGCGGGGTAGGCTATGGTCTTAATGATCGTGGACGCCCAAAGAGAACAAAAGTGATTCCTGAATGTGATGAGGAAGGTACGGTTGTTGTTAAAATTTATGTTAACCAAAACGGATCAGTAATAAAAGCAATCCCCGGAGAAAAAGGAACAATTGGCGATAGCTGCCTATACGATGCTGCCAGAAAAACAGCACTTTCCCATAAATGGCCAGCCGACCCTAAAGCCCCTTTAAAGCAAATAGGGTTTGTAATTGTAGATTTTACCGTCCGACAATAAATGAATTATTTTGAAACCACCAACTGGCTTTTTTCTCAGCTACCACATTATCAAAATGTGGGAAAGTCTGCTTACAAAGCGGATTTGAGTCAAACATTTAAACTTGCTAAACATCTCAGCCATCCCGAAAATAAATTTAAGTCTATCCATGTTGGAGGTACAAACGGCAAAGGATCCACGGCTCATATGTTGGCATCTGTTTTACAAGAAGCAGGCTATAAAGTTGGGTTGTATACCTCTCCCCATTTAAAAGATTACCGTGAACGTATCCGCATCAATGGAGATATGATTAGCAAAGATTTTGTGGTTGATTTTGTAGCCACTAATAAATCATTTTTTGAAGCGAATTCCCTTTCATTTTTTGAAATGTCAGTAGGGATGGCCTTTGATTATTTTGCTTATGAGCAAGTTGACATTGCTGTGATTGAAGTTGGGCTGGGTGGGCGCTTAGATTCTACTAATATTTTAAGTCCCGAAGTTTCTGTGATTACTAACATTGGTCTGGATCATACTCAGTTTTTAGGGACTACACTTGAGTCCATAGCAGGGGAGAAAGCGGGTATTATAAAATCAAATACACCAATAGTGATTGGCGAAACCCAATTAGAAATAGAAACTGTTTTTAGAGACAAAGCCAGTAAAGAACAAGCGCCGCTCTATTTTGCTGATCAGTTAATAAACGAAATATACCCATCTAGCCTGAAAGGGGAGTATCAAATTAAAAATGTACGAACGGTGCTTCAAACAATTGCTATACTTAATAAAGGGACGTTTATGATCTCCAAAGAAGCAACTCAACAAGGCTTATTAAAAGTAACAGATAACACAGGACTTCGTGGTCGCTGGGAAGTTGTGGGTAGCTCCCCAAAAATAATTTGCGATACAGCGCATAATAAGGAGGGGTTGCGCTTGGTGTTTAAACAGCTCCTCGCTGAGAAATTTCAAGATTTACATATTGTATTGGGCATGGTGAATGATAAGGATATTGGTCCATTAATAGAGTTTTTTCCAAAAGACGCAAAGTATTACTTTTGTAAACCTAATATTCCAAGGGGACTAGAAGCGACTCAGCTTGCTAAAGTTTTTAAAGAAATCGGTTGTAGGGGAGGTATTTATTCATCCGTTAAAGAGGCTTTAATTATAGCTAAACAAAGCGCGTCCCAACATGATGTTATCTATGTTGGTGGCAGTACATTTGTGGTAGCTGAAATAATTTAATTTTTTATAAAAAAACCTTTTGTGAATTGAAAAACTAAACTATATTTGCAGACCTTCAAGAGGGCGCATAGCTCAGTTGGTTCAGAGCACCTGGTTTACACCCAGGGGGTCGGGGGTTCGAATCCCTCTGCGCCCACAGAACAAAAAAATCCACTCATTTGAGTGGATTTTTTTATTACAGCTAGCTCTTAACTGCTATTTTATATATACGTTGTTATGCCACGTTATTATTCATTCTTCTTGATGTGAAGAATTTCAATATGTAACTTAGCGAACCGAAAAATGGCAAGAAAATAATAATCGCAGTCCAAATCAGCAAGTGAAAATTAGTTTCTTTTTTTGATGCCATAACCAAAGAAATTGCGGTTAATGTTATTAATACTAACAGTAACAGAATAATTTGAGTTGGATAAATCATTAGAAATATATTCATAATAGTTAATTTAAAATTAGTATTAATTAAGGACAACACCAAGCCTGAGCCAAAGGTTTGTAAAGTAAAACTTTAAACTAACATAGTCACAGGATTTTCAACATAGCCTTTCAAGGTTTGTAAGAACTGTGCGCCTGTTGCTCCATCTACTGTTCGGTGATCGCAAGCAAGGGTTAGTTTTATAGTGTTTCCAACCACTATTTGACCATTTTTAACTACTGGTTTTTGAATAATGGCTCCTACGGATAAAATCGCTGAGTTGGGTTGGTTTATAATTGATGTAAAACTCTCTATTCCAAACATCCCTAAGTTGGATACGGTAAAGGTGCTACCATCCATTTCTTGAGGGGTTAGTTTCTTGTTTCGTGCACGGCCTGCAAAATCTCTTACGGCAGTGCCAATTTGAGGTAAGCTTTGCTCGTTTGCAAAACGAACAACAGGTACTACTAAGCCATCATCTACAGCAACGGCAACACCTACATGTACGTGGTGGTTGAGTTTCATTCGATCTGCAAACCACTGTGAATTTACTTGTGGATGCTCACGTAAAGCCAATGCACATGCTTTAACAATAATATCGTTAAATGATATTTTAGTGTCTGGTACAGTATTGTATTGCGCTCTAAAGGCCATAGCATTATCCATGTCAAACTCTACATTCAAATAATAATGCGGGGCTGTAAATTTAGATTCGCCCAAACGTTTCGCAATGGTTTTACGCATTTGCGAGTTTTTAATTTCTTCAAAGTCTTCTTGTCCCGTTGGTACAAATTTTGCGGCACTTGAAATATTAGCTCCCACAACAGGTTTATAGTTTTCAACATCACGTTTAATGATGCGTCCGTTTTCACCACTTCCAATCAATTGGTTTAAATCAATGCCTTTATCGTCTGCCATTTTTCGCGCTAGTGGCGAAATATGTAAGCGTCCTGTCGAATTAGGGACAGGAACTGCTACTGTTGCAGCTTCTGCGATCACTGTTTCTTTAATAACGGGAAGGGTTACTTTAGGAGTTTCTTTTGGAGCAGCTTCTACAGCTGGTACAGTTTTAGAAAAGTTAGCAGCCACAGCTGAAACGTCTGTTCCTGCAGGGCCTATGATTGCTAAAAGATCATCTACTTTTGCCGAGTCACCTTCTAATAACCCAACGAATAACAGCGTTCCTTCGTTAAACGATTCAAACTCCATAGTGGCTTTATCTGTTTCGATTTCAGCTAAAATATCGCCTTCTTCGATCACATCGCCAACTTGTTTGAGCCAGCTTGCTACGGTGCCTTCTTCCATAGTATCGCTCAAGCGTGGCATAGTTACTACAATTACGCCTTCTGGAATAATTGTAGCGGGAGCAGCGGGTTCAATTGTAGCCTCTGTTTCTTCTGGTTTTTCTTCTGTGTCAGATGTTGGATTTAAGAGCGCCGAAATATCTTCGCCCTCATCTCCAATTATAGCTAGAAGTTCGTCTACCATAGTAGTTTCTCCTTCTTGTACACCAATATGGAGCAAAGTTCCTTCATTAAATGATTCAAACTCCATTGTTGCTTTATCGGTTTCGATTTCAGCAAGAATGTCTCCTTCTTCAATTTTGTCTCCTACTTTTTTCAACCAGCTAGCCACGGTTCCTTCTTCCATGGTATCGCTCAGTCGGGGCATGTTAACTATGATTGCCATAATTTATAATTTATGTTGTAAAAATGGATAATCTTCTTGTTCATATACTACATCGTACATCAAGCTTTTTTCTGGATATGGAGATTCATCAGCAAATTTCTCACATTCAGCAACTAGTTCCTTTACACGCTTATCAATTACTTTAATGTCTTCTTCTGTGGCGTATTCTTCACGAAGAATCACGTCTAAGACCTGTGTGATAGGATCAATCTTTTTGTATTCTTTTACTTCGTCCTTTGTTCTATAGTGTTGTGCGTCACTCATAGAGTGTCCTCTGTAACGGTAGGTTTTCATCTCTAAAAATGTAGGGCCATCTCCTCTTCTAGCGCGTTGAATCGCTTCATCAAATGCTTCTGCCACTTTAATTGGGTTCATCCCATCGACAGGACCGCAAGGCATTTCATAACCTAAACCTAATTTCCAAATCTCTGTATGGTTAGCAGTTCTGTCTACAGATGTTCCCATTGCATATCCGTTATTTTCACAAACGAATACCACTGGAAGTTTCCAGTTCATTGCCATGTTAAATGTTTCATGTAATGAGCCTTGACGCGCAGCACCATCCCCAAAATAACACAGAGTTACTGCCCCTGTTTCATTGTATTTGTCTCCAAAAGCCATACCAGCTCCTAAAGGGATTTGCCCTCCTACAATTCCGTGGCCACCATAAAATCCTTTTTCTTTAGAGAAAATATGCATAGAACCTCCAAGTCCTTGTGAAGTTCCAGTCGCCTTTCCAAAAAGCTCAGCCATCACCCGTCGCGGATCTACACCCATTCCTATGGGTTGAACGTGATTTCGATAGGCAGTGATCATTTTATCTTTGGATAAATCCATCGCGTGCAATGCACCTGCTAAGACTGCTTCTTGACCGTTATATAAGTGGAGAAATCCTCTTACTTTTTGTTGGATATATACAGCTGCAAGTTTGTCTTCAAACTTCCGCCATAACATCATATTTTCGTACCAATCAAGGTAGACTTCTTTAGTTATTTTCTGCATGGTTTTACAGTAATTTAATTTAATGTAAATACAAAAGTAATACTTTGCTTGATAACCTAAAAAGAGTAGGGGTTAATTTTTTAAAAAAACGTTATAGTACTGATTTGTCAAAAACCCAAGGAAGGATGTTTTCGACTGATTTTGAGAACGCTATTTGACCTGAAGTACCCATAAAATAGAGTTCCATAGCAGTGTTTTGTTTTACTTCATATTCGGACAATGCTTGTCTGCAGGCTCCACAAGGGGGTATCGGTTTGATTGTTGGATTTTTTGTAGATCCAGCAACTATTGCCATTCGAAGTATTTTTTGATTTGGAAATTCAGAACCTGCATAGTAAATAGCGGTCCGTTCAGCACACAAGCCAGAAGGATAAGAAGCGTTTTCTTGATTATTTCCTGAAATAATCTTTCCATTTTCTAGCTCTAGTGCTGCGCCTACCAGAAATTGAGAGTAGGGTGCATAGGCTTTTTCACGCGCTTCAGTTGCTTTTTTCAATAGTTTTTGAACTGGAATAGCTAAATCTTCAACGCTATCATAGACATCAAATGTTGTTTCAATTTTTATTTTTTTCATAACTATTAGAGACAAAAAAACTACTGCAATTAGCAATAGTTTTTGTTAATTTTATTTGATGGCCATATTATTAATATTCTGTGTATTCACCATCTCCTATGTTGAACGATAGTGAAAAACGAAGGGTGTTTTCTAAAGGACTCTGGACTTTAGAAGCTGAAAATAAATACGACAAATCAATATCGATTGTAGTGTATTTAAAACCAGCCCCTAAAGCGAAAAACTTACGTGCCCCCTTGAACTCATTTTCATTAAAATAACCGGCTCTTAAAGCGAAAGAGTCCTGGTATAAATATTCAGCTCCAAGGGCCCAGGTGAACTCATCAAGTTCTTCACTAAAACCGCCAGGCGCATCGTTAAATGACTGAAAAACTCCGGACATGAAGCTTACGTTTGGATCCTGCCCCTCAATAATTATATTGCTGTTTACTATGGACCCTCTAGTGTCAATGTCTGGATCATAAACGCCATTACCATTTGTGTCAGTATAATTATATTCAGAACCATATATAGGGGGTGTTGGAACCAGTAACTTAGTGACTTCTGCAGTTAAATTAATTCGGTTGTACTGGTCAAAAATAAAATCAAAGCCACCCCCAAGTCTTAGGTTAGTTGGTAAGAAGTTTTCTCTACCAGCATCATCATATTTTATTTTTGGCCCTAAGTTTTGAATGGCAAACCCACCTCTCCATCGGCCATTAAAATCAGAGTACGCTTCTTCTTCACTTTGATAGTAGCCTGAAATATCGACACCAAGAGATCCAGCAGCTTTTGAACTTGGATCAATCGCAGATATTTTTAAATCGGAACGCAAATAGCGCAAAGCAACTGCCATTGAGAATTGGTCCGATAGACGCAAGGAGTAAGAGATGTCGAAAGTGAGCTCATTTGGTTTTTCAATCAAGGCTTCTGAAAACTCATCTGCACGTAACTCAATTTCCCCAAGGGAGAAGTATTTAAAACTTACCGCAAATGCACTTCGCTCATTTAGCCTATTAAAATAGGTTACATTTCCTAAAAATATGTCATTTACTAATTTGCTTAAGTAAGGAGTATAGCTGATTCCAAACCCTGATTTTGACTCAGAAAAAGCATATTTCGAGGGGTTCCAATGTTGAGAATAAGTATCTACCGAGGTTGCTACTCCCATATCACCCATTCCAGCTGCACGTGCGTCAGATGCAATCAATAGAAAGGGTACACCCGTAGTGATAACACGGCTATCAATGTTTGGAATTATAGTAGTTTGAGCATCTGTTTTATTTGAGACTAAGGCCACTAAAAACAAGACAATAAAGGTTAGTTTTTGGTGTGTTTTATTTAATTTAATCATTTATGTGTCGAAGTTATTTATTAACAAATATAAGTTTTTATTAAAGTATTACAAGTTTTTCAATCTTCTCGGCTTTCATCCCTGTCTCTTTTGAATGCACCTTAAGTTTATAGACGTAAACACCTTTTCCAATTTTACTCCCAAAATCATCGTTTCCGTTCCATGTCAAATCTCTAGATGTTGAACTAGCTGTACCTGAGACGATGTTTGTTTGCCCGTTTAGTGTCTTAATTAGTTTTCCGGAAATTGTAAATATTTGTATGGAAACGTCCAATATGTCCGAACTATTGTGGTTAAACCAGAATTCTGTGTAATTAATAAATGGATTGGGGTAATTTAAAACATTAGTAAGTTCTAAGCTTTCGTCTTTGTCAAATACAATAAACTGAATTTCTTGAGTGGAGGCATTGTTGTAAACGTCCCACGCTTTGAGCTTTAGAGTGTGTAGGCCAGGATCAAGATCTCTAAAAGGATAACTTAGACTGCCACGTTTATAGTCATCTACTGCAGCTGTATAATAGTCATTCAGTTTATAAACAGTTGTTTCATCTCCATCCAAAGTGGCTACGATGTCATGGCCAATTCCACTAGCGGTATTAATCCCATTATCGTCGTATAAATTTGCTATAAGTGTGGGGTTTTCATTAGTAATGCCACCCGAAACAAAAATTTCATCATTCATAAATAAATTAATGGTAGGGCCAATATTATCGTCGGCTGCATCTGGATTAACTCCACCTATCATTATGTCATAACTAAACCCCCTTTGATTGGATAATGGTGTTTCAGTTTTGGAGTACAAGCTAATTTTCCCATTGCCCTCAGCAACTGTAATGTCTCTAGGAACTATAAACTCAAATTCAAAAGCCCCATTCGTCACACTTGCCTGTCCTCTAAAAATAACTTCTCCCATCGCATTATAGTCAAGTAAAATTAAATCTGTTCCGTCAGTAACTCCATCGTTACCAATTGTTGTTCGTTGTAAGTTTTTATCGAATATGGTTGCTGTTAAAATACCGTTATAATTAGTTCGTATAGCACCTTGGGCATCGGTTATGTTTCCAGTGATTTTGGCCGGGCTTAATGCTTTCAGAATTTGGTTGGTTGTAGTGATGTCTTCGTCATTGATTTTGGTTACCCTTATGTCTGGTTTAGCCGTAGGAAGTTTAAGTGCAGGGTCTCCAATATAAAAAACCAATCGACGTTGACTAATATTTGTGACAAGGGGGTCATTTTTAGTTCTTCTTAGTGCTTCTGCAATGCTTATGGATTCATTGCTCCCGTAAGAAAACAGATACTGACTAAGAGATTTATTAAATTGAATTCCGACATTAATAAAAATTTGTCTTGTAGTAGTTATTAGACTTATTGCCCCACCTCTTTTATTCCAAAAGAGAAATTCTCCAGCTGATTCCCTATAGGGGTTATCAAATTTTGTATACTCACAAGTAACAGTTACAAAACAGTTGAGCTTGTTCGGGTTGTTAAGTTCTTGCGCATTTATTTTATCAAAAATTCGTTCCACTGCTAATCCGTCTTCTCCACCATGACCAAAATAATTAACCACAACAGCGCCCACTTCAAGGGCATCAAAAATTGCTTTGTTTACTAAGGTATATCGGTCTCCTCCAGAAGTCGTTTCTTGGACATACGAGTCAGAATGAATTTTAAATACATTTAAAAAAGGTTTTTCTTCCTTTACATCCTCTGCAATAATATCAGTAGTTTCTTGAATGAGGCGGTCACCAAATTCGTCAACGTCGTCTGAAATCATAAGGAAATTATTCCGCCAATTTCCATAGGATTCAGTCTTGTAAAAGGAAGCGACTTTATCTACCATTTCTTTTGCTTGTTGAATTGAGTTGGCTAAAATACGTCCAACTGCAATATCTAGTTTGTCTGAATTCGACATGGTACCTTCGTTAAGGTCCATCATCCCATAAAAATCATCAGACAAAAAGGAGCCTGTTAGGCTAATACTATTTATAGAATACCAAGAGGGTACGACATTTGTGTTATTGGGTACTCTGTTTTTGTAATCAAAGGATGCATCTCCAAATAAACACAAGTATTTGAGCTTTTTATTTGGCTCACTAGCGTTGTCGTATACATACTTAACAAAATTTCTAATGCCAGCAATGTCTTGCATCCCTGAACTGAACTCTTGGTAAATCGATTCTAATGAATAAACCTTAACATTTAAATTATTTTGAGTTCTATTTATGTTAGCCAAGCGTTCTGCTTGCGTTACCAAATAGCTAGGCGCTATTATTAAGTAATCAATGTCCTCAAATTGACCTTGATTATCTAAAAAAACTGTGCCTTTGATATCTTGATTATCAACGTTTGTATTATTGGTTTTTCTAGGAACATAAAAGTCGCTACCCAGTGCTTGGTAGTTTCGTAGAGATCCTAAATTGGTTTTAAAACTAAATTGCTCCTCGGCGTTATGATTTGTAAAGAATTGAACTTCATAAGGGTTAGTAACATCCCAAACTTGAGGAATCGAACTTGCGTTGGAAATTGTAAACGCACCGACTCCATCTAGCGTTGAAGTATCATTGTGTTTAAATTCAAATTGGGTTCCTAAACTAGTTAAAGAGCGTTCGGCTACAATAGAGATGTAGTCTAAGTAGGCCGATGCTGATGGATTGTTATTGTTGTTATATGATAATTCTACAGAAATAGTTCCCGAATTACTATTGAAAGAACCATCAAAAAAATCTTCTGCGGCTAATAATTGACTGTCCATTGAACTAAAAGAAAAGGTGTCGACTTCAGATCCATTCACTTTTAGCTGCATGGAAGTGTTTGACTCGGCAGTCGCAGCCACGTATACTCTTAGTTTTAGGGGACTTGTAGTGACCAGGTTTGGAAAGTCAAAATCAAATTCTCTTATATTCTCAATATAAAATCGATGTCCAAACCATCGCCTTCCTAGCTTTGCTATGTTGTATTGGTCAGCTTCAACGAACTTATAGTCATGGAAAGTCTCAAATGTGAAATCTGCAGTTCCATTTGGCTCGTTTGCTAGGCCCATTCGTGAGCCGTTTCCGGGGCTGATATTTAAGTAATAAAATGTATCTTCATTGTAGGGGTTAATATGTGAATTGTTATCAGCATTATATCCTTTAGGTCCAATGCCATACATTAAAATATAATCTTCGTCATTGAAAGTATTATCCTCCTCGCCAATCACTTGGATTGAGTTTTCAATTAAGTCATTTGATAAAGTTTCGGAATTCAATAAAGGGAGTGATTTCCCTCCGTGGCCATAAATTTTTATATTTTTTGGGTTGATTGTGGCGGTGTTTATTCCCAGGCTATTCAAAAAGTTTTTGGTTATTTTATGAACTCCAGTAGTATCGATTGCAAATCGATACCAGCTGCCGGACTTTAAAAAAGAACTGCTAATGGGTGTGTTGCTTGCGGATGTTCTTCGCGGTATTCTCATCCGATATTCTACAGTAAAGCGAACAATTTTAGTTAAAACTCCATCGTTAAAAAAAATCGGATAAATTTCAACAGCCCCGTTAGTACTACTTCTTGAACGGGTATTAGTCAACTTTAACTGGGGTCCATTTGGGATGGTACTAAATGGGAGCTCTTTTAGGTCTGCCCTGGGGATCTCAACAGTTTCAATAGAAGTGATTTTGGCAGAGGCTTCATCTATAGTTCCACTAATTGGCCATTGATTAGAAAAAACAAGTCCTTCTTCAAATGAAAAATTATGGTTTTCAATATTAAAAGAGGGAATCTCAATCTTTTTATTTGATGTGCTGATTATTATAGATTCTTTCCAATCAATATCAAACGTTTGGGTTTGAGAAAACCCTAAAACAGAACATATTGTTACAATGCACAGTACTATACTTTTCATAGTTAAGAAACGCTATCTTAGGGGTATTAGTATGTTTGAATAAAAGCCAATTTCAAAATTACAATAATAAATTCTGAATTTCATCGTTTTTAAGTAAAGTAATCTAAATAAATCAATCAAAAAAATACCATAAAAACGATATCTTTTTTTATTGCATAATAGTCTATAATTAGTATATTGCATGACTGAATTCAATTGTGTATTACCAATTTTAAGTTGAATATGAAAAACATCATAACATTAAGACTACTACTTGTAGTAGCATTATTTACATCTTTAACAGGGTGTAAGAAATCATCTAGATCAGGAAACTCTTCAAGAGGTACCGGTTGGCAAATTAACGCCAAACAAGGTGGTTTTCAATACAATACAAACTTCAAAGATCAAGAGACAGCCCCAGGGTTAGTCTTCGTCGAAGGTGGTACATATACGATGGGAAAAGTCCAAGATGATGTAATGCATGACTGGAACAACTCTCCAAATCAACAACACGTTCAGTCTTTTTACATGGACGAAACAGAAGTAACTAACTTAATGTACTTGGAGTATTTAGATTGGATCAAACGTGTTTATCCGCCAACTGAAGATAATTTTAAGAAAATATATTCAGGTGCAGTCCCTGACACCCTTGTTTGGAGAAATAGATTAGGCTACAGCGAAATGATGGTAGAGAATTACTTACGCCATCCCGCTTTTAGGAATTACCCAGTTGTTGGAGTAAGCTGGATTCAAGCCGTCGAATATGCAAATTGGAGGTCTGACCGTGTTGCTGAAAAAGGCTTACAAGAAAAAGGTTACCTGAAAAGAGATTCAAACTTAACTGATACATCAGCCGAAAGTAACTTTAATATTGACACTTATATCAATGCGCCAACAAGTACATTTGGAGGTAACGAAGACGTCCTAAAAGGAGGTAAGCGTAAAATTAAAATTGATAGCGAAGGGAATGAAATTAATGTTTATGCCAATCGTGAAACTGGAGCAATACAGTTAAAGTATCGACTTCCAACTGAGTCTGAATGGGAGTACGCAGCACTTGGCAATACCGAATTAAGAAATTATAATACTTACAGAGGTCGTAAAAAATATCCTTGGGATGGTCAATACTCACGATCTGGAGATCGTAAAAACAGAGGGGATCAGCTAGCTAACTTTAAGCAAGGAAAAGGAGATTACGGCGGAATTGCAGGTTGGTCTGATGATGGTGCTGATATTACCAATGAAGTGATGTCTTATGGGGCAAATGACTTTGGTATTTATGATATGGCTGGTAATGTGGCTGAATGGGTTGCGGATGTATACAGGCCGGTTGTAGACGATGAGTTTAGTGACTTTGGTTACTACAGAGGTAATGTGTATACTAAAAACTTATTAGATAATGGCACGGTACAAGTAATTGGGATAGACGATATTCAGTATGACACGCTTACAAACGGTAGACTGGTGGCTAATGGTCTTCCGGGGCAACTCGTGAAAGTTGCGGTAGATTCTGCAGAAACATACTTAAGAACTAATTTCGATAAGAGTAACAATATTAATTACAGAGACGGAGATAGAGCCTCTTCAAGGACATTTGATGACTTCGATGATGAGGAGTCTACTAATGAATCTGAAACGTTTGATATGTATAATTCTCCTGTTTTAAAGAAAGATGGAGTTTTAGCTTATGATGAATCTAATGATAGAACTTCTTTAATTAATGATGAAGTAAGAGTTTATAAAGGAGGGTCATGGAAAGATAGAGAGTATTGGTTAGATCCAGCACAAAGACGTTATTACCCTCAAGATATGGCAACTGATTATATTGGGTTTAGATGTGCGATGTCTAGGGTAGGTTCAAAATCACTATCAAAAAAGAAAAAGAAAAACTAATTTATTTAGTTAATAACATATTAAGTCCTAACAATCTCAAATTGTTAGGACTTTTTTATTATTTTTAAGTTATGGAATTAAACCAAATTCATAAACTTTTTTTGGCTTGTTCATCGGTTTCTACAGATACAAGAAATATCTCTCAGAATGCATTTTTTTTCGCTCTGAAAGGTCCTAACTTTAATGCGAATGCATTTGCAGTTCAAGCACTAGAAAGCGGAGCTAGTTACGCCGTGATCGATGAGGTTGTGCAGCCAATGAGTGACAGTTTTATTTTGGTGGATAATGTGTTAAAAACTTTACAGGATTTAGCACGTTTTCATAGAGACTATTTAGGCTTGCCTGTAGTCGCCTTAACGGGAAGTAATGGAAAAACAACTACCAAGGAGCTTATCAATGCTGCTCTGCAACAGCACTTTAAAACAATAGCAACTATTGGTAACCTAAATAACCATATTGGTGTGCCTTTAACCCTTTTGAGTATGAATTCTGACACTGAAGTTGGTGTTATTGAAATGGGGGCTAATCATGCTACTGAGATAGCACTACTTTGTAGTTTAGCAAAGCCAAACGTTGGGTATATTACTAACTTTGGTAAAGCACATTTGGAAGGTTTTGGTTCCGAACAGGGTATAATAGTGGCCAAAAGTGAGTTGTATGATTATTTAAAAGCCAACAAAGGCTTGATAATTATGAATTCGGATGATACAAAACAGGAAAAGCAGGTGGGGTGTTATTCAAATACTTTTTCTTTTTCAGAATATAAACAAACTTCTATCAATATAAGATTGTTAGACTCTCAGCCCTTTTTGAATGTCTCACTAGTTGACACAGTAATTAAAACACATTTAGTAGGGGTTTATAATTTCCATAATATAGCAGCCGCGTTGGCAATTGGAAGTTATTTCAAACTCACGCCTCAACAACTTAAAAGTGGAATTGAAGCTTATATCCCAGCAAATAACCGCTCTCAAATTATCCAGCAAAATTCGAATCAGATCTTATTAGATGCCTACAATGCCAACCCTAGCAGTATGGGAGTTGCTTTGGAAAATTTTAAAGGAACTCAAAACTCAAACAAACTCGCCATTCTAGGGGATATGTTTGAATTGGGAGCCACCAGTGCGAAAGAACATTTAGAGATCGTAAATCAAGCAATTTTAACAAAGGGATGTGTGTTTTATTTTATAGGTTCTCATTTTTTTGAGCAAAAAACAAATCGACCAAAACTCCTTTTTTTTGAAACTTATTTCGATCTTCAAAAGCATTTAGAAAAAACTAGTGTTTCTAATACCAGTATTTTAATCAAAGGATCTCGAGGGATGGCTTTGGAACGCATTTTAGAATTTATTTAAAAAAAAACCACTCAATTTGAATAGTTTTTTTGTTGACCTAAGTGGTGCAAATTATAGTTTTAAAGCTTTCTTTAACTAAGTGAAATGAGTGTGGACTGCAATCCTGCGTTCATGACTTTTAAAATAAAAACCCACTCAATTGAGTAGGTTTATTTTTGGTGGGTCATACTGGATTCGAACCAGTGACTTCTACCCTGTCAAGGTAACACTCTGAACCAACTGAGTTAATGACCCTATTATTAATTGTAAAAATAATGATATATTTGAGTTATGTATCTTTATTTGTCATTTATAATTACCCTTAAACAACACTTAAGTTTTGATATTTTCAGCTAACCAAACGTTTCCAAATTATATAATTGATTTCATGTCCAATGAATGGATCGTAAATAATAGTATTGTTGTCGCTGTCGTTCTCTTATTTTTAATAATTGGACGCAAATTATCAATTCAAAACAATATCAGAGTCACGTATTTAATGGGTGCTATTTTGTTTTTTTCATCTGTGATAACCCCCTTGCGTACTGCTTTAAATGGGGACTGGAATATAGTTACAGATCTGCCCTTTCATCTTTGTGGAATATCTGGTCTTATTTGTTCTTTCCTTCCGTTTATTAAACGAAAGCAGTTTTTATTTGATTTTGTATTTTATACTGGAATTATTGGTGGTATAATGTCTGTCCTTACGCCTCAAATGAATGGCTATGACGGCAGTCATTTCGCATATCTAGAATATTATGTTAGACATGTTTTAATTTTGTTGCTGCCTCTTTATATGTTTAAAAACTTAAACATTAAGCCTTCTAAGTATTCGAGTCTTAAATCTTTTTTGATTTTAAATATTTTAATGATTATAATCATGCCTTTAAATTTCTATATTGGGTCCAATTACATGTATTTAGCTGAGCCGCCACAGGTTAATAACCCTTTGGTAATAGGAGAATGGCCTTTCTATCTCTTATGGTTTGAGGTTTTTATTTTAGGACTCATGGCTGCATTTTATGGTCTCTCTACGCTAAAGTTAAATGTAAAACAGCTAAATTAAATATTATTTATTGAGGTCTTTGTACCTTCGTTAATTACACCTCTTAAATCCTAAGCATATGAAGCCAACTAAAACAGTTATAATTACAGGAACTAGCCGTGGTATCGGATTTGAATTAGTACATCTCTTTGCAAATGCAGGTTATGCTGTTTTAGCTCTATCTAGAAACGCAAGGCCTGTTTCAAATTTAAATTTTGAAAACATTACAGCTTTATCTTTTGATCTTAACAAGTCTGAAGACTATGAACGCGTTGAAGCCTTTATTCAAAAAGAATGGTCTCAAGTTGATATCTTGATTAATAATGCTGGAACGCTTTTAAATAAGCCATTCTCAGACACGACTTTAAAAGATTTTAAAGAAGTTTATAATACCAATGTTTTTGGAGTCGCAGAGCTTACTAGGCGCATGATTCCATTCATGCCCAAAAATGGTCATGTGGTTGCAATTAGCTCTATGGGAGGGGTTCAAGGATCCGTCAAATTTCCTGGGTTAGCCGCCTACAGCTCTAGTAAGGGTGCGGTGATTACTCTAACAGAGTTATTAGCAGAGGAGTACAAAGAGTCAGGGCCTTCATTTAATGTCCTCGCATTAGGTGCTGTACAAACAGAAATGCTTGAAGAAGCATTTCCAGGATATGAAGCCCCAAATACAGCGGCTCAAATGGGGGCTTATATATTTGAATTTGCCAAATCCGGGCAGCAGTTCTATAATGGTAAATTGTTGCAAATCTCGAGCTCTACTCCCTAGTGAATAGTGTATATTATAAAAAAATAATTCTGCAGGTTTAACAGCCTATTAACGTTCTTAAAATAAAATATTTCTTTACTTTTGTACTTCGATAAAAATCGCATTTTATGTTTAATAATTTAAGTGAAAAATTAGATAAAGCTCTCCACACCCTTAAAGGTCATGGGCGTATTTCAGAAATCAATGTTGCTGAAACTCTAAAAGAAGTTCGGCGGGCTTTGTTGGATGCCGATGTTAATTATAAAATTGCTAAAGAGTTTACCAACCGGGTTAAAGAAAAAGCATTAGGTCAAAATGTACTGACAACGCTTCAGCCAGGCCAATTGATGGTAAAAATTGTAAAGGATGAGCTCACCTCCTTAATGGGTGGTGATGAAGAAGAGATTGATTTATCAGCAACTCCAAGTGTGATTTTAATGTCTGGTTTGCAAGGATCAGGTAAAACTACTTTTTCTGGAAAGCTTGCGAATTATTTAAAAACAAAAAAAGCTAAGATTCCAATGCTGGTGGCCTGTGATGTATACCGTCCAGCTGCCATTGACCAGTTGCATATTGTAGGGGAACAAGTTGGTGTTGAGGTTTATAGTGATCAAGGTAATAATGACCCCGTAGCAATTGCTAAATCTGGGATTGCGGCTGCTAAAGCCAAAGGTTGTAATGTTGTTATTATTGATACTGCAGGTCGTTTAGCGGTAGATGAAGCGATGATGACCGAAATAGCAAATATTCATTCGGAAATCCAGCCACAAGAAACGTTATTTGTAGTGGATGCAATGACTGGGCAAGATGCAGTCAATACAGCCAAAGCCTTCAATGATATACTTAATTTTGACGGAGTTATCCTTACAAAACTAGATGGGGATACTCGTGGTGGTGCTGCGATCTCGATAAAGTCAGTCGTCAATAAACCAATCAAGTTTATTGGTACTGGCGAAAAAATGGAGGCAATCGATGTTTTCTATCCAGCTCGTATGGCCGAGCGGATCTTGGGGATGGGTGATGTGGTGTCCTTAGTTGAGCGTGCACAAGAACAATTTGACGAGCAAGAGGCTCGAAAAATTCAAAAGAAAATTGCCAAAAATCAATTCGGTTTTGATGATTTTTTATCTCAAATACAGCAGGTTAAAAAGATGGGTAATATGAAGGATCTAATGGGAATGATTCCAGGTGCCGGAAAAATGATGAAAGATGTAGATATAGACGACGATTCATTTAAGCATATTGAAGCTATTATCCAGTCCATGACCCCTAAAGAACGAACCAAGCCAACTCTATTAAATAACAGTCGGAAAAAACGAATCGGCTCCGGCTCCGGAACTTCTATTCAGCAAGTTAATCAACTGATGAAGCAATTTAATCAGATGAGTAAAATGATGAAAATGATGCAAGGAGGCGGTGGTCGAAAAATGATGGAAATGATGAAAAACATGCCACGATAAATATAAATTAACCACCAATTTATAATGATTTTACTAGACGGAAAACAAACAAGTGCCAAGATAAAGGTTGAAATTGCTTTAGCAGTTACTGGAATTAAAAAACAAGGCAAACGGGCCCCGCATTTGGCGGCAGTTCTTGTAGGTACAAATGGAGCCAGTATGACCTATGTTGGTGCTAAAGTTAAAGCTTGTGAGCTTGTTGGTTTCAGTTCAACGCTAATTGATTTACCTGTCGAAACAACAGAAGTCGAATTATTAGCTGAAATACATGTGCTAAACGAAAACCCTGAAATAGATGGTTTTATTGTGCAGCTTCCATTGCCAAAACATATTGATGAACAAAAGGTTTTGATGGCGGTAAATCCAGATAAAGATGTGGATGGCTTTCATCCTGTGAATGTTGGTCGAATGGCACTTGATTTACCAACTTTTCTGTCTGCAACCCCCTATGGAATCATGGAGCTGCTTGAGCGCTATAAAGTTCCAACATCTGGAAAGCATGTGGTGGTCATAGGTCGGAGTCACATTGTAGGACGGCCAATGAGCATATTAATGAGTCAAAAACGTCCTGCTGGAGATGCAACGGTAACTATAGCCCACAGTCGTACTACTAACTTAGAGAAACTAACATTAGACGCAGATATTATAGTTGCAGCGCTAGGAATACCTGAGTTTTTAACAGCGGAAATGGTAAAGCCAGGTGCTGTTATTATTGATGTCGGAATAACAAGGGTTGCTGATGAAACTAAAAAAAGAGGCTACAGAATTGCAGGTGATGTTGATTTTGAAAGTGTCTCTAAAAAAGCAAGTTATATCACACCAGTACCTGGTGGTGTTGGTCCAATGACCATAGCAATGTTGCTTAAAAATACGCTTTTAGCTTGCGAACGTCACACTTCTAAATAAGCTATTTAGCAAAAATCTGAGAGGAGTCTTTGAAGGCTTTAAACTCCAAAGCATTTCCAGAAGGGTCATAAAAAAATAAGGTAGCTTGTTCCCCAGCAAGTCCTTCAAAACGAGTGTAAGGTTCTATAATAAATTCCACTTTTTTATCTTTCAAGTGTTCTGAAAAAAGTTTAAAATCTTTCCAAGATAGAATAACTCCAAAATGAGGGACCGGCACATGTTTGCCGTCCACTTTATTTACGTGATGATTAGTGTCTGTTTTTTTTGGCTTATAATGAATTACGAGTTGATGACCAAAGAAATTGAAATCTACCCAATGGTCACTACTGCGCCCTTCTTCACAGTTTAAAATATCTTTATAAAAAACACGGCATACCTCTAGGTTCCACACAGGGATTGCTAGGTGGAATGGGGCTACAGGGTTCATTCGATGGCTTTTTTAGAGTCTTTCAAAGTTTCATTTAAAGTGTTCAATTCTTCATCAGTTAAGTCGCGGTACGTTCCAACTTCACATTTTTGATGAATATTCATGATGCGCGTGCGTTTAAGAGATAGGACCTCGTAGTTAAGATACTCGCACATGCGACGAATTTGACGATTGAGCCCTTGTGTTAAGATTATTTTAAATTCAAAAACACTTAGTTTTTCTACGCTACAAAATTTGGTAGTTTTGCCTAGTTCTTCTAAAGGAATTCCTGCAGACATGCGTTGTACAAAAGTTTGTGAAATAGGTTTGTCTACTCTAACAATATATTCTTTTTCATGATTGTTACTCGCGCGAAGAATTTTATTCACGATATCGCCATCATTGGTCAATAAAATTAAACCTTCACTGTCCTTGTCTAGTCGTCCGATTGGGAAAATCCTAGTTGGATAATTGATGTAATCAATAATATTGTTTTTCTCTACGCCAGTATCTGTCGTGCAAACGATTCCTATAGGTTTGTTGAAAGCGATGTAGGTTCTTTTTTTAGCATCATTAAGGATTGTTTTCCCGTCTACTTTCACTTCATCACCATGGATTACTTTAGTACCCATTTCTGGGACTACATTATTAATAGTGACCCTTCCTTCGTCGATTAATTTATCAGCAGTGCGTCGCGAGCAGTAGCCTGCCTCACTTAAATACTTGTTAAGCCTTGTTGTTATTGGATCCATAGTGCAAATTTACAAAACTTTAGTGGCTCAAAAATTTTATTATTTCATCAGAAACATAATTGCCTTTTAAGGAGTGTCCAAGTCCTTTTGTGGAGATAAGTGTGCTGTTTTTGAACTGTAAGTCAATCTCCAGCGCATCTTTATAAGGAATGATAGGGTCTCTTTTGTCGTGAAAGATCAAGCCATGGGAATTGATGTTTTTTATAAGTTTTGCAGTTGAATAATAACTAGGTGGGTGTCCAAACGTAAGTTCGATATTGCGGTCAATTCCGTTGTCTATTGTTTTACTATAGCCCATCATTTTCTTATAGCGTTCCATAATGCCCGTAAATGTTGAGGGAGCACCCAAAAGCACAATTTTCTTAGCTTCGCTGTAGGTTTGTTTGTGAAGAAAAAATATGATTGCCATCGCTCCGACCGAGTGACCTAGAAATACAGTGGGTTTGAATTTTCGACTCACTATATTGATGAATTCTGAATAGAGTATCGCATTAAAAGTATCGCTTCCAGAGCCTCCATGAGCGGGAGCGTCTAGGGCAATAATATCGTAGCCTTCTTTTTGTAACTTTTTAATTTCATTTCTCCAACGACTGCTGTTGCTTTCCCAGCCGTGCGCTAAAAGGATGGTTTCCTTTGGTCCTTTCCATTGGTAGATTTGAATGGCGAAATCATTGTAATACAGTGTTGACTTATTAGCCGTGTCTAAAAACGAATTTGCATAAGTAGTTAACTTGCCTTTTCGTGGTTTAGAGAATACTAGGAGTGCGAGTCTTGAAGCGAGTTTGGAGTTAAAGATTCCAATACTGTTTAAGATTGCTCCGACAACTTTTGGCAGGAGTGAATTCATTAATTTTTCTCTCTATTTACGTTTTCCAATGAAAATGCAGGCGTACAAATGGCTAAGTATTCGCAAGGCTCATCAAAGGGGTTTGAGTATTGTACTCTGGTATTTTTATAAATTTTTATAGACTGACCTGTTTCTAAAACTATCTTTTTGTTGTCAATAATAAATTGTTTTTTACCCTTAATGATATAGGTGAACTCGTCGAAATTTGGAGTTTGGAAAGGTTCACTCCAGCCGGGTGGTACGATCATGTGCGCAATGCTTAGGTCGCTGTTACTGTCCGTCGCTTTACCGAAATGTTCTTCTATAAGTTTGCCGTCGGTTGTGGGAACCACAAACGGCGTTTTTTGAATTTTATATTTTGCCATATATTAATACCATTGAAGATAAAAGTCTTTTATTTTGGCAGCTTCAGGGATGGAAATCGGTTCAATCTTAGTATTCATGTTGTAGCGCATCTCTTCGGGGAGCTCTGTTTTGCTGAGTGTAAAATAAGCATTGATTTCATCAACTGAAATGATTAAACTTCGAAGCGTATTTTGAATACTTGAAATCTGATATTTTGAATTGATATCTCCAAAAGTGCTAAGTGTATTTAGACCATCTATATTCTTAAAACGTGGATCCATAATACGGACCGTTCGAATAGTTGATAGTGAGTCTAGAGAGTAATTAGGGTCCAGTTCGAGCAACAGAAACCCTGACGTTTTTTCGTAAACACTAATGGTATTTGTTGTTCCTGTAAATTCGTCACCGCCAATATATTTACTTAAGGAGTCGTTTATGAAAACCGTTTTAAGCTCTTTAATCAT
>JABAZC010000021.1 GCA_018608625.1 Flavobacteriaceae bacterium | reverse complement strand
TCACAAACTTCTAAAGGAGTTGGAAGCACTAAAGACGGTAATGGATTGACAATAATATCAAATTGAGTAGTACCATAACATTGTGAAAACCCGTTTTGACTTACACGAACATAAATTGTTTGTTGATTGATTATTGTATTTAAGTAAGGACTAGTTAAAGGCTCAGTCATAGCATCCGCATCTTGTAAAGAACTGTAGTAACTTACTAAAAAGATAGCTGGATCTTGACCGCTAAGAATAATATTATCATATTCCGTAAAATCAAATAGGGTATATCCGTCAAAATCATTATCACAAATAGCCAAATCTGGGGGTGTAACAGCTAAAGCTGCCGGGTCAACAATTAAATTAAATAACGCTGTGTCTGTAAAAGAATAACAATCTGAATCATTATTACTTTCAACACGGACAAAAATAGGTTGAGAGCTTAATGTATTAACAAAAGGACTAATAAGGCCTCCAGTAGATGAAGCTGCATCCTCGGAAGAAAGATGATACGTAACAGTATATAGATCAGATGCTTGAGCTCCTAATATGTTTAATGAAAGATCCTCTAAATTAAATTCTTCAAAACCGTCATTAGAAGAGTCATCACATAATACTATATCAGCTACCCCGTTAATCTCTGGACCATCGCTCAAACTAATTTCAAAAGCGGCTGTTTGATAACAACTTCCCGTAACAGCGTCTTCAATTCTAACGTGTACAACTTCGGGGTTTGTAATATTTGAATAATTCTGTGGTGTACCAATAGAATTAGAATTGTTTTCTGCATCTGTTTCACTCATGTGATAGCTAATTATATACCCTGTTGAAGGGAGCCCTCCTAAAACAAATTCGTCATTTAAGGTTAAGTCAAAAGTATTGCCTGGAGAATTACAAATAATAAGATCTTGAATATTTGAAATTACTAGTGGAGTTGGAATAAACTCAACAAAAACAGTATCTGAAACAATACAATCCTCATTATAAATTATATCTGCTGAATAATTTCCTTCTTCAGTAACGTTAAGAATAGAGGTTGTTTGATTGGGTATTTCAACACCTTCAAAATACCAAACATGAGCTGCTGACGGAAGCTCAGTGTCAAGAGTTGCTATTTCGCCATAGCAAAGTGCATTTCCTGACTCAATAGTAATATCGTCTCCTATACTACCTCCAACCTGAAAACTTCCAGCTTCTAAAAAAACTGCTGAATCATAATTGGTGTCTCCGTCGTCCGCAATTACTAACTTAATTGTGTATAAATTGTATGGAGTTACTACACTTTCTGCTACCATACTAACGGTATGTCCTCTAAAATCTGTTGGACTTTCATTTACAGGTAATCCAACATCACCAACGAAGCCAGTATCACCATAATAAGCACCAAAATACGTCTCATTTGATGAGTTACAGCCTGAATTATAGGCATTATCTCTAACAGATAAAACAGAAATAGGGTCCGTAGTTTCAGGAACAATAGCTAAATTAGTGGTAGTTCCCGTATTAACATCTGTCAGTAAGAAAGCAAATGCATCTGTAAAAGAACACTGAAAAGTCCCATATTCTTCAGAGGCGAATAAAAAATTAAAGCTAATATTTTCAGAGTAAGGAGTGAAATCAAATTGAATATACGTTGCATTGTTGGTGTCTCCGGCAACTAAGTCTGGAATAGCATTCTCTAGATCTATATCTCCAGGCCAATCAAAGCTTCCGTCTCCAATTGTTCCTTGTTCAGGACCTTCTGCTGACATAGCGTTCCCTGTTGACAAGACAATTCCTTCTGTGAAAGGGAAATTTTCTCCATTACTCGAAAAATATGCAATTCCGTTGGTGGAACCAAAATCAGATCCTGTAGAGGTTAAAATATTGGATACGTCAGCACATGGAGAGTCAATTAGAACATCTTCAACCAATTCGGTAGTTGTAAAGGTTGTATCATCTACTTCAATATAATCACCTAATACTTGTACTGTTAATGTTGTATCATCCAAACAACCAAATGGGTTGGTGTCTGTAACAGTTAAAGTAACAATAAATGTGCCTATAGTATTAAAAGTATGGTCAACTGAGTTACCATTAGCAGGGGTTCCGTCTCCAAAGTCCCAATCATAGCTAGCTCCAGTTCCATCAATGGAGAAATTGGCATTCCCCTCAAAACTAACGTTGTCTCCTTGATTTATTACTAACACTCCAGTAGGGCTAATCTCGGGCACCACGTTTTCTATAAGCGCTTCAATATCTTGACAAGGCGATTCACATAGTATATTAGCTTCGAAACCCGCCAAATTAACCCCGCCATTAGTGACAAACCTTAACGTTAAACATCCTGATGTATTGGATGCAGTTATGGTTCCTATCGTTTGTGTTCCAGAATACACCCCTATTATAGGATCCGCTGTTGTAGAACCATTGTATATGGTCAACTCATCAGCTCCGCCACCTTGTGACACAAAAGACATAAACTCTAAAACGGTAGAGGTTCCACCTCCGTCGGGACAAATGGTTAATGTAAAGTCTTCATTACTTGAGTAGTTCCCTAAATTTCCTCCAGAGTCATATAAAACTCCTTCGCATTGATTAAAGGTCCCATTAGTCATATTGATATTTGAGCTAGATGACGTACAGTCGATGGTGTCGGGAAGTATTTGGTTTTCGAGTACATTCAAATATGCTTGAACGTCTGTTAGCTGTTGCTCTGTAAACATATACATACAGGCGTCATCTGTATAATCCATATAATTCATTGTAAGCGCTTTTTCACCAGCTTCACAAGCGTCTATAGAACCTGCGGCTGGACAGCCATAATTTGAATTTATAATATTTGGAGTATCTGTAAATCCATCATCTGTGGAACAACTCCCTGAAAAAGTGTGTTCTAGAGTAAAAAAATGTCCAAGTTCGTGGGTTAAAGTTCGACCTAAGTTATACGGAGTGCTAGAAGTATAACCAGCACAACCAGATCCTGTTGAGCCAATAGCAAAAGTATTTAAAACTACACTGCTACCAATAGCTATATTGCCTCCTAGCGGAGAATATCCTAGGACACCATCGCCAGCCTCTTTGACAAGTATATTTAAATATCCGGCCCAATTAGAGTCGGAGTCATTACCCCCTCCAAAATCATAACCTATGGAAACGGCGCGACCACCCTCAACTAAGTCTGGGTCAATAATGTTACCGGCAGCATCTACAGGGTGGTTTTGAGTGGCTATACAAAATTGAACATCGAGAAAACCCGACAATGTATTTGGATAAAGATCACTATTTGTATTCCAGTTTGATATGTCATCATTGACCCCTTGGTAGTCTGCATTAACACGATCTATTTGATCTTGAGCTAACGCTTCTAAACAGGCTCTGTCAGCCTCATCTGCTTCAGGAAAATGGATAGCAACAGGGATGAACAAAGTATTCATTTGTTGGGAAGCGTTAAGTCGTACAGATAGCTTTTCTGCCTTAAACCTACGTTGATTAGAGTTATATTGTTTGAGTCGAACAGGATCTTGTTTTAAAGACTCCATGAAAGCTTCCATTCCGCATGTACGTCCTTGAGCATTTAGCGTTGAGCAACAAGAAATTATCACAAAAAATATAGGAATGAAATATTTGACATCAAGGAGGTTAAGTCTCAAGTATAAAAAATTATTTTGTTCAGAAATTTAAACCACTAAAATAAACAAAAAATTATCCTTCTATTATAATTTAAAAACTAAAATCCTCTAATTAGTTTATTACCTTTGTCAAAAATTGAATAATGACATCATTTACAGTTACAATTCACCAGACAGCTAATCCTAAAATCATAAAATTTGAAGCAGATTCATTTTTAACAAAATATGAAAGCTTTGAGTATTCGAATATAGATGAAGCAAAAAACTCCCCATTAGCACAACAGCTTTTTCATCTGCCTTTTGTGAAAAAGGTATATATTTCAGGAAGTTTTGTTGCTATCGAGCGCTATGATATTGTGGAGTGGAGTGATGTACAAACTGAAGTTGGTGAACAAATTGAGAATTACCTGAACCAGGGTGGAGCAATTATAATTAACGAAGAGAAGAAGAAAAACCCCGTAACCGTATATGCAGAAAGTACGCCTAACCCCGCAGTTCAGAAATTTGTAGCAAATAAAAAATTAGTAGCCCAAACATTTGAATTCACATCAATAGAAGACGCTAAATTATCTCCTTTTGCAACAGCCTTATTTCAGTTTCCTTTTGTAAAAGCCATTTTTATTGACAAGAACTATGTATCCATTACTAAATACGATATTGTAGAATGGGAATCTATTACGCTTGAACTAAGAGAGTTTATTAAATCTTTTGTTGAGGATGGGAAAGAAATTGTTTCAGCATCTGCCGCAAAAACTTTAGAAAAAACAACAACTCAATTAGATAATGCATATGAAGCATTGGATGACACTTCAAAAGAAATTATAAATATTTTAGAAGAACATATCAAGCCTGCAGTGGCTAGCGATGGAGGAAATATCGTATTTGAAGCTTATAACCCTGAAACAAAGACCGTAAAGGTTGTTTTACAAGGAGCCTGTAGTGGATGTCCATCATCAACCTATACATTAAAGAGTGGTATTGAAGCTATGTTAAAAGAAATGCTCGCTGGGAAAGTAGAAATCGTAGAAGCTATTAACGGTTAATTGAATTTTTGAGATTAAAAAAATTCAGAAACTTCTTTTCCTATTAAACTACCTATAGCAACACCCATACCTCCCATGCGGACGCCGCAATACACATGGTTAGATAGTTGTTTAACTATAGGCTTTTTTTGAGACCCAACGCCCATAATACCAGACCATCGTTGCTCAATTTTAAAGTCTATTTTGGGCAATATAGTATATTTCAATATGTTTTCGAGTGACTGTTGAATCTTTTCCGTCTCAGCTAATTTGGTTGTGGTCTCCCCCTTAATATCCAGGTTTCTACCACCGCCCAAAAGAATACGGTTGTCTACATTTCTAAAATAATAATACCCGCAATCTAAATGAAATGTGCCTTTAATCTGAAGGTTTTTTAAAGGCTTAGTAATTAAAGCCTGAGCTCTTGCTGGCTGTACATCCTCGTTTATTAATTGCTTAGCAAACCCATTTGTAGTGAAGATTAACTTTAAGGCTGAAAGCTCAAAATGGTTCGTTTGAATTTCAATTTTATCCGAATGCTCAAAATACCTTTCAACCTTCGTATTATTTAAAATA
Organism: Flavobacteriaceae bacterium; assembly: GCA_018608625.1. GTDB lineage: Bacteria > Bacteroidota > Bacteroidia > Flavobacteriales > Flavobacteriaceae > Hel1-33-131. The sequence continues at coordinate 15,564 of JABAZC010000021.1, read as the reverse complement.
ATGACGCCTAGTTCTTGCACTCTTTTTATTAGTGCCTGCATCATTTTTCCCGTATCAATTTGACCTTCAAATTGATTTCGTATATATTGGTTTTGAATTCTAGAGAAATTAAAGTGGTTAGAAACCTTCGAAAACACATCCGCCTTAAAAACGGGTTTCAATAGTGAGTTTACCTCTTTAATGTTTTGAGAACAAGTATCAAACAGAAGTTCATCTTTTTCTAAAAACAATTCATAGCCTCCTAGCTGTTGGTAGGAAAGAGCATCATCTCCAAGAGTACTTCTCAATAGCTGTAGTCCTTTATGACGTTGACCAACAAGCTCCAATACATCAGATTCAGTGTGTGACTCCAGGTCTTTTAAAATCTCACTTAAACTACCAAAACAGGCAAAACCTGCATTTTTAGTGCTTGCTCCCTGCGGGAATAGTCCTTTTTCAAGAATTATTATTTTGGCATTTGGTTGTTTTATTTTTAGATGAAGTGCAGTGCTCAATCCAACGATTCCACTGCCAACAACTGCATAATCAATATTGTTTAACCAAGTTTTTTGTTCCCAATAGGATAAATTCATGGCTTAAAACTACAATTTTTTTTAACGAAAATGATAGAGGATTGGGTATAAAAAAACTCCGAATTAAAATTCGGAGTTTTTTTATTTAGGCTTTATTAATGGGCTTCATTTCAAAGTCTTCCATAAATTTAGTTGTATAATTTCCAGCAATATATTCTGGATGATCCATTAACTGACGGTGAAATGGTATAGTCGTTTTAATGCCCTCAATTACAAATTCATCCAAGGCACGCTTCATTTTATGAATCGCTTCTTCTCTTGTTTGAGCCGTTGTGATCAATTTAGCGATCATTGAATCATAGTTTGGTGGAATGCTGTAACCTGCATAAACATGCGTGTCTAGTCTGACTCCATGACCTCCGGGTGAATGTAGTGTTGTTATTTTTCCAGGAGACGGTCTAAAGTCGTTAAACGGGTCCTCTGCATTAATTCTACACTCGATAGAATGCAAACTTGGAAGGTAATTTTTTCCCAAAATAGCAACCCCTGCTGCCACTAATATTTGCTCGCGAATCAGGTCAAAATTAATAACCTGTTCAGTAATAGGGTGTTCAACTTGAATACGAGTATTCATTTCCATGAAATAAAAATTTCGGTGTTTGTCAACCAGAAATTCAACAGTCCCAGCTCCTTCATACTTGATGAATTCTGATGCCTTAACCGCTGCTTCACCCATCTTTTTTCGTAATGCTGTTGTCATAAAAGGAGATGGTACTTCCTCTGTTAATTTTTGATGACGACGTTGAATTGAACAGTCTCTTTCTGACAAATGACAAGCATCTCCATTAGAATCTCCTATGATTTGAATTTCAATATGACGTGGTTCTTCAATGAGTTTTTCCATGTACATATCGTCATTACCAAAAGCAGCTTTGGATTCTTGACGTGCAGAGTCCCATGCATCCTTTAGGTCTTCTTTTTTCCATACGGCACGCATCCCTTTTCCTCCACCTCCGGCAGAAGCCTTTAACATTACGGGATATCCGGTTTCCTTGGCGGTTACCTGACATTCTGCAAAAGTTTCAATTACACCTTCACTTCCAGGAACACAAGGGACCCCCGCTAATTTCATCGTTTCTTTTGCATTGGCCTTATCGCCCATTCGATCAATCATCTCTGGAGAAGCTCCAATAAATTTGATGCCGTGTTCTTCACATATTTTTGAAAAGCGCGCATTTTCAGATAAAAAACCATATCCCGGGTGAATCGCATCCGCATTAGTGATTTCTGCTGCAGCAATAATATTAGATATTTTCAAATAGGATTCGCTGCTGGCTGGCGGACCGATACAAACGGCTTCATCTGCAAATTTAACATGAAGGCTTTCAGAATCTGCTGTCGAATAAACAGCGACTGTTTGAATGCCCATTTCTTTACACGTTCTTATAACTCTTAGAGCTATTTCGCCACGATTGGCTACTAGTATTTTTTTAAACATAACTTTTAAGCTTTTAAAATGTCAAATTCCAAATTCCTCAAAAAGGATTTGTTTTTGGAATTTTAAAATAAGGTTATGATGGATCTACTAAAAATAATGGCTGATCAAATTCTACTGGAGATGAATCATCTACAAGGATTTTTACAATCGTTCCAGTGATTTCAGATTCGATTTCATTAAATAATTTCATCGCTTCAATCACACATAAAACATCACCTTCTGAGATTGAATGTCCAACCTCAACAAACAATGGTTTGTCTGGAGATGGTCTCCTGTAGAACGTTCCGATAATAGGTGATTTAATGGTGATGTATTTAGAGTCTTCAACAACTGGTGCTGCTGCGCTAACTGGCTGCGTTTGGGCTACCTCAAGAGGAGCAGAAGCAGTAGGTCCTTGAACGATAGGGGCTGCGACTAACTGCTGTACCGTGGTGTTACCTGTTGGACCAGTTTTGATCGTGATTTTGAAATCATCCGTTTCTAATTTCACTTCACTTGTGCCAGACTTGGCTACAAATTTGATTAGATTTTGAATTTCTTTTAAATCCATAATTGTAGTTTTAAGTGTTTAGTTAGTTTTTGTGTTTAAGAGTTATAGGCCCACTTTAAGTAAATAGACCCCCAGTTAAATCCACCACCAAAGGCAGCGAATATTAAATTATCTCCTTTTTTTAATTTTGATTCGTAATCGCTTAAAAGCAACGGTAAGGTCCCTGAAGTCGTGTTACCATATTTTTCAATATTCATCATTACTTTATTCGGATCCAAGTTAATTCTATTAGCAGTCGCATCTATGATACGCTTATTTGCTTGATGGGCAACTAACCAATCTACTTTGTCATTGTCTAAGTTATTACGGTCTAATATTTTTACGGCCGCATCTGCCATATTAAAAACAGCGTTTTTAAATACTGTTTTTCCATCTTGATATATAAAGTGATTTTTTTCTTTAAATGACTCTTCTGTAATTGCATTGGATGAACCGCCATGAGTGCCTCTTAAGAATTCTCTTCCTGTGCCGTCACTTCTTAGGAGTTCGTCTTGCATTCCAAGGCCCTCTTGGTTAGCTTCAAAGAGAACGGCGCCAGCGCCATCTCCAAATATGATACAAGTGGCTCTATCCTCATAATTAATCATTGATGAGTTTTTATCCGCTCCGATTAAAAGGATTTTTTTATAAATACCAGACTCTATATAACGAGCCACAATTGACATTCCAAACAAAAAACTCGAACAGGCTGCATCAATATCAAATGCAAACGCATTGGTCGCACCGATTTCTGAAGCGGTGTATGCCGAAGTTGAAGCCGCTTTCATGTCAGGTGTCGCCGTAGCAACCACTACGAGGTCTATAGTCTTGGGATCAAGGTTAGTTTTTTGAATCAGATTTTTAGCCGCTTGGATTGCCATAAACGACGTTCCCTTATTTTCTCCTTTTAGGATTCGACGTTCTTTAATACCGGTTCTTGAAGTAATCCAGTCGTCGTTAGTGTCAACCATTGTTTCCAATATCTGGTTGGTTAATATAAAGTCTGGCACATAGCCACCGACAGCAGTTATTGCAGCTGATATATTGGTCATATATGATTTTTAAATTCAGTGTTTTGATTCAAATTCGACCAAAAACATCCAAAAACATGTCAAAAATACTCATTTTTGATTAAAAAAGGCTAAAAAGTTGTTTTTTTTAGAATACTTATAAACAACCGCTTTTAAAACAAAAAAAACGCTCTTAAAAGAGCGTTTTTTTATTAATTTGCAAGTAAAATCTACTAAGCGGCGTTTTCTTCTGCTGCTGTAGTATCAACTAAAACTTGTCCTCTATAGTACAATTTTCCTTCGTGCCAGTGAGCTCTATGGTATAAGTGCGCTTCACCAGTTGTTGGGCATGTTGCTATTTGAGGAGTTGTTGCCTTGTAATGGGTACGTCTTTTATCTCTTCTTGTTCTGGAGATTTTTCTTTTAGGATGTGCCATTTTCTATATTATTTATCCGTTATTAATTTTTTTAATGTCTCCCATCGAGGATCCATATCTTCTTTTGGGTTATTATCTTCTAAGCTTTTTGGGCTTAAGTCTTCTAGTTGTTTTAAAATCTCAGAGCCTAAGGTTCCGTCTTCAACCCCAGGGTGAACCCTTTTTTGAGGTAATGAAAGAACAATTAATTCATAAATATAATGTGCAACGTTAATTTCATATTCGGCATGAGGTAAAATTAAAATAGTCTCATTATCGTCGTTATACTCATTACCAAAACTTACAACAAGGTCAAAACTAGAATCTAGCTGTTCATTATAGCGTTCGTTGGTTAGGTCACAGTTAACATTAATTGTTCCGCTAGCTTGAAAATTCAACTCCAAAAAGGTTGACTTTTTAACTAGATTTAAAACAATTTCAACGTTAACGTCGTTAAACTCATTATACTCAAAGTGCTCAAAGAACTTATAATCTATCTCAAACTTGTAATTATGCTTTCCAATCTTAAGCCCTACGAATTGTATGTCAAATGCTTTTAGTGGCTTCATTATCTCGCATATTTGAGCCTGCAAATATATAAAATTTTATTTAGGCTGACCGCATAGCGGCTTATTTTTTATTATATGCTTTTTTAGGCTGTTTTAATAGGGGGTTTGATGTGAGTATTTGGTTCATATTTCGGTTTCTAAAAATAGAGATCGCTGAGAAAATAGCTTCTTTAAAAGATGAGATATCAGCCACTCCTTTTCCTGCAATCTCGTAAGCAGTACCATGATCTGGAGAAGTTCTAACTTTACTAAGTCCTGCAGTGTAATTCACCCCATTCCCAAACGCTAAGGTTTTAAAAGGAATCAAGCCTTGATCGTGGTAAGTTGCTACGATAGCATCAAAGTTTTTGTAATTTTTTGAACCAAAAAAACTATCCGCTGCGTACGGGCCATATACCAGCTTCCCTGATTTTTTTATAGATTCCAAAGCAGGTCTAAGAACTTCATCATCTTCTGAACCAATAACACCATTGTCCCCTGTATGAGGATTGATCCCTAAAACAGCGATTTTTGGTAATTGTATATTAAAGTCTTGAATTAAGGAGTTATAAATAATTGATATTTTCTTTTCAATTAATCCCGGTGTAATGTGTTTAGAAACCTCGCTCACAGGAACATGATCTGTTAACAATCCAACTTTAAGATCGTCTGAAACCATAAACATCAGGCTATCCCCTTTAAGCTCTTGTGCCAAATAATCAGTATGGCCTGGGAATTTAAAATCATCTGATTGAATGTTATGTTTATTAATTGGTGCAGTTACCAGAACGTCTATTTGATCGTTTTTTAAATCTTTAACAGAAGCTTGTAAGGATTGAATGGCATAAGATCCAATTTTCAAATCTTCTTCCCCAAAGTTAATCTGTACGTCATCTTTCCATACCGTAACCACATTTACCTTAGTATCCAAAGCTTGGTCTGCGTCTTGAATGCTGTTAAAGTCTAGCGTACTTTCAAAATGTTTTTTCAAGAATGAAAGCGTTTTTTCAGAAGCATAAATTACAGGCGTACAAAAATCGAGCATCCTGCTGTCTTCAAAAGTCTTAAGGATCAACTCTCCTCCAACGCCATTTAAGTCTCCTATAGAAATACCTAATTTTATTTTTTCTTTATTTTCCATTAAAAGTGCCGTGTTGTTTGTAATTTTGAATTTACAAATTTAACGAATTAAAAGCATGTTTACGGGAATTATTGAAGATTTAGGTATTGTAAAAGGTCTAGTAAAGGAGAATGACAACTTACATTTGACAATTCAAAGTGTGCTGGCTCCAGAACTAAAAGTAGATCAGAGTGTGTCTCATAATGGCGTGTGTCTGACTGTTATAGCACTGACGGAATCAGACTACACTGTGACCGCTATCAAAGAAACCTTAGATAAAACAAATATCAATGCTCTAAAACCTGGAGCGACTGTCAACTTGGAACGTGGCCTAAAGCTTGGAGCGAGGTTAGACGGCCATATGGTTCAGGGTCATGTGGATCAAGTTGGCGCGTGTACCCACGTTGAAACCGAGAATGGAAGTTGGGTATACTCCTTTAAGTATGATGCTTCTCTTGGCAACCTAACCATTGAAAAGGGATCTGTTACCGTAAACGGTGTGAGCCTTACAGTTGTAAACTCTAAAGATGATGGCTTTAGCGTTGCCATCATTCCTTACACCTACGAGCATACTAATTTTAATGGCTTTGAAGTGGGTACTGTGGTCAATTTAGAATTTGATGTGATCGGGAAATATGTCGCCCGTCTTCATGGCGCTCGTTAAACTATTTACTTAGTTTTTCATTCTGAGCTTCGAGCAATTCTTTAATATCTGATAACAACTGAATATCTGCGGGTGTAGTAACCGTGACATCGCTCACATCCTCTGCTTTTGCTTGAAGCTTGTTAACGAATTTGACCACGATAAAAATGGTAAAGCCAACAATTAGAAAATCTAAAACAGTTTCTGTTAATAAGCCATAATCGATGGATACTTGGCTATTTTTTTCAGTCGCATCTCTTAAAATTAATTTTTTTTCTTGGAAATTAATCCCATCCGACAAGAGTGATAATGGCGGTAAAATAACATTTTTTACTAGTACGTTAATAACCGCATTAAAAGAGGCTCCAATAATGATTCCAATCGCCATATCAATCATATTACCTTTCACGGCAAAGTCTTTAAATTCTTTTATTAGTTTCATATTATTCTATTTTGTTAGTTAATAAAGGATCAAAATTAAAAATCCCCAACCAAAAATGGTTAGGGATTTTAAAAAAAAATTAAAAACGATTTATTTAGCGTAACCAAAAACTTTCGCTTCAGAGTTATAACCTCCAATAAAAATTAATATTTCATCATCGTGACCTTCTACCACTGACCAGAAATCTTTCCCAGCCTGATCCATTGGACCTCCAATATTAGCTTCCTCATAAGCTGCGAAATCTGACCAATCACTAAAAAATTGATAGGTGTGGAAATCTGCACCAGAGCCGTACAGGTGTTGGCTAGCGTAAGCTGCAGCAGCGTGACCACTTTCTTTTAAAGTTTTTAAACTTCCATTTATAACTCCTTCTGAAAACGCTTTGGTTTTACCCCATTTTACTTCGTACTTACTAACGACAACAACTTTTTTGGTTGACCAGTCTATAGTTTCTAATCCAAACATCAAATCCTCTAAGCCAGCACTCTGTCTAATTTGATCAGAATGATTATCAGCATACATTCTAGTATATGACATGTAATCTTGCATCATTTGTTTTTCACCTTCCTCATCGAGGTTCATCGCATCCACATTTGCTTTAAATGCTGCGTCAGCTAATGCTGCATCTTTAACTAAATCTTCAGTAGAAGCATAAAAATCATAAAGCGCAAAAGAATAGTCTCCTGCAAAAGCGTGTGCAAAAACACCTGCACCAGTAAGAGTTCGGTCCTCTGAAACTGATAGATTCATGAATTTTTCGTGTAACTCTAAAAACTCGTCAGACTCCTCTCTAGGAACTGTCACATAGGTAATGTTAACAATCTGTGCAGACATTGCAAATCCGACACATAAGCATACTATTGTAATTAAATTTCTCATTATAAATTATTTTAGTTGTTATTTTTTAAGTAATGAATTACCTTTTGATCGTTTTTTTAAATTGACTCCAGCCCGTTACTTTGCCGTCAACAATGTGGTAGTACTCGTAAATAACTTCTGAATCAATTTCTGAGTCTGGACTAGAGTTTTTTGACGTAAATTGAGCATTTACCCAATCTCCTGTATCCATGGATGTAGAGTCATCCCCGTCATCAGTAAGTGCTAGAGAAAAGGCATAATCGGTAGTCCATTCGTAGTTATTTCCTTCCGCTAAAGATTTAGCCACTTGCGCTTTGATTTTATCTACAAATTCTTGAGGACCTGTGGCAACAAAACCATCAGCAAAACTAAATGAAGCCTTATCAGCAATATATGTTTTCATGGTATCATAGTCTAGTTTTGCCCAAGCAGTGTCTAATTGTTTAAAAACTTCTACGGCATCAGAAGAACCCATTTTTACTTGAAAATCGGTATCTGTTAAAAAGCCATTTGTTGAAGTCTCACAAGGGGCTGTTTCGTTACAAGAGGTGAACGAAAATGTGCAAACTAATGCAAAAATTAGGGTAGTGTTTTTCATGTGTTTATTAAAATAGTTAGATTCAAACTTACGTATATTAATTGTACAATACAAGTTATATTTTAGTGTATCTTTTACTTACATGATTAAACATACCAGGAAATATTGTTTAAAAGGTGTTAATCAAAAAATTGATTTAGGTTTTTTAGAGTATTCTTTTAAATATGGGATAACAGAGCCTTTATAAGTAGGATTTAGGCAGTTTAGGCTCATTGCGTGAATTGTTTAGTATTTAATTCATACATTTAAAAAATAATCTTAAAAAGAGTCTTATGGATAATGCGTCAATTTTAGCCCAACTTATAGTTTCTATTTCTGTTATTAGCGTTTGGGTATTTAGGTATGATAATATTGTTTTAGAGTTTAAGCAGTATGGTATTTCTAATTTACTAAGAAATATTGTTGGTGCTTCAAAGATTTCTTTAGCAACTATTTTAATTTTAGGGATTTGGTATACAGAACTTTTATTAGTGTCATCTCTTTTAATGGCTTTTTTAATGATCTGTGCACAATTTTACCACATCAAAGTAAAAAACCCGTTGATTAAATACGTACCATCCTTTCTTCTATTGGTGCTTTCCTTGTTTATTGCTGCAGTGAACTATGGTTTAGTCTAGCTAATGGATTTAAACATATTACTCGTAGTATTCTCGGCACTTTCTTTTATTTTTTATGGCATCACATCTTTTTTTTCAAAGAGAATGGTTTCTGAATATGCCCGTTGGGGCTATAGCAACCAACGTATTTTATTAGGATGTATGCAATTATTAGGCGGTATTGGTTTGCTTGTTGGGCTGACGAATTCTGTCTTACTTTCTGTGGCCTCCTTTTTACTAACGTTTATGATGATTACTGCTGTTCTAGTAAGAATTAAAATAAAGGATTCTTTGATAAATATGTTCCCAGCAGTATTTTATACCTGCTTAAACTTTATTATCTTATACAACTCATTGATATAAAATACTGGTTTTTATTAATACAATTTTTAAAATAGCTGGAGAAAGCTATTGGACATTCGTCTATAAATTTAAGTGTAATCTATTTAAGGGTCTTAGAAATAGCTTAAAGTATAAAAAGTTTCATTTTTCAAAAAATTAAATTATAATTGTATTAAAAGAATAATGAAGTATGAACTTTTTAAAATTTTCAATATTCCATTTATATATTTAAAATTATGAAAAAAACCCTACCACTAATTATTCTGTTTTTAACTTTAAGTTGTAAAAATAATGTTTCAATTGACCACTTGTACCCAAATGAAGATTTAGTAATCGAAAACCACGATAATTGGGGAGAAGGTAATTACAAAAAAGTAATTAAAGAATTTAAAAGCAATCCTTTAAATTATGGTGATATTGTCTTTTTAGGAAACAGTATAACTTGGGGCGGAAAAGATTGGAGTAAAAGATTAAAATACCCTAATATTAGAAACAGAGGAATTGGCGGGGATGTTACAGATGGAGTATTGGCGCGAATCGATGAAATAACTTACTTTAAACCTAAAGCTGTATTTTTATTAATTGGAATAAATGATTTATGGAACAATAATAGCCCTAACAATCCTTCTGCAGAATATATAGCTAATAATATTATACAAATTGCCCAAGTTATTAATGCAGAAACACCAAAAACTAAGATTTATGTCCAAACCGTTTTACCAATAGAAAAAGAGCAATACAAAAACAATATCTTAAAAGTAAATGAAATAATAAAAGCCAACGAAAAAGAAAATCCATACCAAATCGTTGATTTATATTCAATTTTTGTAAACGAAAATGGTCTAATTAGAAAGGAACTTTCAACTGATGGAATTCATCTTAACGAAAAAGGTTACGATGCGTGGGTTGAATTTATTAAGCCTATAATTTATTCTATAAATTAATGAAAATTCCTTATGAGAATATTTTTTTGTAATTATGGTTATTCTCAATATTTAAAAAAAATAAAAGCTATAAATAAGGCAGAAATAAAGATTTTTAATAGGAGTTTAGAAATAGCTGAACAGAAAAAAGAAAATATGCCTATGGGTTTACTCTTCTGAATAATTAGTAAGCCATCGAAAAGTGTTTAAAACAAAATTTTTCCAGTCATATCCTTCAGTATTCATGCCTGCATACATTTTAGTTCCATCATCCATATTGAAAACCATTGCAGTAAAACCATTTGAATCCCCAAAAGCAGCAATTTTTCCAGAACCATACATACCTGCTAACCCTTGAGAATTTCCCTTTCCATCAGGCCCTATGCCTGTAGAGTGTTTTACATTAAATGAACTTTCATCAAGTTTTAGTATATTTTCATATTTAGAGCCTAAAAGAGCACTTCCTCCAAATGAAACTAATTTTTCTACTTTATACTTTCCGTTTACAATAGGGTGATTCGTGTTCAAGTTTTTGTTTTCGAATTTTATCATTCCTGGACCGTATTTACTTTCGTAATTAATTGTATCTACAGTGGTTCCAATGGATGACTCAATGTCAAATTTTCGTAATAATGGGTTTATGGCCTGGTCAAATGGGGCGTGTTCGCTGAAGGCCAAAAGTGAGCCTCCATTATTTACCCAGTTTTGTAATTCATTAAGTTCATTTTCAGAAAAAGTGTTTTTATTTGCTGCTGAGGTTTCCGTAGCAAAATCAAACGGTAATGCCGTAATAACGACTAGAACTGTAGCTTGGCTTAAACTTGATTTAGAAAACTCTTTATCAAGGAATGATACTCTGTACCCATCATTTAACAATAAGTCCACAAGAGGCTTTATTAAATGAGATTGTATAAAAAAGTTTTTGTGAGTTGAGTCAAACATAATTAACGGCCCATCATTAATTTCAAATGAAGGATCTTCAACCTCTAAGTTGACATTAGTGTCATTATACATAGGCCATTTGTAAGGGTAATTTTGTTCCTGGCCAAAAGATAAAAATGGAACAAATAATAATAATAGCAAGATTAGTTTTTTCATAACTCAAATATAACTCTTATTTTAAAAGTGATATTGCCAAATATTAATATATCCCATTTAAAAGGGTTAGAGATAGCTTAATTAAAGTAAGAACATATGCCTATAGTTTAGTTTCTGGAAGCTTTATTTTTGTCCAACCTTTTCTCATAAAGTAAGGGTTTGATATTTTAAGCGTGTTGTTGTACTTTGTTTCAAACTTGTCAATAATTTTCAGGACCTCATCAATATTTTTTCTAAAACTCTTCTCAAATCGCAAACAAACTTTATTGTTGTCTCCAATAAACCAAATAGCTTCCGTTGTATCTTTGCCATATTGGCCATCATATATTTCTTCAACCTCTATATAATAACTTACCTCCCTCCAGGTTTTTCTTTTCAGAACAATTGGAATGAGATAAAACCCTTTAGTAATTCCTATTCTATCAACGATTAAGACATTTACAGAAATAACTATTACAAACAACAGTGATCCTATAACATAATAGATATTATCTAAAACAAAGCCATAATCACCTTCCCATAAAGAGCGTAGTGTTTCCCATAGATTGATAAGTCTAGATGTCGTGTGCCTTTTATTGTTTCCAATAATTGAACAAAATCCAACTACCCATATTATAATTGGCCAATAATTATATCCAATTGATTTAAATTCTTTCATAAATCAAATATATAAAAACTTTCATACTGCAACTATTTTTATATATTGTAATAAATTAACTAAAACTTATATTATGATTAAAGCAATTAAATTATTAGCCATTTCCGTTTTGGCTGTATCATGTACAACAGGAAATCACGCTGATTTTGAAAAGAATACAGCTACAGCAAAAAAGTACTTTGAACTTCATCAAGCTGAAAATTCAGATGCGATGTTTGAGCTACTTCACGACGAAATAGAATGGCATATGCCTGTTTATGGTTCTGAGATGGCTGATTTAAATGAGTTTAAGAAAGCGATACTTAATTACCAAAAAGCTTTTGATAACATGAACTTTGCAGCTGATTATTGGCTCCCTGGTGTTGACCCCGAAACTGGACAATTAGATGGGAGCACCAGAACTTATGGAACCTGGACTGCTAACCATGTTGAAACTGGGAAATCTGTCAAATTAACTGCATACCACGCATTTTCATTTGTAGATGGTAAGATTTCAGGTGGTGGGGATTGGTTTGATTTTGGAGGAATGATGAATTCTCTTGTTGCAGATGTGGCTGATCTAGAAGAAATAGAATAGTCGGTTAGAAAGCATATAATTTCACTATGGTGGTAATAGCCCTTACAATTTTGTAAGGGTTTTTTGTTGAACTATTTTTACTTAAACGCTGTAAAGGTCTAACCTACTTACTTGGATTAGAAGTAGCTGAATTATAGAGATAGATAGACAAGCCTACAAATAACATAGCCTATAGTAGCTATCAAAATTTTCTTTCGGTGTTTAAGATACCATTCCATTTATTGCTTGTTTAATTTTGAATAACCACAATTTACAATATTTAGTTTTTACTTAAACTATCTCTAATTGCATCTTTTGGACTGGTTTTTTTTAAATCATTATATTTATGTTATGAAAAGAGGGTTATTTGTTTTATTGTTTATTCCACTTGTGTCTATTGGGCAAGATGTTGAGTTACCTGCACTAAGACTTAGTGATAACTTTTCAAAACCCAACAGAGTTTTGAAGACAATAATTTCTGATAAATCTTTATTTCAACAAAATTATAATAATACTAATCTAACACTTGATTATGTTATTAGGTATCATTTTTACACCTCAATTGAATTGAATTCAGAAGAAAATCAATTAATAAGTATGGATGGTACTAAATTTAAACTTTCTTCAAAAAATGCTGTGGATTTAACAGATGAAATCGTCTCACTAGTAAGCAGAATGTCTTTTGGTAAAAAAGAATTTAATGAGTTTAAGGAACTAAATAAAAAATGAAAAAGGAAGCACCAAAATGGAAGGCAATTATAATAATAGCATTAACTTTTGTTACTGCATTTGCTATGGTCTATGAGACTTATATTAGAATGGTGAACTCTTAGTAGCTTTATCCAAATCTCTATCCTTGTATTTATCTAATCTATATAATTTCTATTTGAAATTTTTCTGTTCTCGTTGAGGTTCTTCTATTTACGGGGTTTAGAAATAGCTGAATTGAAACAAGAAGATATACCTATGGTTTAGTAACAACCAGAACATAATCTAATGAAGTTACACCCCGTTCCTCAAATATACTTCTCCACCATCACATTCAAATGTAATTGGAATAACTAATTCATTTCCAAAGTTTGGAATCGATAGTTAAAACCTTTTCCCAATAGAAACACCTAGTCTGGCTACCCCTTCATCATTATCGCCGCCAGATAAATTTCTTCCTACACCAGCTAGCAATTCAAGAGTAAACCCTTTTCTATTGATCCATTTTTTTCCTATAGCAAATCCTGGCGCAATTTTACTAGATGAAAGTTGAGTGAAAATTTCTGCAAATATTCCATTACCCCCAAAATCTTCCGTTTGTAAAAAATAAAACCTATAGTAAGGAGTTAAAATTATTGGATCATAATCAAGGATACCATCATCTTCTGACATATTTATAAATAAGGTTGCTCCGAATCCTGAATTAGAATTATTACTTTTTTCATAAGCAATTGTTAAGGCTGGAAATACAAGAAAATCTAAGAAATCGACCCTTATTTCGTTTTTACCCAAAGAAGAAGTAAACTCTTCAATTTGAGTGTCTGATTTTACAACTTCTACTTTTTGAACTTTATCTTGTGAAAAAGAAACCAATGGAATTAGAAATAATATTATAATGAAATTTTTCATGATATGATTTTAATTAATAATACAAATATAACTGTTATTCTACAAGTAAAACACCCAAACGTAATTTAATCTATTTACGTGGCTCAGAAATAGCTGAATTGAAGTAGGAAGATATGCCTATGGTTTAAAGATTTAATTTGCTTTTACTATTTTTTTAACTGCTTTATGATCAGAGTCTAAGTCTTTGATTTCAATTAGATATACACCAAGAGGCAAAGCTTGAATTTCAATTACGGCCTTGTTTTTTGAACGACTAATTAATCTTCCATTTAAGTCGTAAATATTAGTGTGATATTTTAAGTTTGCTGGAACGTCAATGTTAATAACATCTGTTACCGGATTTGGACATATACGAATATTTGAATTTGTTAATTCGTGTATCGATAGAGCCGAATCCAAATTATATTTATAAATCTCTGTCACATATTGTGAAAAACTAGTGCCATTAATGATATATACCTCTCCATTAATTATAAATGAAGCTGGCGCCCAACGAGAGCCTTCAGGATGAGGAGGCATTTCTTCCCAATTATCAGAAATAGGGTCATAAGCCCAGAACTCCCCTGTTTCCATAGAATCGTGGTTATCTCCATCGCCACTCAGTACATATCCTAAGCCGTTGTATGAGAATTGTGTTCCCGCCACTCTTCCTTCTGCCGGTAATGTTGTTACTTGATTCCAATTTTCAGTCGTAATATCATAACGAAACCAATCATTAAAAATATCATTTCCGTGTCCAAAGCCCGTATAAACGTAACCATTAATGCCAAATTGATATGGATGATGCCTCGACTGTGAAGGCAAATCATCTTTTTGAGACCAAGTGTTTAATGTAATATCATACTCCCACCAATCATTCATGTTTTCTATTGAATTATTTCCTAGCCCTACAAATACTTTCCCGTTATGTGCTATCATCGCTGGATGTGTTCTTGCTGCGCATGGACAGGGGGCCAATTCTGTCCAATTCATATTTAAAGGGTCAAACTCCCATAAATCATTTAATAAAGACGTTCCATCATGTCCAAATCCAAAGTATGCTTTCCCATTCCAAGTATCGCCAATAGCAAAGCCGCGAGGGGCGCCTGGAAAAGGGGTGAGTTCTATCCAAGAGTCGTTTATTGGGTCATACTGATAAAAATCATCTCGTTCTCCAGAACTCGAATTTCCTGCCACAATGTAGCCCGTGTCATCAAAACTAAAAGCAAAAGAGTGATGAGTTTCATTAAAAGAATCCGGTAAAGAATTCACTTGTACCCAGTTCTGCGATTGTACTACAGTAGGAAGAGTAATTAAGTTTAAAAGTAAGAGTATTTTAAAGTGAAGTCGCATGTTCTTTTAAATCTGTTGTAAAATTAATCAAATATTTATAATACCCTTTGATAGCTTTTAGAATTAGCTGAATTGAAGGAAGAAGATATGCCTATGGCTTAGGATTACACTACGATTACACTTGATATTCAAGTAACTTTTCAATACTCACAAAATCAAGAGTTCTAATATTTGTTGATTCTAATAAAAGTTTAGGTGCGCATCCATTATTGCAAGCCTCAACCCACCTTAAAGCGCATAAACACCACTTGTCACCTGCTTTCAAACC
>JABAZC010000080.1 GCA_018608625.1 Flavobacteriaceae bacterium | reverse complement strand
TTTTTTATTCAATCTTAACTTTAAAGAAACACTAAGTTAACATTTGTTTTAGTTATTTGTTCTCGACAAAAACTAATAAACTAATGAAAACTAAAATCTTATCTACTGCACTAATTTTATGTGCAATATCCTTCGTTCAATCTCAAGAAATAAATGCTCCAAAATTTGGAAAAGGACTCTTTAACCTTGTTGGTCAAGACAGTACCTGGACCATGAAAGTGGGTTTAAGAGCACAACTCCTTGGTAGTTCAAGTTGGGAAGAAAACAATGTAAATGAAACAAGTTTTCTAACAAGAAGAGCGCGTTTGAAATTTGATGGTTACGCCTATTCTCCTAAATTGAAATACAAAGTTGAATTGGGACTCTCTAATAGAGATCTTTCAGGAGCTTCACAATACACAAGTAACGCTCCTAGATATATTTTAGACGCCGTTCTTCAGTGGAATTTTTATCAAAATTTCGAACTTTGGTTTGGTCAAACAAAACTACCTGGAAACAGAGAGCGTGTAATTTCTTCTGGAAATTTGCAACAAGTAGACCGTTCGTTATTAAACAGTCGTTTTACAATCGATCGTGATTTTGGATTTCAACTTAGACACCATTTTAACATAACTGAGACCTTTATTGTCAAAGAAATTTTTTCTTTAGCACAAGGAGAGGGTAGGAATATCACAACAGGAAACTTAGGCGGGCATCAGTATACAGGTCGGATAGAGCTCCTTCCCTTTGGAAATTTTGCAAGTAAAGGAGATTATAAGGGGAGTGATTTGAAACGAGAGAAAAAGCCAAAATTAGCAATCGGTCTTAGTTATGACTATAATAATAATGCCGTTAAAACCCGAAGTAACCAAGGGTCATACATGACAATTGATGGTGCTGACGATGCTTATTTCGAAACCAATATAAATACCGTTTTTTTAGACGCTATGTTTAAATATAATGGCGTTTCGTTAATGGCTGAATATTCTGACAGAACTGCTTCTGATGCGTTTGCAAAAAATAGCGATGGCTCTTTAACTGGCGATGAGGTTCAAGTAGGAAAAGGGCTAAATTTACAAATGGGGTATCTTTTTAATAATGACATCGAGCTTTCTGGAAGGTATACGCACATTGAACTAGATAAGAACATAACAGGGAAAAACCCTGAGAGTCAATACACCCTAGGACTTTCAAAGTATATCGTTGGACATAAGCTAAAAGTTCAAACTGACATTAGTCACTTAGAAATTGAAGGAAGTAACAACAAATTAATGTATCGCCTTCAAGTAGATTTTCATTTTTAAAACATAACAGTACCTTAACCTTACAAACAGAAAATCTTAAGAGATTTGCTTAATAACACAAACTGAATTATGGAAAATATTTATTTATATATGATTATTGCTTTAGCCTTCTTGGCTGTTGCCGACTTAGTTGTTGGGATTAGTAATGATGCCGTGAACTTTTTAAATTCTGCAATCGGATCTAAAGCAATTTCTTTTAGAACAATTATGATTGTCGCAAGTGTAGGGGTTGCTATTGGGGCGATTTTTTCCAGTGGGATGATGGAAGTAGCTCGAAAGGGAATTTTTAACCCTGGAGAATTTATGTTTAGTGAGATCATGATTATTTTCATGGCCGTAATGATTACTGACATTTTACTTCTAGACATCTTTAACTCCCTAGGGATGCCTACCTCAACAACCGTTTCTATTGTGTTTGAACTCTTGGGGGCAGCAGTGGCAATGGCCTTGATTAAAATTGCTGCAAATGGAGGAGATTTTAGTGAAGTTGTTAATTATATTAATACGTCCAAAGCCTCTCAAATTATTTTTGGAATTCTGCTTTCGGTCGTAGTCGCCTTTTCGATAGGGGCAATTGTACAGTGGGTGTCTAGGCTCTTACTTTCATATAACTTTCAAAAAAAAGCAAATTGGGTAGGCGCGTTATTTAGTGGAGTTGCATTGACGGCTATCACCTACTTTATCTTTATGAAAGGTTTAAAAGGAACCTCTTACGCTAAGCAATCTTTTGATATTCTTGGAGGAGGAACCATGAAAGATTTCTTAGAAAACCAAGTATTTTATATTGTAGTAGTCAGTTCAATACTGTGGTCATTATTATCCTACGTGCTAATTGTTTTTGCAAAAACAAACATCTATAAACTAATTATTATAGTAGGAACTTTTGCCTTGGCACTGGCCTTTGCTGGTAATGATTTAGTTAATTTTATAGGAGTACCAGTAGCAGCATTTAATGCCTACACAGAATGGTCCGCCTCTGGACTTTCTGCAATGGAATTTCCAATGGACGTATTAGCCTCTAAAGTTCCAACAAATAACTGGTTATTATTTGGAGCAGGAATGGTCATGGTTGCGACTTTATGGTTTTCAACAAAAGCCAAGAACGTGGTTAAAACCTCTTTGGATCTTTCAAGTCAAGGGGATACAAAAGAACGCTTTCAGCCAAATTTCTTATCACGTGGATTTGTGCGATTTGCAATGGGGGCTTCAAAAGTAAGTTCATTTATATTACCAACTTCATGGCAAGATAAAATTGAACAACAATTTGAACAGCCAGTTATAAAACTAACAAATAACAAAGTTCATGAGTTACCTGCTTTTGACTTGGTCAGAGCAGCTGTAAACCTTATGGTAGCTGCGGTTTTAATATCAATTGCAACCTCCTACAAACTGCCTCTGTCAACCACCTATGTCACGTTCATGGTGGCGATGGGAACTTCGTTAGCAGACAGGGCTTGGGGGGCAGAAAGTGCCGTATACCGTGTTGCGGGAGTTATTAATGTTATTGGTGGGTGGTTCCTAACAGCACTTAGTGCTTTTAGTGCTGCTGCTTTAGTTGCCTATTTATTAAACCTCAACGTAGAGGTTATGTTTCCAATCCTACTTTTAGCTGCAATTATTTTGCTTATTAGAAGTTCAATTGTTCACAGTAAAAAAACCAAAGAGATGGCTTCTGATGACCGCTTGACAAAAACAGAAAGTAGTTCTGTTCAAGGAGTGATTACTGAGAGCGCTGCAAATATCGCAAACGTGCTTAACCGAGGTAAAAAGATCTATGCGGCTGCTTTTACTGGGCTTTCACAACAAGATTTAGAAGCACTGAAAAAGAATAAAAAACAAATCGTTAAACTCTCTGATGAAGTAGATGAGTTAAGGGATAATATATTTTACTTTATAAAAAACTTAGATGAATCTAGTATTGGCGCAAGTAATTTCTATATTCTTATTTTAGGCTATTTACAAGACATGACACAATCACTTACGTACATCACTAAAGTAAGTCATAAGCACGTTAACAATAATCACAAGAAACTAAAGTTCAATCAAATTAAAGAGCTTAGTCAAATAAATGATTCAATAGAGACGTTATTTTCAGAAGCCATAGAAATGTTTAAATCTGAATCTTTTGAAAAGATAGATGCTATTATTAAGCAAAAGAATGATATTGCCGCCGTCCTTAAGTCTAATATAGAGATGCAAATTAATCGAACGCGTACAGAGGAATCTAGTCCAAAGAATACCACGCTTTACTTTAGTTTGTTGCTAGAGACTAAAGATTTGTTAAATGCTACAACAAGTTTGTTAGAGGAATATCACACGGCCTACGATAGCAGTGTAAAGCCAGCTACAATAAGTGACGGTGATTAAAAAAACCTACTTTACTGCATAAAAAAGCACCTAACTTAAATTAGGTGCTTTTTTGTTATTGAATGGTTTGAATCAAGAACCGCACATTAGACAGTCGTCTCCTTCTGCTTCTTTTGCTTGTTGAACCAAAGCCTTCATTTCTTCTGCACTCATAGGCTCTACGTCTACGGCAGTTTCTTGAGAAAATGTAGCAGCTGTGTTAGCCGCTTTTTCTTGTTGCTTTTCAAGAACAGCAGTATCTGTTTCAACAGCAGCTACTTCTACTGATGCAGGTTCGGGTGCTTCCTTCTTCTTGTTGTCTAAAGTGAATTTAATCGCATCAACAGCACTTTTTGTTCTTAGGTAGTACATCCCTGTTTTTAATCCACTCTTCCATGCATAGAAATGCATTGAGGTCAATTTGGCCATTGTCGCACCTTCCATAAACAAGTTTAAAGATTGTGATTGGTCAATAAAATAGCCTCGCTGACGCGACATGTCTATGATATCTTTCATGCTTAGTTCCCAAACTGTTTTGTAAAGTTCTTTAATATCTTGAGGAATTGCATCTACATGTTGGATAGACCCATTGGAACGCATGATATCTTGCTTCAAGCCCTCATTCCATAGTCCTAGCTCAACTAGATCTTCTAATAAGTGCTTATTGACAACAATGAATTCCCCTGATAATACACGACGGGTGTAGATGTTTGAGGTATACGGCTCAAAACACTCATTATTCCCAAGAATTTGAGAAGTACTTGCCGTAGGCATTGGTGCTACTAAAAGTGAATTTCTCACACCATTCTTAAGGACTTCTTTACGCAACTGTCCCCAATCCCAAAGACCGCTTAACTCTTCATCTTTAAGCCCCCATAAATTGTGTTGGAATTTACCTTCACTTATTGGAGACCCTTCATAGCTTTGATATGGGCCGTCTTCAGTTGCTTCCTCCATAGAAGAGGTTACTGCTGCAAAATAAATAGTTTCAAAGATATCCTGATTCAATTGCTTTGCTTCGTCACTAGTAAAAGGAAGTCTTAATGCAATAAATGCATCGGCTAAACCTTGGACTCCTATACCGATTGGACGGTGTCTCATATTGGAGTTTTCAGCCTCAATTACTGGGTAGTAATTTCGATCAATCACTTTATTTAGATTTCGAGTCACCCGTTTTGTGATTTTATATAACTCTTGATGATCAAATGCACCATCTTTAATAAACATTGGAAGTGCAATAGATGCTAAATTACAAACAGCAACTTCATCAGGTGATGTGAACTCAATGATTTCTGTACATAAATTAGACGAACGAATGGTTCCTAAGTTTTGCTGATTAGATTTGCGGTTTGCTGCATCTTTATAGAGCATGTATGGAGTTCCGGTCTCAATTTGAGACTCCGTTATTTTTTCCCATAACTCTCTTGCTTTGATGGTTTTTCTTCCTTTCCCTCTTCCTTCATAATCTAGGTACAAGGCTTCAAACTCTTCACTGTGGGTATCTGGTAATCCAGGGCACTCATTTGGACACATTAGGGTCCATTCAGCATCTTCCTGAACTCGCTTCATAAACAAGTCTGGAATCCACATGGCATAAAATAAATCCCGTGCACGCATTTCTTCTTTTCCGTGATTTTTCTTTAAGTCAAGAAAATCAAAGATATCAGCATGCCATGGCTCTAAATAAATCGCAAAGCTCCCTTTACGCTTTCCCCCACCTTGGTCGACATAACGAGCCGTGTCATTAAATACACGAAGCATAGGAACAATCCCATTACTGGTACCGTTAGTTCCTGCAATATAGCTTCCTGTAGCTCTAATATTATGCATTGCTAATCCAATTCCTCCAGCGGATTGAGATATTTTAGCCGTTTGTTTCAAAGTGTCATAGATGCCATCAATACTGTCATCTTTTGCAGTCAATAAAAAGCAAGACGACATTTGAGGTTTTGGTGTACCAGCGTTAAATAACGTCGGAGTTGCATGCGTAAAATACTTTTTAGACATGAGTTCGTAAGTCTCAATAGCTGAGTCTAAATCATTTAAATGAATTCCAATAGAGACGCGCATCAACATATGCTGTGGACGTTCTGCGATAATTCCATTTAATTTTAAAAGATACGAACGCTCTAACGTTTTGAATCCGAAGTAGTCATAACCAAAATCTCGGTTATAAATAATCGTAGAGTCAAGTTTATCTTTGTTTTCTGAGATTACCTTATAAACCTCATCAGAAAGTAAAGGGGCATCCTTTCCTGTTCTTGGATTTACGTATGTATATAAATCGTGCATGACTTCGCTAAAAGTCTTCTTAGTGTTTTTGTGTAGATTTGAGACTGATATACGTGCAGCAAGGCGAGCATAATCAGGATGGGCTGTGGTCATGGTCGCTGCCACTTCTGCTGCCAAGTTATCTAATTCACTGGTAGTAACACCGTCATATAATCCTTCTATAACGCGCATGGCTACTTTTAAAGGATCTACCAATTCATTTAAACCATAGCAAAGTTTTTTAACCCTTGCCGTGATTTTATCGAACATGATTTCTTCTTTTCTGCCATCTCTTTTTAGTACGTACATTTTTTTAATCTTTTTTACTTTTTTGAGGCTACTTCAAAAAAGCGGTTAGTTAGTTAGCCTAGTGATATTTGGGTTCCCCCAAATGCTTGGTTGTTATATGTTTTAACCCGTTAGTTAGGAGGTTAAAAGTTTGGTTGTAAGCGATTTAATTTGTTTTGAGCTCGTGTTCTAGTGGGTAATTCCTAGAACTCAGAATCGAAACTATATTTATTGGTGTCTTCTTCTTTGTTTAGAACCCCAGCTTTCTGATATTCAGAAACTCTTTTTTCAAAGAAATTTGTCTTTCCTTGAAGTGATATCATATCCATAAAATCAAATGGATTTGCTGTATTGTATTCTTTTTCACAATCTAATTCTTGTAACAAGCGATCTGTTACAAACTCCAAGTACTGAGACATCAATACAGAGTTCATTCCAATCAAACTAGCTGGCAGTGACTCTGTAATAAATTCTCTTTCTATGTTTAACGCATCTAACAATATTTCTCGAATACGTTCTTTAGGGACTTTATTTATTAGGTGTTTGTTGTGTAGGTGAACTGCAAAGTCAGCGTGTACGCCTTCATCTCTTGATATCAACTCATTAGAGAATGTCAGTCCAGGCATTAGGCCACGTTTTTTAAGCCAGAATATAGAACAGAATGCTCCTGAAAAGAAAATACCTTCAACCGCTGCAAACGCGATTAGGCGTTCGGCAAAACTTGGAGAATCAATCCATTTCAATGCCCAGTCTGCTTTTTTCTTAATCGCAGGAAAGTTTTCGATAGCATTAAACAGCTTGTCTTTTTCTACTTCATCCTTTACATAGGTATCTATTAACAGTGAATATGTTTCACTATGGATATTTTCCATCATGATTTGGAATCCATAAAAGAATTTTGCTTCACTGTATTGAACTTCATTTACGAAATTTTCAGCTAAGTTTTCGTTTACAATTCCGTCACTCGCTGCAAAAAAGGCAAGGATGTGCTTAATAAAATAACGCTCATCGTCATTAAGTTTTGTGCTCCAATCTGTTAAATCTTGATGTAAGTCAATTTCTTCAGCAGTCCAAAAGCTTGCTTCTGATTTTTTGTACCATTCCCATATATCGTGATGTTGGATTGGAAAAATAACGAATCTGTCTTTGTTTGGTTGTAAAATTGGTTCTACTTGTGACATCTTTTTTTAAAATATTTACGATTTTGGAATAAACTACAACGCATTTGCGTGGTTAACAAAGGTTCAAATTTGTTCCTTCAAATGAAAGCCATTTTTATAAACATTGCCTATAAGTTTTTAACAACGAGTAGGTTTTTTCCTACAATAAAAAAAATGAATGAATCCTATAAAATACTAACAGTTAGTCTATTACGCAACAGCTCTCTCTTAGGAATAAAGGGTGTCGATTTATATCAAAAAGTAGATTTGGATATAAATGAAATTAATTAATTTTAATTTTTATAGAATTAATAAAATAAAAAAATAGTCATTAATTATATAAATAGTCTGGGAGGCTGTAAATCTTGTACGGACTATTTGTGGGTTGCTGCCACTTTTTCTAACTCTGCATACCAATCTGCTCCAAACTTTCGAATGAGGGCTTCTTTTACAAATTTATAAACTGGAACCTGAAGTTCTTTTCCTAATGTACAGGCATCATCACAAATATGCCAGTGGTTATAATTAACAGCAGAAAACTCACTATAATCTTTAACCCGAACAGGGTATAAATGGCAAGAAACTGGTTTTTTCCAGCTTACATCTCCCTGATTATATGCTTCTTCAATAGCACATAAAGCGGTTTTCTTTTCATCAAAGATTACGTAGGCACAATCAGCGCCGTTAATTAAAGGTGTTTCTAGTTCTCCGTCTTGCGCTACAACATGCGTGCCTTGAGCTTCAATAGCAGCGATGCCTTCCTTACGCAAATAAGGCTTAATGATTGGGTAAATCTCTTTCAAAATATCGGCTTCAGAGGCCTCAAGAGGGGCGCCAGAGTCACCGTCTACACAGCAAGCTCCCTTGCATGCGCTAAGATTACAAATAAAATCCTTCTCAATGATATCTTCAGAGACTATCGTTTTTCCTAATTGAAACATGCCTCAAATATACTACTAATTGTAAACATTTATAATGAAAATAATGTCGTAAAATAAACTTGCAATTATAATTAATTATTAGACCTTTGTAGATATATAACACAACACAATGAGCTTCGATTTTAAAGAGATTTTAACAACTTTTATGGTCCTTTTTGCTGTGATTGATATTGTTGGAAATATTCCAATCATTATTGATCTTAGAAAAAAAGCTGGACATATCCAAAGTGGAAAAGCTTCAATTATTGCTGGAATTATTATGGTTGTTTTCTTGTTTTTAGGAGAAAGTATTTTAACGCTTATTGGAATTGACGTACACTCTTTTGCGGTCGCTGGTGCATTTATTTTGTTCTTTATCGCTCTTGAAATGATTTTAGGTATAACTCTTTACAAGCAAGAAGAGGGAACTGCAATGAACGCCTCTGTTTTCCCTCTAGCATTTCCGTTAATAGCTGGGCCAGGAAGCCTTACTACCTTGTTATCATTGAAGTCTGAGTTTCATACAGAAAACATCATTATTGCAGTAGTTATTAATGTCCTTGTTATTTTCCTAGTACTTAAAACTTCCTCGCGAATTGAGCGAATAATTGGGCAAAATGGAATAGATATTATTCGAAAAGTATTTGGAGTCGTTCTCTTGGCAATCGCTGTCAAGCTATTTACCTCTAATATTAAATTTTTATTATAAGTATGCGAGTCTTAACTTATTTATTATCTGCAGTAGCCGTTGTGATTATTGGGTTTAACATCACAAAAATTAATTTCTCTGCTCCCTTTGAAAACGATAGCTACACCGCAATTATCACGGCAATAGCCGGAGGGTGTGCAATTCTTTTACTTACCATTCTTCGTGTGGTTAAAAAAATAGACCGAACCGTAAAAGAAAAGTCTTAATTTACAGTTTTTGAAGCTTCTATTTCAATTACTTTTTGCAAGGCGGGATCAATCTCAAGTAGTACTTTCATTGCTGCAGTATCTCCAAAGAGTTGTTTTGTATAAGCAGACTTTAAAAGAACTTTTAAAGCGTATTTGTGAGCCCTGGTTTCCCCCACTGTTATATCAGTGAGATCCTTAAAATAAGAAATAAATTTTTGATAGAGCGAATCTGACAGTTCAAATTCTTTTAAAAACTGCGACTCAGACAGCTCTGTATACAGACTGCGTTGTGTGTCTAATTGTTCAAAAACAAAGAAATCTAAAACTCCTGTTCCTTTTAAAAACTCAAACTGATTGCTATTAAAAATCGAGTCATAGGGGGAGTAAATATCCGGTATTATCCCCCCGCCACCATAAACAACCTTTCCTTTTGGCGTTGTAAACTTTAGGCTGTCGACCCTAGATTCAGGCTGGACCTGATTGAGCTTACGATCTTCCAGTCGCTTGTAATAAGATTCATAATAAGCGTCTGTTCCACTGTCGTAAGAACGCTGTATGGAACGACCTGTAGGCGTATAGTATCTGGCTGTGGTGAGCCTAATTGCACTTCCATCCCCCAAGCCCATTTCTCGTTGAACCAATCCCTTTCCAAATGAGCGCTGTCCAATAATAGTGCCTTTGTCGTTATCTTGAAGTGCTCCTGCAATGATTTCACTTGCAGAGGCTGAATTTTCATTAATTAATACATAAACCTCCGCGTTTTTAAATCTCCCTTTTTCAGTTGCATAACTTTCGCTGACCTGGTTAGATTTGTTTTTAGTAAATAAAATGAGCTTACCTGCTTCTAGGAATTCATCTACAATTTTTTCGGCGATTTGCAAAAAACCTCCTGGATTATCGCGTAAGTCTAACACTAAATTTACAGCCCCTTTTGACAGTAAATCGTTAACTCCTTTTTCAAATTCTAAATAGGTACTTTCAGCAAAGCGATTGATTTTAATATACCCAAGAGTTGGGCTAATCATATAAAATGCATCTACACTTTTAATCGGAACTTCTGATCGTATGACATCAAAGGCTAACAGACTGTCAATATTCGCGCGCTTGATTTGTAGTCTAACTTTTGAGTTTTTTGTTCCTCTTAGCTTTTTAATCACTTTGTCTTGACTCCACAAAGGGCCATAGATTGTATCGCTGTCGGCCATTAAAATACGATCTCCAGCCTTAATGCCTGAGCGAAAACTTGGCCCACCCTGAATGGAACGAATAACAGAAATGGTGTCTTTATATATATAAAATTGGACCCCTATTCCAATGAAATCTCCCTTCATACTTTCGTTCACAGAAGTGATGTCGTCTTTAGAAATATACGTAGAATGTGGGTCTAGGTTTTGTAGAATATTATCAATTACGCCTTCCACTATACTGTCCGTGTTAACCGCGTCTACATAGTCATAGTTTAAGTAATCAATAAGACGATTTAATTTTAACTTACTACTGTTTTGTGAATTGGAATAAAGCCCCGTGGAGCTGGAGCTTAACTTACTACCAATATAAACCCCTAAAGCCAACAAAACGGCCATGAAAAATGGTCTATTTTTTTTATTTAAAGACGACATATTAAAGCGTGAGTAATTCAACCTGAATCCCTGCTTTTTCTAAGAAATCAACCCCTGAAAGGTCTTTGTAAGCTAAACTATAAACGACTCTAGTAATTCCTGCCTGGTGAATTAGTTTGCTACAGCTTTGACAAGGAGATAAGGTGATGTATAAAGTCGCGCCAGCGCAAGACTGTGTGGAGGCTGCAACCTTTAATATGGCATTGGCTTCTGCATGAAGTACATACCATTTAGTGTAACCTTCTTCATCTTCACAGAAATTCTCAAACCCAGTAGGTGTTCCGTTGTATCCGTCTGAAATAATCATTCGATCCTTAACAATAATAGCTCCTACCTGTTTTCGCTTACAGTGCGATAATTTACCCCATTCTGAAGCCATTCTTAGATAGGCTTGGTCATACTTAAGTTGCTTTTGTGTGGTCATAAATAATACTTGTACTAAGGTTTAATAACAGTAACGAATATAGAAGCTAGAGTTTTTGTGTGCAACTAATGATTAATAAAAAAGCGGACTGTCAACGATTAATGGTAGCATCAAGCCGATAACAACTGCTGAGAGAACCATGACCCAATCACGGCTAGAAAACCTAAAAATTGTTTGTCCTAAAAAGCCGAAAAATAACACACAAAAAACAATAACAAATTGCCCTAGCTCAATACCTAAAGCAAATTCTATAATGGAGAGAAGTGTGCTCTGATCTGAACCTACTACAGTTTCAAATGAATTGGCAAACCCTAAGCCGTGAATAAGTCCAAAAAACAAAACCAAACAAACTATAATTATTGGATTCGATTTTTTTGAGGCTTTGCCCGCTGTGAATATATTGTATAAAGCCATGATGATGATCGTAAATGGGATGAGCCATTCAACTACATTCACTTTTAGATTTATTATATCATATACTCCTAACAGCAAACTTAGCGTGTGTCCTAATGTAAAAAAAGAAACAAGCAATAAGAGTCGTGTCCAGTCTTTGAAGGCGTAAGGCGCTGTAAGAACCACCAAAAACAATATATGATCATAACTGCTGAAACTAACAATGTGGTAAAGTCCGAATTCTAAAAATTTCAAAAAGCCATCTATCATTTTGTGTATCCTATTTATTTCAAAGTTAATAAAATTCTATTGGCTTTTATTTAGACTCTGGTATATTGAATTTGTCAAAGGCTTCTAGTCCGCAATCTAAAAAGACTTTATAGTCTTCCTCATCAGGTGTATAACCAACGGGTGGATTTAATACAGTCTTGCCGTCTGGGCTTAATAACACATAATAAGGCTGTGAATTAGATTGGAAAAATTGAGTTTGAAAATGGGCCCATTTATGACCATAATTTTCTAAGACCCTGGCTCCTCCGCCAAGACGTTCAACTGTAAGTTTTTGAGTCTCTGGTAATTCTTTCTTATCGTCTACATATAGAGAAATTAATACATAGTCATTTTCAAAATATGATTTGATGGAGGCTTTTGGCCACACATGCTCTTCCATTTTTCTACAGTTAACACAAGCATATCCTGTGAAATCGAGTAATATCGGTTTATTTACTTTTTGGGCATAAGCAACCCCTTCCTTTAGGTCTTTAAAGCATTCGAAATTATTGGGACAATCATTTGGATAGATAAAACTATAACCTACTGGTGGGGCAAGCCCACTCAAAAGAGTTAACGGAGTGAATGTTTGGGTGTCTTTGTTAACCCTAAATCCTGAGGCTAAATAAATTACAAATGCAGAAACTAGAACCCCAGAACTTATTCTAAAAAATGATAATTTTTTTATCGGAGAGTCATGAGGGAACTTTAGCTTTCCAAAAATATAAATAGCAAGCCCTGCAAACACTATAATCCAAATCCCTAAGAAAACTTCAATTGTAAGAAAACCCCAGTGTTTTACTAAGTCTGCATTGGAAAGAAATTTAAAAGCGAGGGCGAGTTCAAAAAACCCTAGAACAACTTTAGTAGTATTAAGCCACCCTCCAGATTTTGGAAGTGCTTTAAGCATATTTGGGAACAAGGCAAACAAGGCAAAAGGCAAGCCTAAGGCTACTCCAAATCCACCCATTCCAGCCGTCAATTGCCAGGCACCGCCTTCAGCTGAAAGAGAGCCTGCTAGCAGTGATCCTAAAATTGGCCCTGTACATGAAAAGGAAACAATTGATAATGTGAGGGCCATAAAAAAGATCCCCAATATACCTCCAATGCCCTCACCTCTACTAGTGGAGTTAGTCCATTTAGATGGCAAAGTGAGTTCGTAATATCCAAAAAATGAGAAGGAAAAAAATATGAATATGATAAAGAAAAACACATTTAACCAGACATTGGTTGATATCTCATTTAATATATCTGGATTAACAGAATCTAGCAAATGAAAAGGAATGCTCAAAACTAGATAAACAAGTACAATGAAAAAGCCATAAAGAATTGCTTTTGAAACGCCCCCTTTTTGATTCGCTGCGCCGCCTTTTTTTGTGAAAAAGCTAACGGTCAAAGGAATCATTGGAAAAACACAGGGAGTAAGCAATGCTAAGAGTCCACCAAGAAAGCCCAACCCAAAGATTTGCCAAAGCGAGTTATTAGACGTTTTTATGTCTTGAGATAATGAACTTGTTTGGACACTGCAATTAGAGGTTGCCTTTTGAAGCGTATTTTGCGTCATCCCGTATAAAACTACATTAGCGTTTTCTGAAATTTCTGACTCTAACATTGGAGACCCTCCTACAATCGAGAATCCAGACTCAGCGGTATATTGAAACGTAAAGGGGTTATCGGGTTTATAGGTGCACTTGGTATCGTCACAGGTCATAAAATCAATATTCCCAATTAGTCTGAAGTCTGGTGACTTAACACGGACTCTTTGTTTAAAAATGGCTTTGTCATAATACTTAGAAACTACCATTTCGAATACCGGATCTAATTGTGTCACTTTATTAGTCTCTGATTCTACTACAGATTCAAATAACTCAAAATCTGTAGAAGGTTCAAATGAAAAAAGTGTTGGCAAGGGACCGCCTTCTTCAACAAACTGAGAATACAGTGACCAGTGTAAGTCAATTTTGGCAACAAAAATAAGCTCATATTCAGTATCTGAAAGCTTTTCAGCACCAAATTCCCATTTCACAGGGTTTAGAATCTGAGAGAAGCTTGTCAAGCTAACAAAAAACAATAAAAGTAATAAGAGTTTTTTCATGAACTATAATTGATTAGGAGCTGCAAATTAATGAAAAATTTAAGTTGTAAGGCTACTACGCCCAGTTAATGTTTTCAAGGAGGCTTTGCTCACTAAAAAAGAAACTAATAGAGTTGAAGTTTGATGGCTATTAAGAAAATTATACAGAGGAGATCCTACCGAATTAAACTGACAAAATATGATCTCTGTATTTAACGTAAGTAGACTGCGTGTTTTTAATAAATTGCTCCGAGCTAATTCCCTGAATATCTTTAAAGAACTCCTCTCCGATTGGTCCAAAACCTTTGTCTAGGTTTCGCTTGCTCCAACACATCATTTCGAACATGATTGGATACAAATCAATTCCTTTATTTGTGAGGTGATATATTTTCGTTTTATTGTCATTAGGCAATTTTGTAACTTCCAATAATCCATGATTAATTAAAAGTTCTAATCTATTAGTCAGGATATTTGAGGCTATTTTCTCAGAAGATTTCATGAATTCTGTGAATGTTTTTTTTTCTAAAAACAAATCTCTGACAATAATTAAAGACCATTTATCTCCAATAATATCCAAGATATTAGTCAAAGGGCAATGTGACCTGTTAGTTTTCATTTTAAATAGATTTTATTTTACGAAGTTATTGTCTTTATTTTAATTTACAAGTAAATTAACAAATATTTACACAAAAAAAAGGAGAGCAGAGCCCTCCTTTTTTTTGTGTAAATACCTAATTTCTAGAACGTAAGATCTAATATTCTATTCCAAGTATACTCCCCAATAACCGACCATTTGCTAGCCGAAAGCTCGTCTACTAGTGCTGTGAATTCGTCGCTTTTTTCTCTAGTATTTGTGCGTACTTCCCAGTTTCTGAAATATTCGAATTGTGATTTATCTATACACATCACCATGTAATCTGCATCCTTAGCGCCAAAGGACGATTTGAATACTGCGTAGTGGTAGCTAATCCCTAGTTTTTTATCGAGCGCATTCATTTTTTTTGTCCAATCTTCAAAGGCTCTGTCTTGGTTAAATTTAACACTCACGTATTGTATGCGTCTGTAAAATTGCTCGTCTTTTTCTGACTTAGATAATGGATTCCAAGTCTCTGGGGTAGTGCTTAATTCCGGCTTAAACTCCCAGACTGAGGACTCTCTAAAATTACTAGTTTCATTAAAAACATCTGCTGTTCCCTCTGGGAGTGGATCCATACTTTGAAAAGCTTTCCATATTTTCTCCTGACTTTCTTCTTGTTTGTTCATGTAATCAACCATGTCTGTCATAGAATCATGAAACTGTAAGAATTGAACTTTATTAGTTCCTGGTTCTTCAAACACGTATGATCTTAGATCCTTCACATCCATCGCTGTTTTTACAGCATTCATCCAATGAGTGACCATCATTGTAAAGTTGTCTTTGGAGTCTGTCTCGATTTCATTAACCACCATGATTTGGGAATTTACCAAAGTTGATGCTGAGATTAATAGTGTAAAAATTAATTTTTTCATTGTTTTTATTTTTAATAGTTGTGTTTACCCTAGTTCATCATTCCTGAAGAAAGCTGCGGCATTAATTGAAGTGTTTCTGTTTTTTCACCATACATTTCTAAAGATGCATCGAAGTTATTAGCATCCTCATCCCATGATCCCCAGCCAAATAGTTCATTATAGTCATCTTCCCAGCTAGTTTCTCTTGATTTGAATACTTGTTCATAGCTAGAAAACCCTACAACTCTTACAAATTGGTTTTTACTCCCTCCGCTTACTAATCTAAACAAAGTAGCTTGAACATCCATCTCTCTTAATTCCATCATTTTGGTAATTCTTGACATCAGCCTTCTAAAGTGTAACACTTTGTCTGCTTTGACCTCGTACACCGTTCTTGTGATGTATTTTGACGGAATGGTCGTAGTTGGATCAAAGTTATAAGATTCATTTTTTAGACGCACCCATCTTTTCTGCCCTTGCTCACTGGCAATATATTTACCGACATTATCATCCCAATAAGCCGCCTCAATAGAACGGTCTAAATCATAGTCTGCTGGTTTTTTGTTCGCCTCTATACGCTCATAGGCTCCACTAAATGGACCGGTGAGGACCTTGTAAGTTATAATCCCCGACTCAGGAGTTGAATTGAATGTTTTTGTTTTTAGTGCTACAGCGGCTTCAAATTTTTGAACTTTGTCTGCTTTTGGTGTGAAACGCCACGTATTCCAGTATTCACTCCTTGCGTTTCGTTGCCCAAAAACTACCGTTGAAAGACAAAGGGTTAAGATAATAATTAATTGTTTTTTCATTTTAAAATTATTTAAGGATTGATTATATTGGGTTGATTTAGAAATAATACTACTCACTAGCTTTAAAAACAACTCCGAAGATGTTGTCACAAATTTAAAGCAAACGGATTCGTTATTTCATCTTCAAATATAATTAATAGTTTTTAAATGCAACTGATTTTTTTCAATGAAAATTGTACTAAACACCTAATTAATCCCAATCAAATAGGCTTAAAGCTTAATTAAATGTAAAAAATGGGGTTTGAGCTCAATCCAATAAGCAACTAGGAGAAAGTTTTTTTTATTTTACTTAAATTCACTGTATGAAAAAGATTACTATCCTAATTCATTGTAAAGATCAGCCTGGAATTATTGCAGCTGTAACTAATTTCATAGCTTCTAAAAACGGTAATATCGTATACATTGATCAACATGTGGACCAGGAGCAGCAGGTATTTTTTATGCGATTAGAAGGGAAATTTGAGGAAGCTTCTTACAATAGTTCAGACTTTAAAGTTGAATTTGAAAAAACCCTAGCCACCAATTTTAAAATGAATTGGGAGCTATACACCTCCGCCTACAAGCCTAAAATGGCATTATTTGTCTCTAAATATGATCATTGTTTGTATGATATTTTAGGACGCTATAAGTCTGGAGAATTGGATTTAGATATTCCCTTAATTGTGAGTAACCATCTAGACCTAAAACCAATCGCTGATAGCTTTGAAATTCCTTTTTATCACGTCCCTGTTAGCAAAGCAACCCCAGCGGAGGCAGAAACAAAACACCTATCACTTTTGTCAGAGCACCAGATAGATTTCATTGTACTAGCACGCTATATGCAAATTGTGCCAGAAGGAATTATAAATAAATATTCTCATAAAATAATAAACATTCACCATTCCTTTCTTCCGGCGTTTGTAGGTGCAAAACCCTACCACTCAGCCTATAAAAGAGGGGTTAAGATTATTGGAGCCACTTCACATTACGTTACGGCTGAATTAGATGCCGGACCTATTATTGAGCAAGATGTCACTCGAGTATCACACACGCATTCAATTAATGACTTGGTTTCAAAAGGAAGAGATTTAGAAAAAATAGTTCTCTCAACTGGAATCAAATTACATGTGGAACGCAAAGTGATGGTTTACAATAATAAAACAGTGATTTTTTATTAACTAATTAATTTATAACTAAAATATCATGGAACAAAACTCCACTCCTACAATACAAGTCACAACTTCTGGGAAGGTCGTAGTCACAAATGCCAAAGACGTTCTTTTACTGGACGGAGAAGGAAATGCTATAGCAACACGAAACCGGTTTACCCTTTGCAATTGTGGTAAAACTCAAGACGGGCCTTTTTGTGACGGCTCACACAAGCAATAGCCTTAGTGAAAACTAATAAATAAGCCTTCACAATAAATTATGAAGGCTTATTTATAATTATCTTAAAGGAGTGTGTTACTGCCTGTACATCGTTGGGAACTCGTCATCTCCTTCTTCATCTTCGCTCACTAACATCGTATCTTGATCTATAACAAAGTAATAAAGGATTTCTGGTTCATCTGGCTCTGAGTCAAAGTTTAAATTAATTTGAGTATCCGTTGATGACCAAGAAAAGCTTGATGTCTCAGTATCCATCTCCCATATAACGATTAAAGTTCCTGTAGAATCCGAATTAAGTACGAGTTCAACTTGACCTTCAGAATCGTATCCTGGCTCAGTAATGGTACCGGCCCAAGTCCCTACAAGAATAAAACTTGTCTCTTCATTATTATTATCGTCATCACTGCCACAGGCAAAAGCTAAAAAAACAAAAACAAAAAATAGTTTTTTCATAATACGTGAATTTTAAGTTTAGTTAACAAAAAATATGTGCGAATTGAAAAACAAACGCTTCGCAAAAAATTGTGAAGCGTTTGTTAGATTCCTTTAATTACTTAATCTCATCAGCTGCAAGGACACGTTCAGTTACATAAAACATTTGAACTTTCCCGTTTGAGATAAGAGCATCGTGAACTTGACCCAATTTAACTTCTTTGCCTTCAACTGTTAATGTCAATTCATGTCCAGAAGTTACCCATTGGCGTAATTCACCTTTCTTGTTTGTAAACTCATTTTCAATAAGGTAACTAGTTTTCCATTTTGGTGATGCATCGGCAAACCAGTTTGTTAAAAACTCGAGGTGAGCATCACTGCCTTCAATAACCTGGCCATTAGGCGCATATGCTTTGAAGCCTTCCTCAGCATTCAAACTTTTAATAGTTTCTAAATCCTGGTCGTTATGGGCTTTAATATAAGTTTCCCAAATCGCTAAGTTGGACATATCTCCACTATAAAGAGGGGATTTAGTACCATCATCTTCGATTTCATAGCCAATAGCCTTAGGAGTATTAACATCTATCTTAGTTGTTGTATTGCACGAAATCAATACGGCTGTCATTAGTAGGGTAAAAATTGATTTTTTCATAATGTTAAATTGATTTTATTTATAGATTAAATTATTGTTTTACTGGCTTAGAAAATTGATTCATGAAAATGATTTTATCTCCCTCAAACATGAAAGCCTCCATCCATGCAAAGGCAGACTTTTCTCCAGTTTCCGTGACTACAGTAGCGTTATCCCATAACAATACCCACTGGTCACCATTGTCACCAACTACAGAAAGGTTAACCCCTACTTGGTAATCCAATATATCCATTTTAGAGTAGACCTCTTTTAAAAAACTTAAAATAGTTTCTTTTCCCTGCATAGAAGAGCCGTCGTCAAGATTAAAAGTAATGTCATCATGTAAAAACTCAGCAACTTTCTCATAGTCTTTGCTTATAATATGCTGATGCATTTCTTGTACTAATAACACTTTGGATTCTGAGCCCATTTTAAACGTGTCAAGGTAGGTTGCTTCGTAGATGTAATCTGACTGTGCTGTAGAGGCTAATCCTAGAGTTAAAAAAAGTACTGTAATAAGATTTTTCATTGTGATTGTATTTTTAAGTTGTTTTTTACAATTTAATAAAAAAAGATAAATTATTTAATATCTGAAAATTTTATTTTTTGTTTAATGTCTTGAAAAGGTTGTTCTATAAATAAATACATCAAGGTGGAGGCGAAAATGATCGCTACAATTGAAATAAATGAATTTGACAAAACAATTTGTACATCCGATAGCTTGCCTAATGCAAATTCATTGAATTTTGGAAAAAACCAAAACATAAACATCTCATGAAAAAGATATGCAGAGTAAGAGATTTGCGAAATTGGATAGAAAAATTTCATTGACAAAAACCTATTGATGGGCCTCACAATTTTAGTATCTAAATACAAGCAAGAAAAAATGATGAACATAACCGCATATGAAAATAGCTCACGATGAATGATTTCATAAAGTCTTGGAACATTGTTTGAGACACCGTCAAAAATGGAGCTTTTTAGTGGGGTCCACTGCCCTAATGAAACACTAGATATAATAATAAAAACAAGGAAACTAAAGCAAAAAATAACGTTTGCTAATGACTGTTTATTAGCGAAAAAAGCCTTTAATTTTTCTGGGTAATATATATTAATATATGCCCCAATAACCCCGCAAAGCAACCCGCCGTATCTCAAATGCGTAAGCATATAATAATCCCAGAACCAATTCATCCAGTCTTCATCCAAAAAAGAAGACTTAAAAGGAACCTGAAAATCATGAATATTTACAGAATAATGGTAGGTTAATACAATTGTTATAAAGGTTAAAACAGCAAAAGGAATGACCTTTTTTTTAAACAATGGTAAAACAAATGCGATCAAAAAAGGAATCACAATATAAAACTGTTCTTCAATAGCAAGTGACCAGGTCCATCCCATATAGGAACCTCTTACATAATTATTTATATACAACAAATTACTCCATGCAGATTTCCAGCTATCCCCTTCAATAAAATAAAGGCCAATAATCATTGCA
Source organism: Flavobacteriaceae bacterium (assembly GCA_018608625.1). GTDB lineage: Bacteria > Bacteroidota > Bacteroidia > Flavobacteriales > Flavobacteriaceae > Hel1-33-131. The sequence continues at coordinate 647 of JABAZC010000080.1, read as the reverse complement.
AAAACATATACCGGAAGCAACCGCAAGACGCGACGAACATAGAACTTTTTAAAGTTAAGTCGATTTCTCTTTTTGAACTCTTTAAAAAGAATAGATCCTATCAAAAAACCACTTATGACAAAAAATAGATCTACCCCCAAATCGCCTTTAGAAATCCATATTAAAAATGGATTTTCAAAAATTCTATCCCCAACAGAAGTGAAGTCGTTATATTGAAACAACCAAGCATGAAAAATAATAACCCATAAAACAGCTATGGCTCTTATTCCATCTATAGGTTTATAATTCTGAGAAGGTCTTGAAAATAATCTTGAAAAATAACTAGTCATTAGTATATTGATATTTAAAAAAAGCAAATATACAAAAACTTTCAAAAGGCAATTGATTTTTAAATTTAGAAAAACAGCTAAATATTGGAGTTATAAAAAAGCCCTTACATCTCTGTAAGGGATTTATAACTGACTCCTCCTCTTATTCAAAGTTACAGCAGAGCTAAAATTTTTTGTAAATTAAATCACACCACAATAAATAACCTAATTCTCAAAGAATTACAAAATATTTGCAGTAATTTAGATTTTTGAAAATTCTTTATATTTGAAAAAAGCAAGGTTTTATCTAGTTAGGCTTCCCATTATATCAATTACAAT
>JABAZC010000037.1 GCA_018608625.1 Flavobacteriaceae bacterium | reverse complement strand
TCTTTTTATATTTCTTTAACTAAATAAAATGCTTATTTTTGCACAACTCAAAAAATAAATTACCCTTATGGATTCTACAGTAGTTAGCACCGGAACAGAAGGAAAAACTTGGGGCGGAGGCAACCAACCGCTTAAGTCAAGTTATGGTAAAATGATGATGTGGTTTTTCATCGTTTCCGATGCATTAACCTTTTCAGGCTTTTTAGCAGCCTATGGATTTTCGAGATTTAAATTTATTGACTATTGGCCTATAGCCGATGAGGTCTTTACACACGTTCCATTTTTGCATGGACAAGAACTTCCTATGATTTACGTTGCTTTCATGACATTTGTTTTGATTATGTCATCTGTAACTATGGTTTTAGCCGTAGATGCAGGACACGAAATGAAAAAAAATAAAGTCATTTGGTATATGTTTTTCACAATAATAGGTGGTGCTATTTTTGTTGGGTCACAAGCTTGGGAGTGGGCGACCTTTATACAAGGAGATTATGGAGCTGTACAAACTAATGGTGGAAACATATTACAGTTTGGAGAATATAAAACAATTGATGGCGATCTCGTATTTAAGCGTGTCGCGGTCGAGGAATTCACAACAGCTTCGCATACAGAACGCACTCAACACGAAAACAAGAACGGACTCTGGTTTGTAAATGAAGGTGCCTTACCTGCGTTTTCTGTAAATGACGTATATAACGGACTAGAAGCACACCCTTCAATTTTGGTGCGAACACAAACTATTAACGAAGAAGGTGAGAAAACAGTGCTTTCCAGAGAAGCTTCTTTAAATCAAGTGAAAAATAACGGAAAGCGTTATGTAAAGGGTGCTAATCTAGAAGTTAATGAATATGGAGCACCGCTATTCGCAGATTTCTTTTTCTTTATCACAGGATTCCACGGATTTCACGTCTTGTCTGGAGTGATCATTAATATCATTATTTTCTTTAATGTTATTATTGGAACGTACGAGCGTCGAAAAAACTACGAAATGGTAGAAAAAGTTGGTTTATATTGGCACTTTGTAGATTTAGTTTGGGTATTTGTATTCACATTCTTTTACCTAGTTTAATTATATAATTTTTTAAAATGGCAGATCACGCACATAAATTAGAAATTTTTAGAGGCTTAATTAAGTTTAAGTCTAACACACAGAAAATTTGGGGGGTTCTTATATTACTCTCTATTATTACCGCAGTAGAAGTTGTTTTAGGTATCTTCAAACCGGCTTCTTTAATGACTCCCTCAATGACGCCTTTTGAAGGTGGCTTTGGAGCGCTTCTGGGTAATATAGTCTTTTCAGGATTTATTTACATGAAAAGTTTAAACTTGTTATTTATTGTGCTTACCATTATAAAAGCATATTATATTGCTTGGGATTTTATGCACTTACGTGACGAAACAAAAGCACTACGAAGATTGGTTGTTTGGACTACAATTTTTTTAATTTCATACCTTCTCTTTATCTTACTCCAGGAAGCCGGTTATATTGAATCTGTTTATACAAATGGATTTGTGAAACGTGACTTTTAAAAAATAGATAAATATTAACATTTAAAGGCGGCTTAATTAGGCCGTCTTTTTTATTTTTGTACTATGAATATCACCAAATTTAAAAAGCCTTTTGTGCTCACAGTTCTGTTTTTTTTACCAGTTCTGTTTTTGTTGTTTTTATATCCTTCAAAACATAATTATAAGACACTTGATATTCTTAAAAAAGACCTACCAGAACTTACCAATTTCGTTGATAAGAATGGAGACGACTTAAGTTTAGAAAACCACCTCACAGTATTAGGGTTTTTAGGCGAGACTCCTATGGATGATGCTATTTTGGCTCTCAACTTAAAAGAGCTCGTTTATGATAAGTTCAGAGGTTTTAAGCGGTTTCAGATTGTGGTTTTAGTGCCTGAATCAGCTAAAGATCAAGTAATGTTATTAGAAAAAGAGTTGAACCAATATGAGTTTTTGGAGTATTGGAAGTTTGGGTTTGGTACTAAAGAAGACGTATTGGCGGCATACCAAGCGCTCAAAATATCTACAGTTTTAGATGCTAATCTAAAAACATCTGATGTTTTTATTATTGATAAAGAACGAAATCAAAGAGGACGTTTAGACGATCGCGATAAAAATGAAATAAAAAGAAATTCACCTATCTTCGGACTCAGTTCATATGACTGTCTTGAAGTTTCCGTACTAAAAAACAAAATGAGTGAAGATGTACGGATTCTGTTTACAGAGTACCGTCAAAAGCGAAAGGGAAACTTTAATTCTACAAGTCGTAGAGCAGACGATTTAAAAGGAAATGAAAAAAACTAATTATTCATATGTCGGGGTTTCGTTTATCATTTTAATTTTTGGAATTATTGTGATTCCAAGAATAGTAAATCGGATTCAAAATAAGGATATTACGCGCTCTGAGAGTCGAAGCAAAGACGTCAAGCTGACTGTTGCTAATCGAACAGCTCTTTCCTATCTTGTTATAAATGGTCAGAAAAAAAAAGTAATGCCATTTAGTTTTATTAATCAAAATGGAGCGTTAGTTTCCAATAAAGACTATAAAGGGAAAGTATATCTGGTTGAATTCTTTTTTTCTACATGTCCAACAATTTGTCCTAGGATGACAAAAAATCTAGTTGACATTCAAAATACATTTCCAAAACGAAGTGATTTTGGCATAGCCTCCTTTACTATTAATCCCGATTATGATACTCAAGAAGTCCTCAAAGATTATGCTGAAAACAACGGAGTTACCAATCCCAATTGGAATTTCATGACAGGTGATAAAGATGAAATTTATAACCTTGCAAATGCAGGCTTTAACCTGTATGCGTCAGAGGTTGGAGGTGCTGCTGGCGGATTTGAGCACTCCGGTAATTTTGCACTGATTGATAAAGAAGGGTATATTCGCTCCAGAACGGATGCTTTCGGAAATCCTAAAATATATTATAAAGGGATTATTAGTCAGGCGGAGCAATTTGATGAAGACGGGGAATCTGAAGATATTACGGCTTTAAAAGAAGATATTTTAAAATTATTAGGAGATGAAAAATAAAACTACGAAAAGTAAATACCAACTTTGGGT
>JABAZC010000047.1:1129-3131 GCA_018608625.1 Flavobacteriaceae bacterium | reverse complement strand
ATTTTGTCTTTTATCCAATAGACGCTCCATCTATAATATTTCTATCCATTTCTTGTGCAGTTGTAACATCGTTAGAAACTACAAATGCTTGGATAGGTTGTTGTGATTGTCCACCTATCGCAGTTGCTAATTGGTTTGTATCACTTGCACCAACCACATTAAATGCAGGAGGTTGTGATGGTACTGATGGCACACCTCCACCACTTGACGGAGTTGGGATAGTACTTGAACCATTACCTTGTGCTTTTACACTTTTTATTGCTTGTATGTTTTTTAAAGCTACCGCTCCTGCTAAACCCGCTTGTACGATTGGATAACCTGGAAATAAAGCAGTAATAGGAGATTTTTGTGCAGTAGAATAAGCATTTTGAACACCCTCTACACCACTAATAGTTGCACTTGCTAATGCCATAGCTTTTCCTATTTTACTATCCTTACCTGCTAACATTGCTATTTGATTAAAAGTACCTTTAGCATCTGATAAAGTTTGTTTTTTACGTAATTTTTCTATTTGTTCTTTCTTCTTATTTTCCTTAACTTCTACATCTGTACGTAATCCTGCGTAGTATTCATAAACTTCTTGCTTCTGTTTTTCTGTCGCATTTAATTTATCTAATTCTGCAATCTTTTTTTGTTCTTCTAAATCTATTTTTTGTAATTCCGTTTCAGCTTCTTTTTCTTTTTGCTTTTGTTTAAAGTCATCTCTTACCTTTTGTATAGCGTCTTGTCTTGTTTTTTCATCAGTTATTTTTTTATCATTTATTGCTTTTTGTTCGTTAGCTATTCTTTTATCTTCTGCTTCTATTTGTTTACTAATAGTATTAACTTCTCTTTGAACTTGCCTTGCTGCATTTGCTCTCGCTGCCACTTGCCTATTTACTGCTGCAATAGCTTCTGCTTCTTTTGTTAGATTCTCTTTATTACTTCTACTAAAAGTGTTTTCTAATATTTGTGCATCTCTTCTTAATTCTAAATATTCTGTTTCTTTGCCTAATATTTGTTCCTCTAACTTTTGGGCATCTAATAATGCTTGTTTTCTTTCAGATGCACTAAATTGTTCTTCTTGTCTTGATTTAAGCCTTAAATTTGCAATTTCACTTTCTAATTTAGAACGGTCTACAATTAGTTTCCTTTCTATCTTATCTGCTTTCGCCCTCATATCAGCAACGTCAGCTGCTTGATTTAACTCTTTCTTTTGTTCTTTAATAAATTCTTTTGTAGCCTCTGTTGCACTTTTTATCCCATCTCGTATTATTCCGAATGGAGAATTATCAACCATCCCTTTAAATCCGTCTTTTGCATCATCTAAAGCACCTTTAAAGTCGCCAGAAAAAACTTTTTTGATTGCACTACCTAATAAACCAATACTTTCTATTGTATTGTTTATTCTATCAAAAACGAAAGTCTTTATACTATCAGCAAAACCCTTTATAGTTTCTATTGGGTTAGAAAAAGCATTAATAATACCCTCTCCTAAATCAGCTAATAAATCTACAAGATTACCAGTTAATGCTCCTATAACGGTCATTATCTTTGAAAACTTATTTTGTCCCTCTTCACTACCTCTAAAAGCTGCCGTTAAAGAGGTTATTGCAACTATAAGTAAACCTATTCCAGTAGATGCAACTGCTAACCTTACAGTCTTAAACCCTTTAGTAACATTTTTCAAAGAACCTATAACTGCTTTAAAACCACTAACTGCACCACCACTAAATTTATCTAAACTATTTGTTAATTCAGAGGTATCATTTGATGTTTTTTTAAATTCTTTTTGTGTATTTTTTAACTCTTTATTTACAGATTTTATATTTTCATCAAACTTTCCAGTTTTTGCTTCAAGTTCTATTATTACTTTTTCTGCCATTTTATTTCTTGTTTTAGTGCCTTATATCCATCCTTTAAACTAATAGGTAGTTTATTCTTACCTTGTGCAATACGTATATTCTCTGTTTCTCCGTTTGCGTGTTTTAATAATTCTAATATATTTTCTATCATAAATCGT
>JABAZC010000047.1:0-1119 GCA_018608625.1 Flavobacteriaceae bacterium | reverse complement strand
GAGTTTATCTTGTAACTGTTTCCTGCTATTACAAACCTATCTGCTAAAGTATAATTAAGTAATATTCTTAAAGGTAAATAAGCAGTAATTTTTGTTATTCTATTTGTAGGATTAAATACGCTTGTTATGTAATTACTATAATATGCTTGAAATAATGTATTTGTAAAACCATTATCCGATGGGTCTTGTAAAGCACCATACTCGTTATTCTCTTTATAAAAATTTATATTATAAGAACTTGTTGAAGATGCTAAAGCAACACTATTTGACGGTATATTAAACTCTGTAACCTCAACGTGGTCTGTCAATGAATTTAGAAAAGATATAGAACTTTGTGTTTGTCTAATAGGATAAAATATTAATGGTTTCCCAAAATAACTTTCATCATTGTCATCTACAAAATAACCCCATTGTATATCTGTTATAGTATTATTAAAACTATTAATTAATCTCTCATACTTTAATTGTGAAAAAGGTGTTTTAACTTTGTAAATACCACCATCTAATTTCTCATCATTTGTAAAATTCTCTTTGCCCCAAACTTTACCAAACTTCTGACCGTGAATAGATGCTAACTTTGTATTTGTATCTTCGTGTTCAAAACTTATTTCTTTATAAGGTAGTGATATATTTACTTGGCTTTTACTTACATCTACATATTTAGTTATATCATAAGAAGAACCTCCACTATAAAAACTATCTAATGTATCTACAACAATTTCGTTTGTAATTTTATCTACATAAGCAGTTAGATTAAATGTTTTAAATAAACCAGATATAAAGTCAATTACTTTCATATTTGGTATTTGTTGTGTTATATCAAAGGTAAACTCACTTACATAATTATATGCTTGAGTATTATATGTCTTTGTTGCTAACTGTGTACCATCTCCAAACCTATCATATTCAAAAGACCATTGTATATTAGTGAATGCAATATTAGTATCTGATTCTATATAAATAGTATAATCTCCTTGCCCTTGAATTGATTGGTCGATTGTTAAGTTACCAGTAACATTTGTAAAATTCAAAACCTCAATACCATCTTTTTGCAAAGAGATTGAATATGGGTTTGTTGTGTTTGTTGTAGAGAAAACTAATTCTGTATTACTTGTGTAC
>JABAZC010000058.1 GCA_018608625.1 Flavobacteriaceae bacterium | reverse complement strand
CTACAAACTTACTCAATACCCGTTCACAAAACCAAAGTAATGCCTCAAATATTTCGGTAAGCGCTACGGAATATTTTATTCAACCACGCTACTTAACATTTCGCGTTCGATTCGAGCTTTAGTAAGAAAATTTATTTTGCACCCAAAAAACCCGTGCTCCTACGGGTTTTTTGGCTAATAAATATATTTAGATTATAGAATATGTTTAGGTTTTGTTAAACTACAATTTATCTCAAATTATTTGAGCCCATAAATAGCCCGGTATATTTTTATTTGTACTTTAGTGATATGGATTATCTTATATCTCAGTTGAAGATTGAAATAAATCAAAAGCTTGGCTTCGTTGTTCAAAGACAGGCAGATGTTAAGTATCTGCATGAACAAATTACCATTAATGTACTAAAGCCCATAGGGTTTAATACACTGCGACGTTTCTTCGGTTTTTTACCTGTAGCTGAACCACAATTCAAAACACTTGACGTCCTTTCAGAGTTTTTGGGATATAAATCTTTTTCAATATTTTCAGAATTTGTCAATAAGGATGAAAAATGGGCCAGATGGACTTTTATTTCTGATTTTGAAAACACAAACTCGATAAGTTCTGAAATGCTTGAGCGTTTACTAGAATTAAAGTCTCAACCGGATTATAATTATTTTATAAGTGTTATAATTAAGTCATTTATCAGGAGAGAACGGATCGATTTACTTAAAATTTTATTTGCCAAAAGTTCACAATCTTTTTTGTTTAAAAAGAATAACATTAGCCATGAAGAAGCTTTAGAAATTATAAAAATAGCCTATGCTGTAGGCGGCGTCTTAAGAACCCTTCCTAAGACTAAATATCAAAAATTAGTGCCCTTATTGAGTGATAAGTATACTTTTAAATCCAATATTTTAGATTTTTACATTGATTACGCAAATTTTAATGGTTACTATGGTTTTTTCATCAATAATCGTATTTTACTAGACAAAAAACCACAAGATCAAATATTTGTTAATTTAATTTCGCAGTACAATTTGTTTCTTTCAGGAGCATCAACATATCAAATTTACATTCCTGATATATCTAAATTACAGCTTTACCCTGCATTATACGGTCGCCTGATTGGCTATTCGCTAATAACTACCCATTTTAAGCAAAAAATCCCAATAAGTCTTGTTATTAATCAAATTGAAAAGGCCGCTGAAACCCAGCATGTTTCTGTTTTCTTTATTGAGATTTTCCCAGCTTTAATCTTTATAAAGGCTTTTGATGAAATGCAGTACTTAATTTCCAAATACAAAGACGGATTGTTCGAGACAGATAATTGGCGTTATTATTCTACTCAAAACACCTACCGAATATCATTAGCTTTAGTGGAGATCAAAAACAAAAATTATGATAAAGCAGAATATCATTTACACCTTGTGACATTAGACGACTCTATAACAAATTCTTATTATGCTTATCTCAAACTATTTTATCTAATTGCGAGCTATCAATTAGAACAGAAAACTACAAATTATCAAATAATATTAAATGAAATTCATAATGAATATTTAGAGCTAGTTCATTTGACCGGTTTTAAGCGGTTTACTTTGTCTTTTTTAAAGAAATATTTCTAATACAACATGGTCTATTTAATTTTATCAGCTCTTTTTTTTGCTCTTAATAATATTTTGTGGAAATGGATTGTCGCTGTCCATTTGCCTTTGCAGGTCATTGTAAAGCGCTCAATAATAACTAGCCTTATTGGTGTAGTCGTCTTAATTTTTAATTATGATAATCTCCTGTTTTATAACACGATACAACAATTTGCCTTTGTTAACTTAACATGTATTATTGGTGCTTTGGGTTTAGTGTTTATGGTCTATGGGATTAAGCAAAGTTCTCTTAATATGTTTATTCATTACAGCTTATTCGGAGTTATTGTAACAGCTTCGTATTTGTATTTTATAGAAAATATTATCCCAAAAAACTATGCGATTGGAATTCTGTTTCTATTTTTAGGCTTTTTTGTTTTTCTTAGAAATAAACGCCACGATACAAAAAAAAACAGTGTCTCTAATCATCGTTATTTGTTTATAATGTCTATGTGTTTCTCAGCTACTGGGATTATGCAGTGGTATAATTTAAAAACATATGATGTGGTCTTCCTTGCAGTTCATCAAGAGCTTACGGTTCTAATTATATCAGCTTTTTTGTTGTGCTTTTTAAAGCAGTCTCCCATAAATTTTTTTAAGCTAGATTATACAACTTTAATGGCCTTGTTAGTGTTTGCTGCAGTAATCACGGGTATGTATGGCCTTAAAACAACAAATCCCTTCATTGCTAGTATTGTTAGTCTTACAAGTTCAATATTCACCATGATACTCGCAGTTTATGTACTGAAAGAACGCTTTAGGTGGTCCTACATTATCTCCTTGTTTATGGTAATCTTTGGGGCTTGGCTTCTGGGTTAATAAGATTATAACCTAAATGCATTCTTTATAGCATCGACATAGTCTAGTTTCTCCCATGTAAATAATTCTACTTTTAAGGATTTACTGTTGCCATTAGGTTGGTGAAATACCTTTGTGACATACTTGTTTTCACGCCCCATATGTCCATAGGCTGCAGTTTCACTATATATAGGACTTCTTAGTTTTAATCGTTTTTCAATAGCTGCAGGTTTCAAATCAAATAATTTTGAGATTTTCTCTGCAATTTCTCCGTCGGTCAAATTAAATGGACAAGTTCCGTAGGAGTCAATAAATACTCCCATCGGCTCAGCAACCCCGATAGCATAGCTGACTTGTACCAATACTTCTGAACAAAGACCAGATGCTACCATGTTTTTTGCGATATGACGAGTTGCATAGGCTGCACTTCTATCCACTTTACTGGGGTCTTTTCCGGAAAATGCACCGCCACCATGCGCGCCTTTACCCCCATAGGTGTCTACAATAATTTTTCGTCCAGTTAACCCAGTGTCCCCATGAGGTCCTCCAATGACAAATTTTCCAGTTGGATTGATGTGATAGTTAATTTTGTCGTTGAATAGTTCTCGAATATGTGTGGGTAACTTTGAAACAACTCTAGGAATTAATTTTGTCTTTAAATCCTTTCGAATTTTTTCTAACATGCTTTTTTCTTCATCAAAATCGTCATGTTGTGTAGATATTACAATAGCTTCTATGCGTTTAGGCGTATTATCGTCGTCATATTCTATAGTAACTTGACTTTTTGAATCGGGTCTAAGATATGTAATGTCAGTTCCTTCTCTTCGCATAGCTGCCAGTTCAATTAGTATTCTATGTGAAAGGTCTAATGCCAAAGGCATGAAGTTTATGGTTTCATTGGTGGCATATCCAAACATCATTCCTTGGTCACCTGCTCCTTGCTCTTCATCTTCTCTATCTACACCCCTATTAATGTCTTCAGATTGCTCATGAATTGCTGAAAGAACTCCACAAGAATTACCATCAAACATGTAGTCACCTTTAGTGTAGCCTATTTTATTTATTGTATCACGTGCAATTTTTTGTACGTCTAGATAGGTTTTTGACTTAACCTCTCCTGCTAGAATTACCTGTCCAGTTGTTACCATGGTTTCACAAGCGACTTTTGAACTTGGGTCGAAAGCTAAGAAATGATCAATTAGTGCATCACTAATCTGATCGGCTACCTTGTCTGGATGGCCTTCTGAAACGCTTTCGGAGGTAAACAAATAACTCATAACTAATTTTTTATGATAACAAAGTAATAAAATTGCAGGGCTATAGAGAAGTAGTGTTACTGCTTTAGCTGTTTTTTAATGAGGTTGCAATCAGATCAAATTTGTCCTCTATATTATAAATGCAAATTTACAGAATATAGAATTAATAAAAAAACTTTAAGTATATTGGTTTTATATTGAAACAACTTACCTGGTTTTAATTTTGTAGTCAAACACATCCGTGATGGGCGTGGTACTAGTTTGGTATTTTTCTGTTTCCTTTTTTTTGTTGGGTCTTTGCCAGAGAAGCTTAGAGATACTTATTTTTAAAAGGGGTCAATTTTTCGCAGCACCATAGAACTAGTCTCTATATCATTTTTAATCAATAATAATTTTTAACAGTCGATATTAGAAATTTTATAGATGTAAAAGTGTTTACATGCTTCCAGTTTTAGAACTATACCAATACTATTCGGGTTAGCATTTTTTAGATTGACAGATTTCTTTAATCATCACATTTAGAGCTTACTCTCAGTGATGGCTATTAAATGTATTGTGTAATAAATCCAAAAAAAATAGCATTTAATTAATTCATGCCTTGTTTTGTTAAATTATCTGCAATTCTGGCAACAGAACAAGAAAAAAAAGAAATTAAATATTAAGTTATAATAAAAATAGATACTTTAGCTTAACAATTAATTACTTATGATAAACGCAAATTATATTTTTTATAGCTTTTATTATTTCTTTTTTAGAAAAGAAATCGTGGCATTGTGTGTATAATTTATCAATATAAATTTTAAATATAAGTCTCGATGTAAACATCGAGATTTTTTTTTATGAAAAAAAGAGTAGGCATACAGGGTATAGAAGGGTCTTTTCATTACATCGTCTCTCAGACGTATTTTGAGGAAGTTGTTGAGGTGCAACCCTATCTTTCATTTGGAGAGGTAGTAGACAGCCTGGCATCCAAACACACCGACATGGCCGTCATGGCATTAGAAAACTCTATTGCAGGTTCAATAATACCAAACTATGCTCACATTGATGATCAAAATTTATATATAACAGGGGAGTATTTCCTAGAGATACAACACAACTTGATGGCTCTGAGAGGTCAAAACATTAGTGACATCAAAGAAGTGTTTTCACATCCAATGGCTTTGTTGCAATGTAAGGCGTTCTTCAAACAGTACCCCCACATTAAATTAATTGAGGATACGGACACTGCTGAAGTTGCCAAACGAATTTATGAGGGTAAAATTGTGGGGGTCGCTGCAATAGCCAGTTTAGAAGCTGCCCACCTATTTGATTTAGATATTTTAGCAGAGAGCATACAAACCATTAAACACAATGAAACACGCTTTGTGATTGTAGAAAGAGTTTCTGATTTAAAAAACACTAAATCTGTAAATAAAGCGTCTGTAAAATTTCTATTAGATCATAAGCGAGGAAGTCTAGCTGCCATGCTCAATGTGATGAGTGATTGTAATTTAAACCTGACTAAAATCCAATCACTTCCTAAAATTGATACGCCGTGGAAATACGCCTTTTTTGTTGATATTACTTTTGAAGCATACTCGGATTATGAAAAAGGAAAAGCGATCATGAAAATCATGGCTGAAGAATTTAAAATATTAGGAGAATATAAAAACGCGAAAAAATAATGATAACTGCCGATCGCTTACACACAGTTGAAGAATACTACTTCTCTAAAAAATTAAGAGAGGTAAATGCCCTTAAGGCGGCCGGAGCTCCTATTATTAATTTAGGAATAGGCAGTCCAGACCTAGCCCCACCAAAAGCTGTGATTACTGCAATTACAGATAGTTTGTCGGATGCCTCTGCTCACAAGTATCAAAGTTATCAAGGATTACCAGCACTTCGCTTGGCAATGGCAAATTTTTATAAAGCGCATTATAATATATCACTAAACCCTCAAAACCAAGTGCTCCCATTGATCGGAAGCAAAGAAGGGATTATGCATATTTCAATGGCATACCTTAACCAAGGGGATGCGGTCTTGATCCCAAACCCAGGCTATCCCACGTATACGTCTGTGACAAAGTTAGTAGGAGCTACTCCTGTTTTTTACGATTTAAACTCAACCTCTAATTGGCAGCCAGACTTAGTTTCTCTAGAGGCTATGGATGTGTCTAAGGTCAAATTAATGTGGATTAACTACCCGCACATGCCCACGGGTACTTTGGGAAACAAAAAGATTTTAAAAGGACTTGTTGATTTTGCAAAAAAGAATGAGATACTCCTTATCAATGACAATCCCTACAGCTTTATTTTAAATAACCAACCCTCTAGTATTTTTAATGTTGAAGGCGCTGAGCAGGTTTGTTTAGAATTGAACTCTTTAAGTAAAACATTTAATATGGCTGGATGGCGTGTGGGAATGTTAACAGGTGCTAAAGCGCATCTAGACAATGTTATTAAAGTTAAAAGCAATATGGATTCTGGGATGTTTTATGGTATTCAAAAAGGAGCAATTGAAGCTCTAAATAGCTCCAAAAATTGGTTTAGCGACTTGAATCTCATTTATTCAGAACGCCGGAAACTGGTATGGGAATTGGCAACGGCTTTAAATTGCACCTTTGAAACAAATACCTCAGGAATGTTTGTATGGGCTAAATTGCCTAGAGGGCTTAAGTCCGAAGCATTTATTGATAAAATACTACATGATTACCACTTGTTTATTGCACCTGGAACCATATTCGGAACCAATGGAGAGGGCTACATACGCTTTTCATTATGTGCTCCAAGTGAGTCTATTGAATTGGCTATAAAACGCGTATTATGAAACATATAAGCATCATAGGGGTTGGGTTAATAGGTGGAAGCTTTGCATTAGATCTCAAGAGTCATTTCCCTGGAGTTTATATTTCTGGAATTGACCAAAATGATGCGCATTTAAAGGAAGCATTAAAGCTAGGTATAATCGATCAAACCGGCGATTTAGCATCCGTAAGTTCTGCCGAACTTGTCTTGATAGCTCTTCCTGTAAATACAGCGATTAATGTATTGATACAGGTTTTAGATTTGATACCTAATCAAGCTATTGTGATTGACATGGGGTCTACCAAACAAGCAATCTGTGAGGCAGTTGCTGCACACCCTAAACGCGCTAATTTCTTAGCAACACACCCTATTGCTGGAACTGAGTTTTCAGGCCCTTCCGCAGCGTTAAAAGGATTGTTTAAGAACAAAACTAATATTATCTGTGAATTAAATCAAACTTCAACAGTGCTCGCAGGAAAGGCTATAGCGCTTTTTGAAACAATGGGAATGCATATTAGATACATGAAAGCTATTGATCACGATAAACACATAGCATATGTGTCACATCTATCACATATTAGTTCCTTTATGTTAGGTAAGACAGTAATTGATAAAGAAAAAAATGAGTCAAATATCTTTGATATGGCTGGAAGTGGATTTGAATCTACAGTTCGATTAGCTAAAAGTTCACCAGCGATGTGGACTCCGATTTTCGAACAAAATAAAGAGAACGTTATAGAAACTCTTAATGAGTATATTCAAAACTTAAATCAATTTAAAGCATATATTGAAAATGATGATTTTGATGCTGTATATTCCGAGATGAAAAACACAAATCACATAAAAAAAATACTAAAAGGAATTGCTTAAAAATAAAAAAATGGAAAATAAAAAAGAACTCAGAAGTTGGTTGAATGACTTAAACCTAGACCACCCCTTAGTTATCGCGGGACCCTGCAGTGCTGAAACCGAAGAGCAAGTATTAAAAATTGCTCATGAGCTAAAAAATACGGATGTTAACTACTACCGTGCTGGAATTTGGAAGCCCCGTACGCGTCCAGGAAATTTTGAAGGGGTTGGCGCATTAGGTCTAAAATGGCTTCAAAAAGTAAAAGCAGAGACCGGTTTAAAAACAGCTACTGAGGTTGCTAATAGAGCCCATGTAGAATTAGCTTTAGAGCACGATATCGATTTGCTTTGGATTGGTGCGCGCTCAACGGTGAGTCCATTTATTGTGCAAGAAATTGCAGATGCATTAAATGGCACCGATAAAATTGTTTTAGTTAAAAACCCTGTAAATCCTGATTTAGCATTATGGCTTGGAGCAGTTGAACGATTGGCAACAGCAGATATAAAAAACTTAGGAGTCATTCACAGAGGGTTTTCATCATATGAGAAAACTAAATACAGAAACACACCAGAATGGCAAATGGCAATAGAACTTCAAACAAAGTTTCCAGACCTTCCATTGATTAACGACCCATCTCACATCACAGGAAACCGTGATATGATTTTTGATGTTTCACAAACAGCTTTAGATTTAAATTTTGATGGTCTTATGATTGAAACTCATTTTGACCCAGATAATGCGTGGAGTGATGCAGCACAACAAGTAACGCCAGCTTCATTGATTCAGATTATGAAAGATCTAAAAATCAGAAAAGAATCAACGCCAGAAGCAGATTATAACGATCAACTCCAAAATTTACGTGCTCAAATTGATGTAATGGATAATCAGCTACTTGATACTTTAGGAAAGCGAATGAAAGTAGCAGAGGGAATCGGTTCTCTTAAAAAACAAAAGAATGTTGCTGTTTTACAAAGTAAGCGATGGAATGAAATTTTAGGTAAAATGGTCCTTGAAGGGGAGCAGTACAATTTAAGTGAAGAGTTTATACTCAAATTATTTAAGGCGATACACCAAGAATCGATCAATCATCAAGAGAAAATCTTGAATAAATAAAAAAAGGCTCGCATTGCGAGCCTTTTTTGTTTACATAGAAATGAGGTCTTAAAAGAAATTTGTTTCTTTGCGAAGATATTTAAAAATAAGAATGACAGGAATCGTATATAAATCTACCGGAAGTTGGTACTCGATTAAGGCACAAGACGGAACGTTTTATGACTGCCGTATAAAAGGAAAGTTCCGTATTCAGGGTATCAAAAGCACGAACCCTTTAGCAGTTGGAGATGTGGTAGATTTTGATTTAGAAACTAGTAATAATACCCAAACAGGGGTCATTAAAACAATACATTCGCGCAAAAATTACATCGTTAGAAAATCAGTCAATCTCTCGAAGCAAACGCATATTATTGCTAGTAATATTGATCAAGTTTTTCTGTTAGTCACTATTGATAACCCCCCTACCTTTACAAGTTTTATTGATCGTTTTTTAGCGACTACCGAGGCGTATTCAATTAAAGCAGTGTTGCTTTTTAATAAGGTAGACGTAAATGATGCTAATACTAAAGATATTGTCAAGGACCTAACAACCCTTTATGAAGGGATAGGATATCAGTGTTTAAGTATCTCTGCTAAAACAGGTGAAAACATTGAAGCCGTGAAAAGCCTCATGACTGGGAAGTCAAGCATGTTTGCTGGACATTCGGGTGTTGGGAAATCCACTTTAGTTAATAGTATTGAGCCTGGCTTAAATATTAAGACAAAAGAGATTTCTGATCAGCATAAACAAGGGCAGCACACCACTACTTTTGCCGAAATGTTTGATCTCAGTTTTGAAGCTCAAATTATAGATACACCTGGAATCAAAGGGTTTGGAGTTGTAGATATGGAACCCTCCGAGTTGGATAATTACTTCCCAGAGCTATTTGCATTAAAGCAGTCGTGCAAGTTTAATAATTGTTTGCATTTACACGAGCCACAGTGCGCTGTAAAATCAGCCATAGAAAACAACCAAGTTGCAGCATCTCGCTACAAAAGCTACACACAAATATTAGAGGGCGATGAAGAGCATTACCGAACTGATAATTACGAACCAAAATGAGAGCGGTAATTCAACGTGTTTCCCAAGCAATCGTTTCTGTTGAATGTATCAATATCGCCGAGATGGAGTCTGGATTAGTAGTATTTTTGGGAATCATAGACACGGACACTAGTGATGACATTAGCTGGTTAAGTAATAAACTTTCAAATCTCCGTATTTTTAATGATGCCGAAGGGGTGATGAATAGTTCGCTCAAAGATATTGCAGGGGACGCTTTAGTAGTGAGTCAGTTTACATTGTATGCACAAACCAAAAAAGGAAACCGACCAAGTTATATCAAAGCTGCAAAGCCAGAAATCGCCAAACCACTTTACAAACAATTTATAAAGCAATTTGAAGCAGATTTAGATCAAACAATTCACACAGGTAAATTTGGTGCTAACATGAAAGTAGCACTGACAAATGACGGGCCTGTGACTATAATTATCGACACGAAAGAACGCTGATAATTTATTGTTTTTCCATTACTATTAGTGGTTGATTTAATTTGATTTAATTTGAAGATTGACTAATTTAGTAGTCATATAATTCTAAATAAATGGACCTTCAAAACGCACAAAAAGTAGTTGATAATTGGATCAATAACCACGGAGTTCGCTATTTTAACGAACTGACAAACATGGCGCAGCTTACTGAGGAAGTAGGGGAAGTAGCCCGTATTATTTCTCGACGCTATGGCGAGCAAAGTGAAAAAGAAAGTGACAAAAATAAAGATCTTGGAGAAGAACTTGCAGATGTTTTATTTGTTGTTCTCTGTTTAGCCAACCAAACAAGTGTAAATTTACAAGAAGCTTTTGACAAAAAACTACAGTTAAAAACCAATAGGGATCACAACCGCCACCATAGCAACGAAAAACTAAAATAGATTTGCAGCTTCAACTCCAAAATTCAAAAATAAATTCAAGTACAGATCTTACCATTACAGGGTCTAAAAGTGAATCCAACCGACTTTTATTACTTAAAGCTCTTTTTAGTAGTTTAGAAGTACAAAATATCTCTAATTCAGATGACAGCCAGTATATGCTTAAGGCATTAAGTACGGAATCTAATACTGTAGATATCCATCATGCGGGTACGGCAATGCGTTTCCTGACAGCATATTTCGCAACATTAGAAGGCAGTACAATACTATTGACGGGTTCTCAGCGAATGCAAGAACGCCCCATCAAAATACTAGTCGATGCCCTCAGAGACTTAGGAGCAGATATTGAATATGCTAGCCAAGAGGGCTACCCTCCTCTGCGAATAACAGGCAAACGGTTGTTTAAAGATGAGGTTCGAATGAAGGCAAATGTAAGTAGCCAATACATTTCAGCATTAGTACTCATGGCTACAAAGCTTGAAAATGGATTGAAGCTACATCTCGAAGGAAAAATCACATCGGTTCCCTACATCAATATGACCCTATCATTATTAGAACAAATTGGAGTTGAGACGTCTTTTGAAGGTCAAACCATCAATGTAAACCCTTATTTAGAGACCGATTTAAAAACTCTCACTGTAGAATCTGACTGGTCTTCTGCTTCTTATTTTTACAGTATTATCGCATTGAGTCCCCCAGGCACTCAAGTTCGTCTGAGCACTTACAAAAAAGACAGCCTACAAGGCGATGCAGTTCTGAAAGATATCTATAAACAAATGGGAGTCGAAACTACTTTTGAAGGCTCTAAAATCATTTTAAAAAAAATAAACAAATCGTTGCCTATATCGATCCATTCCGACTTAGCCAATGCTCCAGATATTGCTCAAACAATTGTAGTAACTTGTTTAGGGCTTCAAATACAATGCCGTCTCACCGGATTACACACCCTAAAAATCAAAGAAACAGACCGTTTAGAGGCATTGAAAAGTGAGATTTATAAATTTGGCACGGACCTTAATATAACTAGTGATAGCTTGTTTCTTTTAGACCCAAAGCCATTAGTTTCCGGCTGTACTGTAGAAACGTTTAACGATCATCGTATGGCTATGGCGTTTGCGCCTCTCGTACTTTTAACTTCTTTTTCTATAAAAGAAGCTGAGGTTGTTTCTAAATCCTTCCCTGATTTTTGGGAAAATTTATTAGAATTAGGTTTCAATATCTACGAATCTTAAAAATAATAGTTCAAATACTTGACAACCCCTATTTTGAGGTTGTATATTCGCTACTTGAAAATATAAAAACCAAGCATGAAATTATCGCATTTTAACTTTGAATTACCAGACGAATTATTAGCAGAATACCCTTCTGAACACAGAGATGAGTCACGTCTTATGGTCTTGAATCGTGAAAAACAAACCATTGAGCATAAACAGTTTAAGGACTTGATTGATTACTTCAACGAGGATGATGTAATGATTCTGAACGACACTAAAGTGTTTCCAGCTCGCTTGTTTGGTAATAAAGAAAAAACAGGTGCGCGAATAGAGGTATTTCTTCTTAGAGAATTAAATGCGGAGCAACGTTTATGGGATGTATTAGTAGACCCTGCTCGTAAGATTAGAATAGGTAATAAACTCTATTTTGGTGAGGATGAAATGTTGGTCGCTGAAGTGATTGACAATACAACATCAAGAGGACGTACACTACGTTTTTTATATGATGGATCCTATGAGGAGTTCAGGAAAAAACTAACTCAGCTTGGTCAAACACCGTTGCCAAAATACATCAATCGTGAGGTTGAGCCTGAGGATGAGGAACGTTATCAAACAATTTATGCTAAAAATGAAGGGGCTGTCGCAGCTCCAACAGCTGGACTGCATTTTTCAAAACACTTATTAAAACGCCTAGAGATAAAAGGAATTAACTTCGCTGAGGTCACACTACATGTTGGCTTAGGGACGTTTAATCCAGTAGAAGTTGAAGATTTATCTAAACATAAAATGGATAGTGAGGAAATCATTATACCAATCCAAACAGCAGATAAAACAAATACAGCACTTAAAGAAAAACGTAGAATCTGTGCAGTAGGTACAACCGCCATGCGGGCAATTGAGAGCTCCGTATCTTCTAAAGGAAATCTGAATGATTATTCAGGATGGACGAATAAATTTATTTTCCCACCATATGAATTCTCAATAGCAAACTGTATGATCACTAATTTTCACACACCAAAATCAACACTTTTAATGATGACTGCCGCATTTGGCGGACATGATTTTGTAAAAAAGGCTTATGAAGAAGCAGTTAAGGAAAAATACAAATTTTATAGTTATGGTGATGCCATGCTGATCATCTAAAACCAATTTAAAAGCCTCCATGTTGAGGCTTTTTTTTAATGTTTAATAGTTTTAATTAAGATGAATACCATCAAAAAAGATATTCGTGCCTTATCAAAAGAGGAGTTAAGAGAGTTCTTTACTTCTAATGGGGATCAAGCTTTTAGAGGTACCCAAGTTTATGAGTGGCTCTGGCAAAAAGGGGCCCATCATTTTGATGATATGACAAATTTGTCAAAAGAAACCCGACAGATGATGGATGCTAATTTTAGCATTAATCACATCAAAGTGGATTCAATGCAAAGAAGCACAGATGGGACCATAAAAAATGGAATCCGACTTCATGATGGAATGATTGTAGAATCAGTTTTAATTCCAACAGCTAAGCGATCTACTGCCTGTGTATCATCTCAAGTTGGATGTAGTCTTGATTGTAAGTTTTGTGCGACCTCGCGTTTAAAACGCATGCGCAATCTTAACCCTGATGAAATTTATGATCAAGTAGTAGCCATTGATAAACAAAGTAAACTATACTACAATCGCCCTTTATCCAACATTGTTTTTATGGGAATGGGAGAGCCTTTAATGAATTACAATAACGTACTTAAGGCGATTGAAAAGATTACGTCTAAAGAGGGCTTAGGGATGTCGCCAAAGCGGATTGTTGTGTCTACGTCTGGAGTTCCAAAGATGATTAAAAAAATGGCTGATGATGCGGTTAAATTTAATTTAGCAGTGTCTTTGCATTCGGCGATTGACAGCGTTCGTACTTCCATAATGCCATTCAATGAAACATTTCCATTGAAAGATTTACGTGAGGCTCTAAAACACTGGTATGCTGCAACGAGTCGTATTATTACATATGAGTACGTCGTTTGGGAAGGAATCAATGACACTAAAATAGATATTGAAGCATTAATTGACTTTTGTAAATTTGCGCCTAGCAAGGTTAACCTTATTGAATATAACCCTATTGATGATGGGGTGTTTCAACAAGCGAGCAACGCTGCTATCGACTTATATGTTTCTATGCTGGAAGCGAAAAACATTACTGTTACAGTTCGCAGATCTCGTGGTAAAGATATTGATGCTGCCTGCGGTCAATTAGCCAATAAGGATCAAGCCTAAAACTTATTTAGTGTAAATTTATGGAGCTGGGTTGGGTATGCTGGCGTGAATTGCATTGATTCGGTCCAGTGTTTCTTTTGAAAGCTGGATGTTTATGCTGTCAATGTTTTCTTTCAACTGCTCTAAATTAGTTGCTCCAATAATATTGCTAGTGACAAATGGTCTTTGGTTGACAAATGCCAACGCTAAAGTGGTTAGACTCATTCCTAAATCTTTTGCTAACAGAAGGTATTGCTTAGTCGCTTCGCTTGACTGTTCGCTGCTATAGCGTGCAAATCGCGGAAACAAATTTAGACGTGCATTGTCTGCGGCGGTCCCTTCAATATACTTTCCTGTAAGGACTCCAAATGCTAAGGGAGAATATGCCAAAAGTCCGATGTTCTCACGCATAGAAACTTCTGCCATATCGCCTTCAAAAACCCTGTTTAACATTGAATATGCATTTTGTGTGGTGCTGATAGGAGTAAAATTATGATTCCGAACTTCTTCAGCAAAGCGCATTGTTCCCCATGCTTTTTCATTAGAAATTCCAACGGCTCGAATTTTACCGGCCTCTACAAAGGTGTGCAAGGTGTGCAATACCTCATTAAAATTATCTACCCACCGATCGTTTGGATTTGGTTTAAAATCTCGAACTCCAAACGTATTCGTTTGACGCTCGGGCCAATGTAATTGATACAAATCAATATAATCTGTTTGTAAGCGCTTGAGTTCTAAATCTAGGGCTTCTTTTATAGAGTGTGGAGAAAACCCAGTGGTCCTAATGTGTGCTGTATAATCGCCAGGCCCTGCAATTTTACTGGCAATAATTACTTGATC
Source organism: Flavobacteriaceae bacterium (assembly GCA_018608625.1). Taxonomy (GTDB): domain Bacteria; phylum Bacteroidota; class Bacteroidia; order Flavobacteriales; family Flavobacteriaceae; genus Hel1-33-131. Next base: position 71,718 of record JABAZC010000058.1, on the reverse strand, counting down.
TCTAGTCTTGTTTTTTTTGAGCCAACTGCCAATATATTTACTTGTTAGCCCTTGGGTTTCTGCTGTTGCCGGAACTGGATATAGCTCTGCAGTATCTATAAAGTTAACTCCTCGGTCCAATGCAAAATCCATTTGTTGATGCCCTTCACCCTCGGTATTTTGATTACCCCAGGTCATGGTGCCTAAGCAAATTTCACTTATTTTAATATCAGTACTTGGTAGTTTGGTGTATTTCATTAATCGTTATTTAAAAGCTTAGATATTTCATCTAATTTTGGAGTAAGAATAACTTCAATTCGTCTGTTTTTTGCTTTTCCTTCCGTATCGTCGTTAGAGGTGATAGGCGCATATTCTCCACGTCCAGCCGCCGTTAAGCTTTCAGGGTTTATACTTGCGTTTTCACTCAGTATTTGAACAATTGCGGTTGCGCGTTTAGTAGATAAATCCCAGTTGTTGGCAATTTGTCCACCACTTGAAAAAGGGTCATTATCTGTATGACCTTCAATGAGTACTGCAATTTCTGGATTATCTGCTAAAACAGAGCCTAGCTGTTCGATTGCGATACGTCCTTTAGATCCAATGGCCCAACTACCAGATTTAAAAAGTAATTTATTTTCCATGGACACATAAACCTTCCCATTCCGCTGTTCAACAGTTAATCCCTTGCCTTCAAACGCAGTTAAGGCACTTGAAATGGCATTTTTTAAATCACGCATAGCTTGGTCTTTGGAAGTAATCAGTAACTCTAATTCTGCAATTCGTTGAGAACGTTCTTGCATGTCAGCTTCTAGCTTTAAAAGACGGTCATTTTCCGCAGCCAAGGCGAGTTCTTTAGCTTCTAACTGTGCTAGAAGCTCTCTGTTTTTCTGAATATTATCAGCGATTTCCTTGGAGCTATTTTGTTCCAATGCTGAGTAGGATTCATTTAAGGCTTCGTATTTTTTATGAAGCGCTGTCAGTTCTTGTTGCAGTGCATTTCGATCTGTTATTAAAGAGTCATACTTTTTTTGTAACTGATCTAGTTGATTTTGCAAGGAATTTCTTTCGTTTATAACGGCTTCGTTTTGTGCACTTAAAGTATCATAATCGTTTTTTAGAGAGGTGTATTTTCCGTCTAATTCTTTATAAATCTTTGAAGATACGCATGAACTAGATACAGAAATAATGAGTGATAAAACTAGAATTTTTTTAAACATTGTATGTAATTTTTAATATTAATTTATTTTAATTCAACTAAAACCGGGCAATGGTCACTATGGACCGCTTCCGATAAAATAACGGCTCTTTTCAACTTTTCTTGTAAAGATTGAGTAACTAATGTGTAATCCAATCGCCACCCTTTATTATTCGTACGAGAGTTCGCACGATAACTCCACCAGCTATAGTTGTGAGCTTCTGAATTAAATTCACGAAAGGCATCCACAAACCCGTTCTCTAAAAACTGACTCATCCAAGCCCTTTCTTCAGGTAAAAATCCAGATATATTCTTGTTCCTAACAGGGTCATGAATATCAATGGCTTCGTGACAGATGTTGTAATCTCCGCAAATAATAAGGTTTGGAACTTCTTTTTTCAGTGTGTTTATGTAGTCTTGAAATAAATCCATGTATTCAAGCTTGTGTTCTAGCCTTGCTAAGTTGGTTCCAGAAGGTAAATATAGACTCATAACTGAGACTCCATCAAAATCAACACGAATATTGCGACCTTCAAAATCCATAGATTCAATTCCAGTTCCATAGACAACGTTAGTTGGTTCTTTTTTTGATAAAATAGCAACGCCGCTATAGCCTTTTTTTTGAGCACTGAACCAATAACTGTAATGGTATCCAGCATTTTCAAAAACACTTAAATCCAGTTGATCTTCCTGTGCTTTTATTTCTTGTAAACAGATCACGTCTGGATTGGCACTTTTCAGCCAATCAATAAACCCTTTTTTAAGCGCAGCTCTAATTCCGTTAACGTTGTAAGAAATAATTTTCATCTATTGGATCATTAATTTTAGCTAAAATAATTAATAGAGTACTTTTACCCTAAATATTTAGTCTTGTTTTAACGAAAAATATCAACAAAATATTTTTGATTTTTTTCAGTTTAAGAGTTATAATGAAGTACTTTTTTATCATTTTATTTCTTTTCTCAATCAGCCGGAGCTCATCTCAAGAGTCGTCTTCACTGTACAGACTCAAAACAGTGACGGTTACTGACAACATTCAGCTTGACTCTGTGAGTATTAATCCTTCCTCCTTTTTTATCACCAATTTAAAAAACGAGCGTATTTCAGCTGCATTATACTCTGTAGATTTCCAAAAAGCCACTTTGAGTTTCACACAAAACACTACTCAGGATTCTATTCGAGTTCATTACTTAACATATCCGAAATTTATCACAAAGACGTATCAAGAAATCGAGGAATCAGTTATTGTCAATCGAACGGGGAACTTGCAGAAGCTTTACAGATTGTCAGAGCCAAGTGAAACGCCAGCTATTTCTCCTTTTGATGGGTTAATTTCATCGGGGAGTATCTCTAGAGGAGTTACCATAGGAAACAATCAAAACTCGGTTCTCAACAGTGAGCTTGACCTTCAGATTAGTGGAAAGTTAAATGATAAGGTAACCTTAAGGGCATCAATCCAAGATTCAAACATCCCATTGCAAGAAAGTGGGTATTCACAACGTTTGGATGAATTTGATCAAGTTTTTGTAGAAGTTTTTAGTGATAAATGGAGAATTAGAGCTGGGGATATCGATCTCAAAAATAAGGATTCTTACTATGCCGAATTTTCAAAGCGTGTTCAAGGCTTGTCGTTATCTACACATTTTAAAAATAACAACTCTGAATACACCGCCTTTGCTGCCGGTGCCTTAGTTCGTGGACAATTTACCACAAGTCAATTTATTGCTCAAGAAGGTAACCAGGGACCATATAAGCTAGTAGGCCAAAACAATGAACTTTATGTTTTGGTAGTTTCGGGAAGCGAAACAGTCTACGTTAACGGAGTTCCATTGCGCCGTGGCGCGACAGAAGACTATAATATTGATTATAACGCAGGTGAAATTATTTTTAATTCGACATACCCTATTACATCAGAAATGCGAATCACTGTTGATTATCAATCCAGTGCCCGTAATTACTCGCGTTTCATTGGCTATGGAGGAAGTCAGTTTAAAACTGAAAAATGGACCATTGGAGCCTCTGTTTACAGCGAAAGTGATTTAAAAAATCAGCCGCTGCAGCAATCACTTAGCTCAGATCAAGTATCAATTCTATCGAACGCTGGTGATAACCAATCACTAATGTCAGCGCCTTCGTCAAGTCTAGAGTCTTACAATGAAAATAGAATCTTATATAAAAAGATACTGGTGAATGATCTGGAAGTTTTTGAGTTTTCAACTAATTCCGAAGATGAACTTTACCTTGTTAACTTCACTTCAGTAGGAGTTGAACAAGGTAATTATATGATTGCCAGCTCAAATGCAATCTCTAATATTTATGAATATATCGCTCCTGTAGATGGAGTAAAACAAGGAGACTATGAACCAATTGTTCGGCTAGTTGCGCCAGTCAAGTTGCAGTTAGCGGTTGTCAATGGTTCCTTTGTTCCTAATAAAAATACCTTTGTTAATTTTGAGTTTGCTGCAAGTAAAAACGATTTGAATTTATATTCATCATTAGAAGATCAAGATAATACTGGGGTAGCGACCCAATTGTCGATTGCACATCAACTACTAAAGCCTTCTCAAATATGGAAGTTAAATTTGACCACAGATATTGATTACATCCATGAAAATTTTAGGAATCTTGAAGGCTTATATAATCCAGAATTTAATAGAGATTGGAATCTTGACCAGCCCTATAGTAACCAACTTATATCAGATCTTGGAGATCAAGTTTTTATTAAAACAGCCGCTAAACTAGCACACCCAGAAATCGGCCAATTCAACTATCAGTTTCAGAAGTTAAATTATAATGAAAACTATGAAGGCCAGCGACATTTGGTTTTAGCAAAGCTAAAAATTGATCGTTTTCAGTTTTTTTCAAACTCTAGTCTACTAGAAACAAATGCCAAGGTCTCTAAATCTCTTTTTTATAGGTCAAACACACAGCTAAAATACAGTTATGACAAAGGGTGGGCAGGTGTTAAGTTTTCTACTGAGCACAACGAAAAAAAAGAACTTGTATCAAATATTTTAAACCCTGTGAGTCAAAAGTTTAAATCTTACGAACTCTTTAAAGGGATAGGGGATTCCACGAAAGTATTTGCCAAAATAGGATATGTCCATCGGGTTAATGACAGTATAAAAGACAATCTTCTTACTAAGGTAAACTCTTCAAATACCTATTATTTGGATTCTAAATGGATTCAAAATAAAAATACACAACTCAGTTTATATGCCAATTACCGTGAATTCAAAACAGAAGACAGCAGTTCTCCGTCACAGAAATCTATCAACTCAAGACTTCAGTACAGTCAAAAGATAGCAAATAATCTGATCCATTGGAACACGCTTTTTGAAACTAATGCAGGACGGCTACCTCGGCAAGATTTTACATATGTTGAAGTGGAGCCTGGACAAGGTAGCTTCGTTTGGTTTGATTACAACGATAATGGAATTCAGGAATTAGAAGAATTTGAAGTCGCACAATTTCAAGACCAGGCGATTTATATAAGAGTCTTGTTGCCTAATCAGGTTTATATTCGAACGCATCAAAATAAGTTGAGCCAATCGCTTATATTTAACCCCACTCAGTGGTCTAATTCCAGTCAGTCCAACAAGAAGTTTTGGTCTCATTTTTACAATCAAACCTCTTTTTTAATTGATCGAAAAGATAAAAACAACAATCAATCAATTCGCTTAAATCCATTTTATTCAAAAGTTGAGGACCAGCTCGGTCTCCAATCTAATTTTAGAAATCAATTATTCTTAAATAGAGGTAAGCAGCACTATACGGTCTCCTACAGCTATTTGGATTCAAAGGCTAGAAACGTACTTTCATTTGGATATATCGAACTTGAATCTGTTAGTCACCAATTGAATATTACTCATAAAATCAAAAATCAATGGCTTCTTAATTTGCAAAGTAATCTAGATAAAATCAGTAGCGAAAGCGAGAATTTTTCTTCTAAAAACCATCAATTAAACAAGACTCTTTTAAGCCCTAAAGTCTCTTATTTATTAGATCAAAACAAGCGATTTGATTTGTTTTATCAGTATCAGAAAAAAGATAATTCTATTGGAAATCTCGAGCAATTAATACAAGAAAAATATGGCTTTTCTTTTACCTTAACTCAAAGCCAGAAAGCAGCCATTTCAGGAGAATTTAATTATTTTTCTAACAAATTCTCCGGAAACCCAAGCTCTCCGGTTGCTTATCAAATGATGGAAGGATTACAGCCTGGAACTAACTTTACGTGGTCTTTGGTCGCTCAAAAAAAACTTACTAAATATTTAGATTTGAATTTAAATTACTTCGGAAGAAAGAGTGAAACTAGTCGTACGATTCATACAGGAACCATTCAAATAAGAGCCTATTTTTAAATTGAATTTTTAGAGATATGACGTTAGTAACGCAACGTGAAATGGGATCTAAATTGAGTTTCTGTTCCGTCACTGTTTAGGTAGCTCGCCACGAACCAATAATCGCTAGTTGGTACTAATTGTCCATTAAATGTACCATCCCAATCATTTTGAGTTGGTTTAAAACTTAATAATAATTTACCAAAACGATCAAAAATACTGACTTTAGCTAATGGGTTGTCCTCTAGGCATTTGATATTCCAAGTATCGTTATAACCATCACCATTTGGAGTGAAGAATTTTGGATAGTCCATAATCATTACGCTGGTTTCAGTTTCAAATATGCATCCATCTACATCTCTAGCTGCTACTATGTGTTCTTCACACCCAGTTACATATTCAAAAATCGAATTGGACTGCCATGAACCTCCATCTAATTGAAACTCATAGTTACCACTTCCACCTGACGCAGTCACTGAAATGATTTGATTTGAATCAAAATCATTTGAGATGTTGCTTGCAGTAATTGATATTGGACTGAAAGTCCCCACCTCAATTGTCATCGAGGTTAAATAAGAACATTGTCCATTTTCTGGAGTAAATGTATAAGTAGTGGTTTCTAAGTTATTTAATGCAGGGGACCAAGTACCAGTAATATTATTATTTGAGACTTGTGGTAGAGGACTAATGATTTGCCCTATACATATAGGATCTATTTGTGTAAACTCAGGCTCAATTTCTTCAATAACAGTTACAGTCATTGTGGTATCTAAAGCGCATTGACCATCATTTGGTGTAAACGTATATTCCGCACTTGCTGCGTTACTAATTGTTGGCGACCAAGAGCCAGTTATATTATTAATTGATGTTGATGGTAACTCTGGTAAAGTATCACCAATACAAATAGTGCCAATCTCTGTAAAGGTTGGAATGATTAAGGGAGTTACCGTTACAACCATAGTTCCTTCACTAGCACACTGATTAGTATCTGGAGTAAACGTATATTCTGTAGTTAATGTATTATCAATAGCGGGAAGCCAAGTACCCGAAATACCTTCGTTTGAAGTCAAGGGTAGTGTTAGTGATTGTCCCTCGCATATTTCATCCAGTTGATTAAAAGTGGATTCTAAGTTAGGTAGCACATTAATTGTAGTGTTTATTGAATTAGCACATTCATCGTCGTCTGGGGTGAATGTGTAAGTTGTAGTTACAGTATTATCTAATGCGGGTGACCAAGTTCCTGTAATTCCGTTTAAAGATGTTGTAGGAAATTCAGGTATTATTTCACCACTACATATAGTATCTACAGAGTCAAAAACAGGGTTTATTTTTTCGTTTACAACAACAGTCATAGTTGTTTGGTTAGCACATTGATCAGGATCTGGTGTGAAGGTATATTCAGTTGTTATTGTATTGTTAATCATAGGTGACCATGTTCCTGTAATACCCTCATTTGATGTAGTCGGTAAAGTTAATTGAGTTCCTTCGCAAACATCATCAATTTGAGTAAAGTCAGGATTAGTTTGAGGAATGATAACAACAGTCATTTCAGATGTAGAAGCACACTGACCATCATCAGGAATGAAACTGTAAGTAGTTGTATTGTATGCATCAAAAGCAGGTGTCCATACACCAATTATTCCGTTATTTGATTCTACAGAAAAAGGAGAGCCACCAGTCCAAATTTCTGTTCCTTCGCAGACATCATCAATTTGATTAAAGTCAGGATTAGTTTGAGTAAGAACAATGATAGTCATTTCAGTTGTAGATGCGCACTGACCGTCATCTGGGGTAAATGTATATTCTGTGGTTAATGTATTGTCAATAGCAGGTAGCCATGTCCCTGTAATACCTTCAATTGAGGTATTTGGAAGAGGGTCAAGAACATCTTCAAAACAGATAGGAGCAATTTGTTCAAACAAAGGAGCTTCTCCTTGAGCCACATTAATAGTAATACTTTGTGATGAAGGGTCTCCGCAAATATCGGTAATTGAAACAAAATAAGTTGTAGTTTCTATTGGAGACAATAAAGGGGAAGGGCTATTAATGTCACTAACTCCTAGTGGTGGTGACCACAAATAGCTGTCTCCACTAGGAATGCTAGCATCCACTTGTATGCTTTCCCCTTCGCAAATAGTTTCGTCGTCCAGAGTTAAATTATCAATAAATGAGATACTATTAAAACACACACGATGGATATTATTGAGCCCTCCAGTTGAACCTACAAAGCCAAAATAAACACTGCTGTCTCCTTCAAAAATTGTATTTTTAAAATCTTCAGTTACACTCAGTCTTAAATTACAATCAAAGTAAACATTAAGTGTTTGACTGCTAGAAACCCACTCAATTTTAACATCGTGGTCAACGCCATCTTCTATATTTACACTACTAATGCTGGCCTGAATCGGACCCGACAAGTTTGAAGAAGAAGCATGGTCAGAAACGCCATTTTTCATAATAGCTATGTGGTCATAGGTTGGGTCGCTAAAAGCCTCTGGCCCTTGGTCAGCTCCTCCATTATTTTGAAACGTATCAAATTCAATAATTAAAGACTGGTCAATACCTCCATAACCAACATATGCCCCTGTATTACCAATTGCTGGAGTAGAATTTTGTTTAAAAACCAGAGCCATTCCATCTGCACCATCTGCATCGTTGCTACCAAAATAACTTTGATAATAAATGGTGAAGTCGTTTGAGAAATCAATGGAATTGTCATACCAAACACCTCCTGATTGATCGTTAACAGCTGGAGTTATTAAAAAGCAGTTGTTGTCTAAAACTTGCGCAGATCCAATTACACTAGCGTTTAATTGGGAGTGACCTTTTAAGGAAATTAAAAAAGTTATTAGAGTAAAATAACAAAGTTTATTAAGTTTCATTTTTTTGATATTAATTATATTCTCTTTAGCCAGCTTTTCATGGAAACTTCATTTTCTATAATAGACTTTAGATCTTCTATCTTAACACGTTGTTGACTCATAGTGTCTCGTTGCCTAATAGTTACACATTTATCTTCTAAGGAGTCATGGTCTACAGTAATACAAAAAGGAGTACCCAGGGCATCTTGACGACGGTAACGCCTTCCAACAGCATCTTTTTCGTCATAAACCACATTAAAGTCCCATTTTAATTCTTTTACAATGGATTTTGCAACTTCTGGAAGTCCATCTTTTTTTACTAAGGGAAGTATTGCAGCTTTAGTAGGAGCCAAGACCGCAGGTAGTTTTAATACAGTCCTAGTTGTGTTATTTTCTAAGGTCTCTTCAGTCAGCGCGTTTGAGAATACAGCTAGAAACATTCTATCTAACCCAATAGAAGTTTCTAGAACATATGGGGTGTAACTTTTATTTTCCTCATGATCAAAGTATTGTAGCTTTTTCCCAGAATGAGTCTCGTGTTGATTCAAGTCAAAATCTGTTCTAGAATGGATACCTTCAAGTTCTTTAAAACCAAAGGGGAATTTAAATTCAATATCAGAAGCAGCATCAGCATAATGAGCTAGCTTATCGTGGTCATGAAAACGATAGTTCTCACTATTCATACCCAACGACAAATGCCATTTCATGCGTGCTTCTTTCCAATGCTCATACCATTTTGCTTGTGTACCAGGTTTGATAAAGAACTGCAGTTCCATTTGTTCAAATTCACGCATCCTAAAAATAAACTGACGGGCTACAATCTCATTTCTAAAAGCTTTTCCGGTTTGTGCAATCCCAAAAGGGATTTTCATACGACCAGTTTTTTGGACATTTAAAAAGTTTACAAATATTCCTTGTGCAGTTTCAGGTCTTAAGTACAAATCCATAGCGTTTTCTGCACTCGCCCCTAGTTTAGTGCCAAACATCAAATTAAATTGCTTAACATCCGTCCAGTTTTTACTACCTGTTAAGGGGTCTGATATTTCAAGCTCTTCAATAAGTGCTTTTACATCTGGTAAGTCTTCGTTTTCTAATGATTGCCCCATTCGTGATAAAATAGCCTTAATTTTGTCTTGATAGGCAACTACGCGACTATTGGTGCTAATGAACTCAACTTTGTCAAAACTGTCGCCAAAGCGTTTTTCTGCTTTTTTTATTTCTTTTTCAATCTTTCCTTCAATCTTAGCACAATAGTCTTCAATTAAAACATCAGCTCTGTAGCGTTTTTTTGAATCTTTGTTGTCAATTAAAGGGTCGTTAAAGGCGTCGACATGACCAGAAGCTTTCCAGGTAGTTGGGTGCATTAAAATAGCAGCATCTAACCCTACGATATTATCATTCATTTGAACCATGGCTTTCCACCAGTATTCACGAATATTTTTCTTCAGCTCTACACCGTTTTGTGCATAGTCGTAAACAGCACTTAAGCCATCATATATTTCACTGCTTTGAAATACAAATCCGTATTCTTTAGCATGGGATATTACCTTTTTAAAAGCATCTGTTTGATTTGTCATGTTACAAAAATAAAAAACCTTGTGAATTATAAGTTAAACTTACATGTAAATATGAAATATAATTTCAATTTTATGAATTTACTACACTATGTCTAATATTTGGTTTCCTGATAAATATTTTTTCCAAAAATATTCTATGATTTTGCCTGATTACGAAATTTATATTTGTGTTAGCTTTCGGTATTAGTTGTCGTTAACTAATCACTATTCTGATTATTAATAAGCTTTTAGCGATTTTTTTGATAAATGGCGATACGTTGAGTTGGTAGAGTCTTAATTTTTTAAAAACATTACAAATAGGCATTTAAGTTTATCAACTCCCGCAATTACGCATTCCATTTTTCGTTACTACTAAAATATATTGTTACTTTGCATAAAATGCAGTTTTAATGGGTAAAAAGTTAGCTAACTTAGGGTTTTTTATTGTGGTCAGTTTGATTTTATCACAATGTGCCAATAGGGGCACTACAACGGGTGGAGACAAAGACGAAACGCCCCCAGTAATTGTTAAGTCCAGTCCAAAAAATTTCTCAATAAATTTTGACGCCCAAGAAATTGAAATTCAATTTGACGAATATGTAAAGCTAAAAAACATTCAGAAACAGCTTATTATCTCTCCCCCAATGAATATTGAGCCAGAGATTACACCCGTTGGGATTGCAAGTAAAGTTATTACAATTAAAATTTTTGACACCCTTCAACCCAACACTACTTACGCGTTTAACTTTGGAGAAAGTATATCTGACAATAACGAGGGTAATTTGTTTCCATACTATAAGTATGTGTTTTCTACAGGAAATTATATTGATTCTCTTTCTGTTTCAGGAATCGTCTCAGATGCTTTAAACAAAGACGTTGATGAACGTGTCGCGGTACTATTGTACGAAGTAGACTCCTCTTTCTACGATTCAATTGTGTATAATCAAAAGCCTAAATATGTAGCAGTCACAGACAGTAGCTCTGTATTTAGTCTTGAAAACATAAAAAAAGGATCATATCTATTAACAGCTCTTAAAGAGGATAGTCCGAATTATACGTACCAACAAAAAACCGACAAAATAGCCTACAGAAAGCAATTTATTACAGTTCCTTCCGATACGGCTTATGTATTGCGATTGTTCAAGGAATCGATTGATTACAGTTTTAAGCGGGCACGACAAGCATCTCAAAATAAAATTGCTTTTGGTTATGAAGGTGAAGGTGAATCGATGCTTATTAAAATGCTCTCTGACGTTCCTGACGACTTTTCATCAGTAATCACCAAAGAAATAGATAAAGATACTTTGAACTATTGGTACCGCCCTACATTTGAGGTTGATTCTTTAATTTTCGAAGTCGTTCGTGCTCACTTTATAGACACAGTTGTAGTGAGAATTAAAGACTTTAAATCAGACTCTTTGGTCTTTAAGTCTCTTACTTCCAATCTTAAACTAAAAGATCCCTATATAGTCAGTGCTACAATACCTTTAGAAAAAGTTAACCAGTCAAAAGTGCAAGTTATCAACAAAGATTCTGTTTTTCTAAAGACAACGATGTTCTTGGATTCAATGACTAATAACGTTGTACTGAATTTTGATAAAACTGAAAAAAACAGCTATAAGATTCAGTTCTTGCCAGGGGCTTTCATAGATTTTTTTGGCGCTGAAAATGATACTATAAATTATAATGCTACCACTAAATTTCAATCTGATTATGGAAATGTAAGGGTTAATATTGGTAACGGTGTTTACCCTATGATCATTCAAATAACAAATGCTAAAGGGGTTGTTGTTGAGTCTTTTTTTGCCAAGGATTCCTCGCCAGTTGATTTTAAAGACGTCAGTCCAGGAATTTATTTTCTAAGAGCTATTTTTGACTCCGATAAAAACGGTTTATACGATACCGGTGACTATTTAAGCAAAGTTCAGCCAGAACGTGTTAGCTATGCTTCAGAACCCATTGAAGTACGTGCGGGTTGGGACACTATAGAGGAGTTTGTCTTAGATAATTAGGACTTTACGCTTGCCTTAATTAATTCCCGATTCATTCTTGCAATATTTTCTAATGAAATCCCTTTAGGACATTCAACCTCACAAGCGCCTGTATTTGTACAGTTTCCAAAGCCTTCTAGATCCATTTGGGCTACCATGTTTTGAACACGGTCCGTGGCTTCAATTTGACCTTGTGGTAATAAAGCATACTGAGATACTTTAGCCCCTACAAATAGCATTGCAGAGGAGTTTTTACAGCTTGCAACACAAGCTCCACACCCAATGCAAGTCGCGGCATCCATCGCCTCATCAGCATCGTGTTTTGAAATAGGAATAGAATTTCCGTCTTGTGTATTCCCAGAAGTGTTTACAGATATAAAACCACCAGCATGTTGTATTCTATCAAAAGCCGAGCGGTCGACTACTAAATCTTTTATAACAGGAAATGCATCAGCTCTAAAAGGCTCAATAAAAATAGTATCACCATCTTTAAATTTACGCATGTGTAATTGACAGGTCGTTACACGACGGTCAGGTCCATGAGCTTCTCCGTTGATATATAGTGAACAAGATCCACAAATACCTTCTCTACAATCATGGTCAAAAGCTACAGGAGTGTCTCCATTGGTTATGAGTTGTCTGTTAAGGATATCTAACATTTCCAGAAATGACATGTCTGGAGAGATATCTTTAATAGGATATTCTACAATTTTCCCTTTAGCCTTGGCGTTTTCTTGTCGCCATATTTGTAATGTTAAATTCATAGCAGTGCTTATTTGTAGGATCGTTCTTTAACTTCAATGTTTTCGTAAACTAATTCTTCTTTATGCAGTTCAGCATCTTTAGGAGCCCCTTTGTATTCCCATGCCGATACAAATTGAAACTCTTTTCTTCGTTGCGCCTCCCCTTCAGCTGTTTGGTATTCTTCTCTGAAGTGACCGCCAGCAGATTCTTCACGAACCAATGCGTCTTTGGCAAACAGCTCTCCTAACTCAAGGAAGTCAGCAACGCGGCCTGCTTTTGCAAGTTCTTCATTAAATTCATTAGCGTTACCAGGAACTCGAACGTCCTTATAAAATTCTTCACGAAGTGCTGAAATTTCTTCGATCGCTTCATTTAATTCTTTTTCATTACGAGCCATACCACATTTATTCCACATAATTTTCCCAAGACGTTTGTGGAAATAATCCACAGGTTTGGTTCCCTTGTTATTTATAAAGTGATCAATTTCAGACTTTACTTTTGCCTCTGCTTCTTCAAATTCTATAGATTCCGTTGAAATAGGTCCTGTTCTAATATCTTTAGACAGGTAATTTCCAATTGTATATGGTAACACAAAATAGCCGTCTGCTAAACCTTGCATCAAAGCAGATGCTCCTAAGCGATTTGCACCATGCTCAGAAAAGTTAGCTTCTCCAATTGCATACAAACCAGGGATGGTTGTTTGCAGGTTGTAGTCAACCCAAACCCCCCCCATAGTATAGTGAACAGCTGGATAAATCATCATGGGAGTTTCGTAAGGATTTTCATCCACAATTTTCTCATACATCTGGAATAAGTTGCCGTATTTACCTTTAACGACTTCTTTTCCTAGGGTTCGAATAAGCGTTTCATCCTCTTCATTTAGCCCTTTGACGTGCGCTTTTTCTTTTCCGTATCTAATAATGGCAGCTGCAAAGTCCAAGAAAACTGCTTCGCCTGTTTTATTCACGCCAAAACCAGCATCACATCGTTCCTTAGCGGCTCTTGAAGCAACATCTCTAGGAACTAAATTTCCAAAAGCAGGATAACGTCTTTCTAAGAAATAATCTCGTTTATCTTCTGCAAGATCTGTTGGCTTTAATTCTCGATTCTGTATCGCTTTAGCATCTTCTAAGTTTTTTGGCACCCATATACGACCATCATTTCTTAAGGATTCGGACATGAGAGTTAACTTCGATTGGTGATCCCCCGAAACAGGAATACATGTAGGGTGAATTTGTGTATAGCAAGGGTTTGCAAAGTAAGCACCACGTTTGTGTGCTTTCCATGCAGCAGTGACGTTACTACCCATCGCATTAGTCGATAAGTAAAAAACATTTCCATACCCACCAGACCCTAAAACAACAGCGTGTGCTGAGTGTCTTTCGATTTCGCCAGTCACTAAGTTACGTGCTATAATTCCACGAGCTTTTCCATCAACCAAGACTACATCAAGCATTTCGTGACGGTTGTACATTTTGATCTTTCCACGACCAATTTGTCGGTTCATAGCCGAGTAAGCTCCTAGTAATAGTTGTTGACCTGTTTGTCCTTTAGCATAAAAAGTTCTTGAAACTAGAACCCCACCAAATGAACGGTTATCCAAAAGCCCGCCATAATCTCTTGCAAAAGGAACGCCTTGTGCTACACATTGGTCAATAATATTTGTTGATACTTCGGCTAAACGATGCACATTTGCTTCTCTTGAACGGTAGTCACCACCCTTAACCGTATCGTAAAAAAGTCGATAGGTAGAATCTCCATCTCCTTGGTAATTTTTAGCAGCATTAATACCCCCTTGCGCTGCAATTGAGTGCGCACGTCTTGGTGAATCCTGAAAACAAAACGCTTTTACGTTATAGCCAAGTTCTGCGAGTGTAGCTGCTGCGGAGCCTCCAGCTAGACCAGTTCCTACAACGATGACGTCTAACAGACGTTTGTTGGCAGGGTTTACTAGGTCAATAGTGTTTTTGTGGTTAGTCCATTTATCTGCTAATGGACCTTCTGGTATTTTTGAATCTAAAGCCATAATCCTATGTTTTAGTGTGAATTATTAAAATAGTGGAAAAGGGCAATTATGATAAACCCTAGTGGAATTAGGATCGCATATGCTTTACCAAACCCTTTTAATGATTTGGTATATTTATTGTTTGCTCCAACTGATTGGAATGCAGAGTTGAATCCATGTAATAAATGTAATGCTAAAAACACAAAACCACCACAATATAAAACTACGCGCCAAAGCGGTACAAATTTATGTTGAAGTTCCTCAAAGTAGCGGTACCCTGAACCATCTTCTAAGAGACCAGAGGAATCTCCAATTACATATTTTATATTTAATTCAGGAATCCAGAAATCTATAAAATGGATGACCAGAAAAAAAAGAATAAATCCGCCGCTGTATATCATATTTCTACTCATCCAAGTAGAATTGGCATTTGCATTGTTTTTGGCATAGCTTACTGATCTTGAAGATTTGTTCTTAAATTCTAAAACAAATCCCATTGCAAAGTGAAAAATAACACCAAAAATAAGAACGGGTTGTAATACATACTGTACCAATGGATTTGTTCCCATGAAATGAGACACCTCGTTAAAAGTGTCTGGGTCTAAAACAGATAAAATATTGATTGCAAAATGCTGTAAAATGAAAAACATAAGGAAAAATGCAGAGAGCGCCATGGCTATCTTTCTTCCAATTGATGACTTTAAAACCTCACTCATTATTATTTAATTTTTTTACTATACAAAGGTACTTCACGGTAAGGTTTTAGACAATAACTACAGGCATAATTTTATTATTTAGAATAGTTTTAAATAAGCACAATACATCAGAGTAATTAAATTGTTTTATTTGTTTATTGTGTTATAAAATTTTTAAATTTGAGTTAAATAAAATTCAATATGAAATACCTTCCGATAAGCCCTGAATTATTTATCAAAAACAGATTGAAGCTATCTAAACAGATGGTTTCAAATTCTATAGCTATATTTAATTCAAATGATGTATTTTCTACAGGTGCCGACAGTACACTTCCATTTGAACAGCACCGAAACATTTTTTACCTAACCGGCGTAGATCAGGAAGAGAGTATCTTACTTGTTTTTCCAGACGCTAAACAAGAAGCGCATCGTGAAGTGCTATTTGTAAAAGAGACCAACGATCACATTGCTATCTGGGAAGGCGCTAAACTTAGTAAATTACAAGCAACCGCTTCGTCTGGAATTAAGACCGTGTATTGGTTGGAAGAGTTTCAGTATATTTTTTCAAGATTAATGGAAGAGTCTACTCATTTTTACTACAACAATAACGAGCACTACCGTCAAGCAGTAGAAATGGAGACACGCGAAGATCGTTTTTTGAAAATGGTTAAATCTTCGTATCCAGCTCACAAAATGGTTCCTAATTTTCCAATTATGGAAGCGCTTAGAGGGGTTAAAGAATCGGAGGAAATTTCACTTATTAAAACGGCTTGTGATATCACTGAAAAAGGATTTAACAGAGTTCTAGGGTTTGTGAAGCCAGGAGTTATGGAGTACGAGATTGAAGCAGAATATACACATGAGTTTCTAAGAAATCGTTCGAAAGGGTTTGCTTATACACCTATTATAGCCTCTGGATATAATGCCTGTGTTCTACATTATATAGATAATAATCAAGAGTGTAAGGATGGCGATCTTTTACTTATGGATGTTGCTGCTGAGTATGCAAATTACTCGAGCGATATGACACGAACAGTCCCTGTTAATGGACGGTTTACCGCACGTCAAAAGGCTGTCTATCAAGCAGTTCTAAACGTCAAAAATCAAGCAACTAAATTACTTGTACCTGGAACCATGTGGGATGCCTATCACGTAGAGGTCGGGAAACTAATGACATCTGAACTTTTGGGTTTGGAATTAATTAATAAAGTAGATGTACAAAACGAAGATCCAAAGTGGCCTGCTTATAAAAAGTATTTCATGCATGGGACTTCTCATCACATGGGTTTAGACACTCATGATTTTGGCGCTCTGAAATCGCCTATGCAAGCTAATATGGTTTTTACTGTTGAGCCAGGAATTTATATTCCTGAAGAAAACATGGGAATTAGACTTGAGGACGATGTAGTGATTCAAGCCAAAGGATCTCCTGTAAATTTAATGCAGAATATCCCTATTGAAATTGATGAAATTGAAGCATTAATGAACTCTAATTAAGAATTCAAAGATTTAAAATTATTTAGTTTATATATTAAATATAATGAAAGTTATTGTTTTTTATTTAATAAATTTATTGGATGAACCAAGACTCAACAGCAAAAGAAATTATAGAATATTTGGAAAACCGAATCGATAATGATTTAGTGAAAAATTCAGTTCATAAAGTAAAATTTATGACTGCTAGAGATATGATAGTAGAAATCACAAAAAAGTAATTGACTTAACCAACTAGAGTTTTATGAAAACTTATATCTTTTGTATATTATTATTCTCAACTTATTTTTTATCTGCTCAAAATGGCAACTCCTGTGAAGAATCAATTGAAATTATTGCTGGAGATTATTATGTCGATAATATAAGCGGGGATACATATAGTCTTGACTGCACAGAGCTAGATAGTTATGATAATTCTAATTTAGAATGGTTTTCTTATGTACCTGATCAAAACATATTTGTAACAGTAACTTCTGATTTAGAATCCAATCAAAATGATGACACAAGGCTTCATGTGTATGAAGGACCCTGTGATAATTTAGTTTGTGTAGCAGGAAATGATGATGGAGGAATTCTTTATAACACCTTTTTATCTACTGCTACTTTTGAGGCTACTGCTGGAGTTACTTACTACATTGCATGGGATAGTTTTTGGAGTAATTCAAGTTTTGATTTTCAGCTTATTGAATCTAATACTCCACCAGAATCAACTTATACTAGCTTTTCACATCATGGAATTGATAGAGATTACATCTATTATGAGCCAGAAGGATTAGAAGAAAACTCTCCTTTAGTTTTTGTCATGCATGGATATAGTGGCGATGCAGAGAATATTAGAAATTATTCTAACATGAATGATATCGCTGATGAGTATAGATTTGCAGTATGCTATCCTAGAGGAACTGTGGATGATTCTGGAAATAGATTCTGGAATGTTGGTTATGATTTTCACCCAAACGAAACCGTTGATGATGTTGACTTTTTAAAAGAACTAGCCATCTATTTACAGTCTGAAAATAATTTAAGTGCTGATAAAACATTTGCATCTGGAATGTCAAATGGAGGAGATATGTGCTACATGTTAGCTTGCCAAGCGTCTGAGACTTTTAAAGCTATTGCACCTGTAGCAGGTATGATGTTGCAAGAAATAATGGATACTTGTAACCCCTCTAGTTTAATTTCTATTTTTGAAATCCATGGAGTTAACGATAACGTTACTTACTATGATGGAGACCCCACATCATCTGGCGGTTGGGGAGCTTACCCAAGCATTCCTTCAATTATTGAATATTGGGCTGATTTGAATAATTGTACTGAATTCTTCACTGAGGATTTACCTAACACTAACACTTCGGATGGTAGTTCCGTTGTAAGTGAAAAAAATTACGGATCAGACAATAATAATGAGGTTTGGTTATATAAAATTTATGGAGGTGGCCATGACTGGCCTGGTTCTCAAGGGGCTAATATGGATATAGATGCTTCTCTAGAAGTATGGTTATTTTTTGAGCATATAATGAATAACAGTTTAGGAATAAATAATAATTCTGACTCAGCTATTTTCATTCACCCTAATCCTGCAAAAGACTTCTTCAGCATTTCATCTTCTAGGGAATATTTAAAATATGAAATTTATGATATTACTGGTGACAAGGTATTGGCAGGGGACAACAGAGCTAGTATCGATATCTCTATTTTAAGTAGTGGTATTTATTTTGTAAAGTTTCAAGAAAATAATTCAATCTCAATTAAAAAACTTATAGTAAAATAGCTTTACTTTATTTTTTTAAGAATACAGAAATTAAAGTCCTGAATTGTATCAAAAGGGGTTGTATGATCTGTCCTTAATTGTCCTTCTAATTTAAAACTATTCGAAAATAGATGTTTCATATTCTCAACAGAACACCTTTTAATTCCTAGTCTACTACATTTTAAAGGTCTTTCTTCTGAAAAAGTTCCAATAATTAAAGTGGCTTTCTAAATCTTAGTTACTTGTGTATGCGGCTTTAATAATTTGCATATTTTCAACAGAATAAATATTGCTTATATCATTCACTGTTTTAGTAATACTCAAAGGGTTTATTTTAGCAACGTCAAATTCAACTAAAGCGAGTTCATTTTTGAAATCTACAGTAGCTGACTTCATGCCATACATTTTTGCTAGTTTTTTCTCAATAGTTTTGGCACAACCCATTTCACAAGTCATCCCTTTAATACTAAACTCAGCTTTTGAATAAACTGCATTAGGGTCTAGCTTTTGGCTTATTTTTTCTGAACTAACATCAATAGTTTTGATTTCTACTTTTTTATCTGTCTTACAAGATGATAATAGGATTAAAATAAATGTTACGCTTAAAATATTTTTTAAAAACTTCATAGAACTATTTTATATTTGTAAACAAATGTAAAGATATTTGATTGTTTTTCTAATTTATTGTTCAATTTTGTATTCTTTTAATAATTCGGAATGAACACAGAACAAAAAAAGTGGTTTTATCTTTTTCTACTTGCATTAACTTGGGGAAGTTCTTTTATTTTAATAAAAAAAGGTCTTTTGGGTCTTTCTCCCTTTCAATTAGGGAGTTTAAGAACTGTAATGTCCTCATTGTTTATTTTTATAATAGGGTTTAAATCTCTTAAAACAATTCAAAGTCATCAATGGAAGTGGATTATTATCACTGGATTTATTGGTACATTTTTTCCGTCCTTTTTATTTGCGTTTGCAGAAACGGAAGTCGACAGTGGGATCGTTTCTATTCTAAATTCCTTGGTTCCTTTAAATACAGTTCTAATAGGCCTGGCAGTTTTTAAGATAACTTCAACTAAAACTCAAGTCTTTGGAGTGATACTCGGCTTTGTAGGAGCTTCAATGCTTATTTTTAATAGCATGGAGCTTCATCCTGATCAAAATTATTTATATGCAGGATTTGTTATTTTAGCGACCGTAATGTATGCCAGTAGTGTAAATATAATAAAACGCTATCTTCAAGATGTTAAACCGATTGCAATTGCAACCGGTAACTTTGTAGCTATAATCATACCAGCTATTTTAGTTTTAAGCTTTTCTAACTTTTTTACAACTGAGACTTTCCAAAATGATACAATATATATGTCAATTGGTTCTGTAGTCATTCTTTCTTTATTTGGAACGGTGATGGCTAAAATTATATTTAATTCGCTGATTCAAATTTCTAGTCCAGTATTTGCATCTTCAGTTGCCTACCTAATGCCACTTGTGGCACTACTATGGGGGCTATTAGATGGAGAGGTCTTTGGAATAAACCAAGGGCTTGCATCATCACTTATATTATTGGGAGTTTATCTAGTAAATAAAAAAGCATAAAAAAAGGCCGAAGTGAATGCTTCGGCCTTTTTTGTTATAGAATATTTACTTAATTGAAATCTTCCGCAGAAACTCCTACATTAATAGTAATTTCACTTGCAGTCAAGCCAATTACTTGGGGGCCTGCTGTGATTTTCTGTTCATATGGAAATAGCACTCCGTTGACCATTCTATAGTCAGATAGATCCTGAACAGACGTTACCTTTTGGCCTTGTGCTTCTTCTGTTTTTTCGGTTCTTACTAGAAGACCAGTAGTTGAGTTATAGTATCGGAAAGAATCCTCTTTCACTTTTACTTTATAAACATCAACACCATCTATAGCTGTAAGGCTAATTAGTGTAAGTGTACTTACATCTAAATACGTTTCTGGAAATAAGCCTTTTTCTTCTGCTTTTTCAGCGAGTTCAGTTTCTGACATTGGCATTTTCATGCCTTGCTGTTCGGCATATCCTTCGCTTCCGTTATACTTTTGTTTCATGACTGTTCCCATTCCTTCAATAGACATTTCCATTGAGGACATGTTTGGTGACATCGTTTTCATCATCGCTGTTGGTTTAAAGGGCATTCCTTCAATAGTAACGTTAGCTGCTATCATTACAGAGGTTACTGCATTTACAGCCTCTAATCCACCAATTGCTGTGATGTAACCTTCAATAACTGTTGATGCCGTTACTCCAGCTGGGATGGGTTTTGAAAACTCAGGCTTTTCAACTGGATTTGCAAAAGTGTCGAAGTAGTTAATTGGTATTCCTGTTTTTTCAAGATTTTCGATCACTTCACTTCCTTTACCTACAATAATGATTCGAGCATTTTCAGCACTGAAGTACTTGTTAGCCACTCGTTGAACATCTTCAATTGTAACCGCATTTATTTTTTGAAGGTAAGTTGTATAGAAATCCTCAGGAAGTTCGTTTACTTTTGTGCTAATTGCATATTGAGCAATAGTACTAGGTCTTTCTAGTGCCATTACAAAATCACCCACATATTTAGCTTTCGCATTTGATAAGGCATCTGCAGTAACAGGCTCTGCCTTAATGCGTTTGATTTCTTTTACAGTTTCTACAACAGCACTATCTGTGACAGCGTTTCTAACTGCTGCCCCAGCGCTAAATCTAGAAACATACTTGTCTGTTCCAACAGATGACCTAGCACCATACGTGTAACCATGCTCCTCACGAAGATTCATGTTTAAATAGCTATTAAATCCACCTCCAAGTATTTTATTTGCAATTAGTACCGCGTGGTAATCTAGATCACTCATTTTTAGAGACACATTACTTGACAAGGAGATGTTCGACTGTACAGCATTAGGCATGTCAATAAAATTAATCTCTAAAGTTTTAGGGTTTTCGTTAGGCTCTATAATTACGGTAGTCATAGATTCTGCTTTGTCCCATTTTTTGAAATGTTTTTTCACAAGCTTCATAATAGCTTTTGTTTTTACATCTCCAATAATTACTAAGTACGTATTATTTGGGTTAAAGTATTTTTCGTAATAAGCATTTACATCACCAAGAGTTACCTCGTTAGCAGTTTCTTCAGTGATAAATTCTCCATAAGGATGCTGTTTGCCGTAAGCTAATGCCCCGCCAACACGTCCAGCAATTGCATCTACACTTTTGGCGCTAGATTTTATGCCTTCAATTAACTTTTCCTTTTCTTTCTGAAATTCTTTTTCAGTTAGCAAGGGGTTCATTGCTGCATCTGCCAATAGCTCTAGCATACGATTGCTATATTTAGTTATCGAAGACGCTGAACCGCCACCAAAACCAAAGCTTAGTCTTGCTCCTAAAAAGTCTATTTCTTCATTGAATTCGTCTTTAGAAATATTTGTTGTTCCATTACCTAACATCGCACCTAATAGCGAAGTAACTCCAGCTTTACTACCTTCAACAACTGGATCTCTGTCAAAAGCAAGTCTAAAGGATACTCTAGGGAGTTTGTGGTTTTCAACAACCATTATTTTAAGGCCGTTTTTTAGTTCAAATTCTTGTGGCTCTTCCAAAGAAATTTCTGGAGCGGGACCTGGTTTAGGTTGCTGTGAGCGGTCAATCTGAGCGTTAACTCCTGTAGACATAAAAAACACGGCAATTAATATGTATAATTTAGTTTTCATTTTAAGGTTTTTTATTGATTATTCCTTTTCGGATTCTGGTAAGTATTCTAATAACAATCGTTGGTCTGCGTTAAGATATTTATTAGCAACTGATTGGATTTCTTCACGTGTGATAGAACGGTAAATGTCAATTTCATTATTAATTAAATTAACATCGCCATATAACATATAATAACGGGCCAGTGAATTTGCAATCCCCTCAAAACTTGAGTTGGAGCTTACAAAGTTGTTCTCAAACTTGTTTTGAATTTTTTGGTAGTCTCTTTCAGAAATAAGGTTGTTTTTAAGTTTTAAAATTTCCTCATCCATTTCAGCCACTAAATCGTCAAGTGAAACGTCCCCTAATGGTAACCCATATAGGATATAAGTTCCGTAGTCTTCTTGACTAAGATTGATCGCTCCAACTTGTAGTGCCATTTTCTTATCGTCAACAATTTTTTTATAAAGTTTAGATGTTTTTCCGTCACTTAAGTAAGTGGAGATCATACTAAGTACATAAGAATCTCTTTCTTTAAATGAAGGAGTTCTGTAAGCCGCCATTATTGCTGGAATCTGAATGTTAGAATCATATGCTTTAGCTCTCATCGGAGCGTTAATAGGATCTTCTTTTGGGAAGTTTCTTTCAATATCGTTTCCTCTTGGAATTGGCCCAAAATAATTTTCAATCATTACCTTAACTTCAGCCACATTAATATCCCCAGCAACTACTAGTACTGCGTTATTTGGAACATAAAACTTAGCATTAAATGCTTGAAATTCTTCTAAGGTTGCAGCATCTAAATGTTCCATTTTTCCAATGGTTGTTCCTTTATAGGGGTGTTTTTTAAACATATTCAACTTGATCATTTCAAGGAATTTTCCATAGGGACTATTGTCAACTCTCAATCTCTTTTCTTCTTTTACAACTTCATTTTGTGTGTCCACTCCATCTTGGTTAATAACCGGGTGAAGTAAACGCTCAGATTCCATCCAAAGACCTAGCTCTACATTGTTTGAAGGAAATACTTCATAATAATAGGTTCGGTCATCTGTAGTATTGGCATTATTACTACCTCCATTAGAAGTTACAATTGTAAACCACTCTCCTTTAGGAATATTTTTAGTTCCTTCGAACAATAAATGTTCAAAGAAGTGAGCAAACCCAGTACGCTCGGGGTTTTCATCTTTAGCGCCAACATGGTACATAACTGAAGTTGTTACAACTGGAGCAGAATTGTCTTGATGTAAGATAACGTGCATGCCGTTATTTAAATCGTACTCTTCAAATTTAACTTCTTGTGCGTAGATTGTTGAGGTTAATCCAAGCAAAGCAGCTAATAAACATAAGCATTTTTTCATGAGTTATTTTTTAAATTTATAATTTATACGTTAGACGTTTAATCTGTAAATTTGTTACAGAATTATTTCAAAAGTAATATTTTTTTTAAAACCACACATTTTATTAAACTATTTATAAGGATATCACTGTAATTATTTGCAGATTAATATAATAGAATTATATTTGCACCCGCCTTACTTTTTTGGTAAGGATATTAATCTAATAAAAAACGTTACGCTATGTACGCAATTGTAGAGATAGCAGGGCATCAATTCAAAGTTGAAAAAGACCAAAAAGTCTTTGTTAACCGTTTGCAAACAGAAGAAGGAAACAAGGTCACTTTCGACAATGTACTTCTTTTAGCAGATGGGACCAAAGTAACTATAGGCGCCCCAGCTATAGACGGAGCTCAGGTAGGAGCTAAAGTCTTAAAGCACCTTAAAGGTGATAAAGTGATCGTATTCAAAAAGAAACGACGTAAAGGCTATAGAGTTAAAAATGGCCATCGCCAGTCTTTAACTGAAATACAAATTGAAAGCATTGTTGCCTCAGGAGCTAAGAAAGCGTCACCAGCGAAAGCTGCTTCGCCGAAAGCAGAAGCAAAGCCAGCCGCAAAGAAAGAAGTTTCTAAACCAGCTGCTAAAGCTGCTACTCCAAAGGCAGAGGCTACTGCAGACTTGTCATCAATGACAGTTACAAAATTAAAAGAATTAGCGAAAGCTAAAGGAGTTCCTGGAATTTCAGCTATGAAAAAAGCTGATTTAATTTCAGCCTTAAGCTAAATCATATAACAATAAAATCGAAATAAAATGGCACATAAAAAAGGAGTCGGAAGTTCGAAAAATGGTAGAGAATCAGAATCAAAACGTTTAGGCGTAAAGATTTTTGGTGGTCAAGCAGCTATAGCTGGGAACATTATCGTAAGACAACGTGGTACTGCACATAATCCAGGCGAGAATGTGTATGCTGGAAAAGATCATACCCTTCACGCTAAAGTAGATGGGCTTGTGAAATTTGCTAAAAAGAGAAACAATAAGTCCTATGTGTCTATTGTCCCTTTTGAAGCTTAATCAGACAGACTAGTATAAAAAAAGCCTCGCATAGCGAGGCTTTTTTTTGTCCTATAAATTATTTAGACATTTCTCATAAGCCAAGCGTTTGTCGCCATTGTCAAGATAAATAACGCCACAATAGAGGTATTTTAATTTCTTCAGTAAACTTTGCATTACCAGGTTATCTTCATGTGTATCGATGCGCATTGATATGATATTATTTTTTAATAGTTGTTGTTCACACTGCTCAAAGATAAATTTTGCAATGCCTTTTTTTCTAAATTCATTTGTGACGGCCATTCTGTGGATCACTCCATATATTGCATCTGATTTGGTGATCCATTTCCCCTCAATTGATTTGTAGGTTGGTTCTTTTTTAGTAGAGAACATAGCTGTACCAATCAGTATTGAATCTATAGATGTAATTATATAACTTTCATTATTTGTGATATCTTTAATTATGGCCTCTTCGTTTGGATAGCCATTTTGCCACTGATCAATTTTATGACTCGCCAGAAATTTTTGAGCCTCCCCAATAATTTTCATTATTTGTTGAAGATCTTTTATTTTTGTCTTTATAAATTTCATTAATTAATTTTTAATTAATAAATTTAAATAAAAAAAAGCCAAAGTGATTACTTTGGCTTTTGTAGTTTTTAAATACTTTTTAGTAGCGATAATACTCCGGCTTAAATGGCCCTTGAACTTCTACACCAATATAGCTTGCTTGCTCATTTCGAAGTTCAGTAAGTTCTACGCCAATTTTGGCTAGGTGAAGTTTAGCTACCTTTTCATCTAAATATTTTGGTAACATATACACTTCATTTTCATAGGCCTTTTTGTTAGTCCATAATTCAATTTGAGCTAACACTTGGTTTGTAAATGAGTTACTCATTACAAAACTAGGGTGACCAGTTGCACAGCCTAAGTTTACTAAACGACCTTCAGCCAAAACAATAATGTCATTTCCATCAATCGTGTATTTGTCAACTTGTGCTTTAATTTCAACTTTCGTATCTCCATGTGTGTCATTTAACCATGTCATATCTATTTCATTATCAAAGTGGCCAATATTACAAACAATTGTTTTGTCTTTCATTGCCTCGAAATGAGCACTTAACACGATGTCTTTATTTCCGGTTGCTGTTACTACAATGTCAGCTGTTGGCAAAACAGTCTCTAGTTTTTTAACTTCAAATCCATCCATGGCAGCTTGTAAAGCACAGATAGGGTCAATTTCGGTGATTGTCACAATACTACCAGCTCCCTGAAAAGAGGCGGCAGTTCCTTTTCCAACATCTCCATAGCCACAAACCACAACTCGTTTTCCAGCCAACATAATATCAGTAGCACGACGAACAGCATCTACAGCACTTTCTTTACATCCGTATTTATTGTCAAATTTACTTTTTGTAACTGAATCATTCACATTGATTGCGGGCATTGATAACGTTCCGTTTTTCATGCGCTCATACAGACGGTGAACGCCTGTTGTCGTTTCTTCACTTAATCCATTAATTCCAGCCATCAACTCTGGGTAATGATCAAAAACAAGATTAGTTAAATCACCACCATCATCAAGAATCATATTTAAAGGTTGGCGATCTTCTCCAAAAAATAAAGTTTGTTCGATACACCAGTCAAATTCTTCTTCAGTTAGACCTTTCCAAGCATACACTGGAACTCCAGTAGCTGCAATCGCTGCAGCTGCCTGATCTTGAGTTGAAAATACATTACATGAGCTCCATGTAACATCTGCACCAAGTGCCACTAAAGTTTCAATTAAAACTGCCGTTTGAATGGTCATGTGTAAACACCCTGCAATTCGCGCCCCTTTTAAGGGTTGGATATCTTTGTATTCTTCACGAAGGCTCATCAAGCCGGGCATTTCTGCTTCAGCAAGTTCAATTTCTTTGCGACCCCAATCTGCAAGAGACATGTCTTTTACTTTGTAAGGAATGTAGGGGATGGTTTTTACGTTCATATGGCAATTTTTTAAATGCACTATTTTGGTTTAAATTTATAAAATAGCGTATTTTCGTTTTTTTAATTTTATATACTGCAAAGATAACTATTAACTTTTTAAAAATTAAATGCCACTTTACAAATCACTCGATTTAAACTCACAAACTAATGTTAAAGTATGGAAGATATCAGAGTCCATCGAGTTTTTGACGAGCAGATTAGTTTTAACCCCTGAAAGTTTAGAGCGTGTTAGAGGCATGAAAAGTGATCTTCATCAAAGAGCGTTTTTAAGTGTTAGAATGCTATTAGGAGAATTTGGTTATTCGGATTCAGATTTATTTTACGATTCTTTTGGGAAGCCGTTTCTTAAAGATGGAATGCAAATATCTATTTCGCATTCATATAGTTTTTCAACTGTAGTGATTAGCTGCCACGAGGTTGGAATTGACATTGAAAAACAACGTTCTAAAATAATCCAAATAGCGCCAAAATTTATTGGCTATGAAACCTTTTATTTAAATAAAAACGATGCAGCTCAAATCCAGAAACTAACTTGGGTTTGGTGTACCAAAGAAGCCCTTTATAAATTATATGGCACGCAAGGAATGATTTTTAAAAAACATTTTTTGGTACTTCCCTTTGGCACAGAATCAAATCAAACGACTGCTTGGATCGTCCGAGCAAATCATAAGTTGAAGTTTGTCGCTACTTTTATAGAGTTTGAAGGCTTTGGGCTTGTCATTACAGAACCAGAAATTTTACCTTAAACAGTACAATGAATATATCGATAGAATTCACATTAACTCCTTTGCAAGCTGATTTTGAGCCACCAATTATAGCATTCATCATAGACTTGAGAAAGTCAGGTTACAAGGTTATTGAAACACCCTTGAGCACCCAGATCTATGGTGAGTTTGATGCTTTGATGCTATTTGTTGCAAAAGCCATAAAAGAGTCATTCGAAGCTATAGATAATGTTGTTTTAAACATGAAAATTGTTAAATCTGACCGAAGTGATTATGAGCCAAATTTTTAATTTTTTATTTGAACAATATAGTTCTTATGCAGTTTTAGATATTGTTCTGGAAATTACGGCGGTGTTTTTTGGATTTGCTTCCGTTTGGTATTCAAAACAGAATAATATTTTAGTCTTTCCTACAGGGCTAATCAGTACTTCTATATTTGTGTATTTATTATTTAAATGGCAACTATTAGGCGACATGATGATCAACGGCTATTACTTTATTATGAGTCTCTATGGTTGGTATATATGGACTCGAAAAGTAGATGCAAAAAACGTAACGCCTATTTCAAGAGCCACAAAATCTGAAAAAATAATTGCGGTTATAATTTTTGCATTAACCTTGGTATTGGTTTATCAAGTGTATCAATTTTATGATATGTGGACTAATTGGGTCGCTTATGTAGATACGTTGACAACGGCCTTGTTTTTTGTTGGGATGTGGCTTATGGCCAAACGGAAAATTGAAAATTGGTATTTCTGGGTTGTAGCCGATATCATTTCAATTCCACTATACCTTTATAAAGGATTAACATTTACTAGCATACAGTATTTTGGTTTCACAATTTTAGCAATATTTGGATTTTTAGCATGGAAAAAGAACTTAAGCAACAGCATTCAGACTGTATAAGAGTCGTTTTATTTGGGCCAGAGTCTACAGGGAAAACGACGCTCTCTAAGGCTTTAGCGCGGTATTATAATTCTGTCTGGGTTCCAGAGTATGCTCGCGAATACCTACAAGATAAGTGGAATAATGAGCGTAAAACATGCGAGCCAAGTGACTTATTACCTATCGCTTTAGGTCAAATGTACTTAGAAAATGAACTGTCTCAAAAAACAAATACAGTTTTGATATGCGATACTAATTTATTGGAAACAAAAGTGTATTCAGAGGCTTATTATTCAGGGAGTTGTGATCCTCTTTTAGAAAAATTTGCCATCAAAAACGAGTATGATTTATATTTATTGACCTATATTGATGTGCCTTGGGAGGCTGATGATTTGAGAGATAAACCCAATTCCAGAAAAAAAATGTTTCAGGCCTTTGAAGATCAGTTAAAAAAATACAATAAACCATATATAATCTTAAAGGGAAGTAAAAAAGAAAGGCTTAAATTAGCTACAGAAGAAATTAATAAGTTATTAAAACATACCCTGTGAAATGAGTTAATGACCTTTTTAAGCAAGCTTATCAAGTAAGCCCTACAAACTAGCTTTTTGTTGAATCATCCAAAAAAAAGTAAATAAAACTTTATTAAAATATTTATCTAAACTATATTTGTACCGTTCTCAATAAAGGGGTGCCGATATCGGCTGAGATCATACCCATTGAACCTAGAACAGGTAATGCTGTTTAGGGAATCGAACTACAGTTAAAGCTTTGTCTTTAATTGAAGTTCAACGAAGCGTTAGCTTCAAATATTTTATTAATTAACAAAGAATAATCACCTCTTTTTATTCGTTATTATTTTATCGCATGAAAAATTATATTCTTTTGTCTGCATTTTTGTTGTCTACAACAACAATCTTTGGACAACAAAATCAAGTAGAGTCAGACTCTACAAGAACACAAACTTTAGAAGAAGTTTTGGTACAATCTGTTAGGGTAAAACCCAACGCTCCAATCGCTCATTCCAATCTTACCAAGGCGCAATTACAGTCTCGTAATTTGGGCCAGGATCTTCCTATTTTATTGAACTACTTGCCTTCTGTAGTCACAACAAGTGATGCTGGTGCAGGAATTGGATACACTGGAATTAGAGTCCGTGGTGTGAGCCCTCTTTCTACAAATGTTACAATTAATGGAATCCCATTTACCGATGCGGAGTCTTTGGGTGCTTTTTGGGTAAACATGCCTGACTTTACGTCATCAGTTGAAAGCCTTCAGCTTCAAAGAGGAGTTGGTACGTCCACCAATGGCTCGGGAGCCTTTGGCGCAAGTGTTAACATCCTAACAGATGCTTCGTCTTACATCCCTACTGCTGAAGTTTCAAATTCTTTTGGAAGTTACAACACGAGGAAACACTCAGTGAAGTTTAGTACAGGAAAAATCAATGATGTTTTTGAGCTCTCAGGACGTTTGTCAACAATAAATTCTGATGGCTACGTAGATCGTGCTTTCTCCGATCTTAAATCCTATTTTTTACAAGGGACTTACAATAATAACGGGACTCTTATTAAAGCATTGGTTTTTGGTGGTCATGAAAAAACATATCAGTCTTGGGAAGGGTTGACTAAACAGCAATTAGAAGATGATCGCCGTCAAAATCCTTACACTTACGAAAACGAAATTGACAACTATAAGCAGGACCATTACCAGCTTCACTGGAATCAAAAATTTAACCAAAACTGGTCTACTAATTTAGGATTGAACTATACATATGGTCGGGGTTACTATGAACAATATAGACAAGACGATGCTGCTAGCACTTATGGCGGAATTGTAGAAGCCACTGGAGTTGATTTTTATGGTACAGCGGTGACAGACCTCATTAGAAGACGCTGGTTAGATAATGATTTCTATGTTATTAATGCAACTGCCAACTATAAAGAATCAGATCTTAATTTTATAGTCGGGGGGTCTTACAGTAACTATGATGGAGATCATTTTGGAGAGGTGATTTGGGCTAGGCAATTTGCTTCGGAAACCTCAATTAGAGATCAGTATTATTTTGGAAATGGAAAGAAAACAGATTTTAGTGCCTTTGCAAAAGCCACCTATACATTAAATTCTAAAATTGATGTTTATGGGGATTTACAACTAAGAAATGTTGGTTATAAAACGTTTGGCCTTACTTCTGATTTAGAAAATATGCGGATCGATGAGTCTTACAGCTTTTTTAATCCAAAAGTTGGAGTGTCTTATCAGTTAGCGTCTAATTCAAGTCTATATGCTTCTTACGCGAGAGCCAATAGAGAACCAAGCCGTTCTGATTTTGAAAGTAATCCGGATGTAAAGCCAGAACAACTAAACGATTTTGAAATGGGATGGCGCTACAATAAAGAAGGGGTTATGTTAAATATCAACTCTTATTATATGCAATACAATGAACAGCTAATCTTAACAGGTGCTTTGGATGATGTTGGGGCGCCAATACGAACTAATAGTGGAGATAGTTATAGATTAGGTCTAGAAATAGAAGCTGCTTTTTCATTGTCTGATACGTTTATAATACAGCCTGTGCTAACGTTAAGTTCAAATAAGAACAAGCAAACCTATTCTCAGGTTGACGGCATTTTAAAAGATTTTGGAACCACAAACATTTCTTTTTCTCCAGAAGTTGTCGCTTCAAATGCTTTTATATACAGTCCTTTAAAGAATTTTAGTCTAAGTTTTCTCACCAAGTATGTTGGAGATCAATATATGGGTAACACCGATACTGATACCTCAAAGTTAAAAGAGTATTTTGTCAATGATTTAAATATCACTTACGAATGGAATCCGAAATCAGTTTTTAGTACTGTGGTGGTCTCCGCTTTAGTAAATAATATTTTTGATAAAGAATATGTGTCCAATGGTTACTATTATACGTATGACGACGACTGGTCGGTACCAGGTCAATTAACGACTATTGAAGGGGCCGGGTATTATCCACAAGCCACTCGAAACTTTTTAGTTGGAGTGACTTTGAAATTCTAAAAATTAAAATATTGGATTAGTGAAAGCGTACTTCGGTACACTTTTTTTAATTGGAAATAAAAAGGCTATTTCCGCTGCTTTCTACAAAGTATGGTTTGAGGCCACAGCGAAGTTCAGGGTTTTCTAAAGGCTGTCCTGTGAATAAGCTGTACTTATTATTATCGTCACAACCACAGATGCCTTCAACTCCATTAATTGATAACACCGAGCAGCTGCTGTATATGTGATTAGGGTCTGCAGCATCAAAGGCTACATAGCCTGTGCCTGAATTGTTAACGATAATCCCTCCATTCCCAACATTAGGAACGTAAACAGGGTTGCTTGGGAACGTAAGCTGATTGTATTGAGAAAGATTAAGGTTTAGTGAGGAAATAACGTTAATGTCAGCTAAAAAGTTGCAAGACGCATCGTAGTTATTGCTCTTTGAACAGCCTATGAAAACAAAAGCTGCTACAGCTATTATTTTTAATTTTTTAAGACTCATATTCATTCATTGGAATTGTATTTGTGGACTATATAACGTCCTAATAATTTGAAGTTCAATTTACGACAAAAAGTATTGGAAGATAAATATTTTGTATATTTGTGTAGCAATCTCGTGAAAACGAGATTTTTGTGTTTAGTTCTAAATTCTTTTTAGACTATTCAAAAACCTAAATAAACGACTACTTTAAAAATTATTAGTTATGAGCAATGTATCTTATTACACGGCCGAAGGATTAAAAAAATTAAGAGCTGAATTAAAACAACTCAAAGATGTGGAGCGCGTTAAAGCTTCTAGGGCTATCGCAGAAGCAAGGGACAAAGGGGATCTGAGTGAAAACGCAGAATATGATGCTGCCAAAGAAGCACAAGGCATGCTGGAGATGCGTATATCAAAACTTGAAGATACTCTTGCAGGAGCGCGTTTAATTGATGAATCTCAGCTAGATAACACTAAGGCTTTAGTGTTGTCTAAAGTGAAAATAAAAAACCAGTCAAATGGTATGGAATTGGACTACCTTTTAGTAGCAGATGGAGAAGCTGATTTGTCTGCAGGTAAATTATCTGTAAACTCTCCCATTGGCAAAGGGCTTTTAGGTAAAAGTGTTGGAGATATTGCCGAAATTCAAGTCCCAAATGGTATTTTGAAGTTTGAAATTTTAAATATCTCTAGATAAACTAATTTTAAATATTCAATCGATGAGCTCGATTTTCACTAAAATAATTAATAAAGAAATTCCTTGTTATAAAATCGCTGAGACTGATCATTTTTTGGCGTTTTTAGATGTTAATCCAAACGCTAAAGGACACACGCTTTGTGTTCCAAAACAAGAGGTTAATAAACTATTTGATCTAGAGCCATCAGTCTATCTAGACTTAATGGATTTTTCTAGAACAGTTGCCATAGCTTTAGAGAAGGCTATTAATTGTAAACGAGTTGGCATGACAGTTATAGGGCTAGAGGTGCCGCATGTTCATGTGCACCTAATTCCATTGAATTTAATGGAGGATGCTCAGTTTGTGAAAAAGGAGGACCTAGTTGCTGAAGAGTTTATTCAAATCGCAAATAAAATAGCGTCTTTTTTATAGAGTTTTCAAACTAATCTGCATGGTGGTTCCAACCTCTTTTTCCGATTGGAGTACCTTGATTTTTCCGCTATGATACTCTTCGATAATTCGTTTCGAAAGTGATAATCCCAATCCCCATCCTCGTTTTTTAGATGTAAACCCTGTTTCAAATATCTTTTTGAAGAGTTTCTTTGTAATTCCTTTGCCACGGTCTATTATGTTAATGAACACCATCGTTCCCGTAGACTCTAAGGAAACAATAATATGCCCTTGCCCTTTCATGGCATCAATACCATTTTTAACTAAATTCTCAATGGCCCAGCTAAATAGCTCAATATTAAGCGCTACAAGAATTTCTGTTTCTGGAGCTTTTATTTCAAATGTAATTAATTTGCTGTTTCGCGCTTTTAAATAATTAAAAGACTCAATAGTAGCTAAGACTATATCGCTTGTTTTAAGTAATGGCTTGGAGCCTATCTTACTAAATCGATCTGTAATAGTTTCAAGGCGTTTAATGTCTTTTTCAATTTCGGAAATATAATCAGGATTAACAGCATCTATTTTCAAGAGTTCTGTCCATCCAATTAAGGAAGATAAAGGAGTGCCAATTTGATGTGCAGTTTCTTTGGCCATTCCTGTCCATAATTTGTTTTGCGATGCAACTTGCGTACTCTTGTAAAAGAGCCAAACAACAGCACTAAATAGTAAAAATATTAGTAGCAGAGCAAATGGATAGTATTTGAGTTTGTTTAGTAATTCAGAATTGCCATAGTACATTGTAGATAATGTCTTTCCGTTGTAAATTACAGGAATCGGTTTATTTTGGTCTTTGAACTTTTCTGATAATGTTTTCAGATACCCTTGACTATCTTCAGAAATAAGCTCAATATTTTTTGATTGAAAATTACCTTCGGAGTCTTCAATAATCATTGGAGTTGAAGAATTACTTTGAATAATTTTTAACGGAAAATCACTAATGTTTCCGTTAAGGTCAATGACTTTGCCTAATTCAATTTGTGCTTGAGAAAAATTCTCCATTTTCACCCGCTCTTCTTCCTTAAACTTTTGAAAAAACTGGTAAGTATTCCATAAGATTAATGAAATAGTTAAAAATGAAATGACGATCATTATCCAGCGTAACAAGTGTTGTTTTGAGGTGAATTTCATTGGTTTATTTTTTTCAATCTTAAATATAATGTAATTATACTGATTTTATTACTTTATATTATGGCTTTCTCCTTTTTGGTGGCGTCATAATTTGTTAAATTTGTATATATTTAGAAAAAATGTTAGATTAATCATACAAAACTAAAATTGAATTTTTAAAATGGAGTTACAAGGAAAAATAAAAGTCATTGGGGAAACACAATCGATTGGGTCTAATGGGTTTAGAAAACGCGAACTAGTTTTAACTACAGAAGAGCAATATCCACAACATATTTTAGTAGAATTTGTTCAAGATAAAACAGATCTTTTGAATAACTTTCAAGTTGGACAGCCGATCAAGGTAGGTATTAATTTGCGTGGAAGAGAGTGGATAAACCCTCAGGGAGAAGCGAAGTATTTTAATGCAATTCAAGGATGGCGTATTGAGAACCTACAACAAGCACAGGCTCCGGCTGGTACAGCAGTCCCTCCAGCTGATGCTTTTGAGCCAGCAACTGATTTGACTGAAGATGAACCAAATGATTTGCCGTTTTAACTAAAGTTAAAACAAGAGATACTTCCATTTAATATACGTATGCGATGGCTTAATGACACTATAGAATTTCCTCCTCTATCAGAGGCAAACAACGACGGTTTGTTAGCTGTTG
Organism: Flavobacteriaceae bacterium; assembly: GCA_018608625.1. GTDB lineage: Bacteria > Bacteroidota > Bacteroidia > Flavobacteriales > Flavobacteriaceae > Hel1-33-131. The sequence goes on along the minus strand of JABAZC010000058.1, from coordinate 37,035 downwards.
GGGGAGACTTGTCGTCTAAACGGGTCCTGCTTGCTTATCAAAGTGGAATTTTTCCGTGGTATGAAGCTAATCAGCCACTGTTGTGGTGGGCACCAAATCCCCGTTTCGTTTTATACCCGAGTAAACTAAAGGTTTCCAAAAGCAGTAAACGGCTTTTAAAATCTAAAAAATTTGAAGTTAGTGTAAATCGCAACTTCAAAGATGTAATCCTAGCCTGTGCGAAGGTTAAAAGACAGTCTCAGTCGGGCACTTGGATTACAGATAAAATGATTGACGTCTACTGTGAGTTACACCAAATGGGGTTTGCTAAATCTGTTGAGGTTTGGCTCGATAATAAACTTGTAGGAGGACTTTATGGTGTTCAGTTTAATGAGGATTTGTTTTGCGGCGAAAGCATGTTTAGTTATGTAAGTAATGCTAGTAAAATTGGTTTTATAAGCTTTATTCAAATGTCCGAATTTAAACTAATTGATTGTCAAGTTCACTCATCGCACCTAGAAAGTTTAGGGGCTGAGAAAATAAACAGATCTGATTTCATGCAGCATTTAATTCCATTCCAAAGTGTATAAACAATAATTAAAAGCAATCTAATTGCCTATGCTATCTAAAGAAGATTTTGAGTTGTATTCTGGGAAAGAGTCATTCAAAGAAGTTTTAAAATCCAAGCTCAAGAAAAGTCGTTACGATTCATTAATTGATGTGGTACACTATGGGTCAGAATTGCTAAAATTACAAGCCGAATTAGTAGACTTGCAACAATGGGCAGCAAAACATAAAAAGCGTGTTTGTGTGCTATTTGAGGGAAGAGATGCCGCCGGTAAAGGCGGGGCCATACGTCGATTTACAGAGCATTTAAACCCACGATCTATGCGTGTAGTCGCCCTTACAAAGCCGACGGAGATTGAAAAAGGCCAGTGGTATTTTAGGCGTTACATAAAAGAATTGCCCGAGCCTGGCGAGCTAGTTTTCTTTGATAGAAGCTGGTACAATCGTGCTGTTGTTGAGCCTGTAATGGATTTCTGTACAGATGAAGAATACAATAAGTTTATGTTACAGGTCCCTGAATTTGAACATATGCTTTATGAAGACGGAGTGATTATTATAAAATTTTGGTTTTCAATATCAAAAGAAGAACAGAAAAAACGATTTAATTCAAGGTTAAAAAACCCACTTAAACAGTGGAAGTTTAGCCCAGTGGATAAAGAAGGTCAGACTAGATGGGATAAATATACTTCCTATAAAGAACAGATGTTTAGTCAAACGCATACCGCTTTTAGCCCCTGGATCATTATCAAAACAAATAGTAAAAAACAAGCACGCTTAGAAAGTATTAGACATGTATTATCTCGTTTTGAATATGATCGAAAAGGCAGTTCAAAGACTACGGTACTACCAGATCCAAATGTTGTACAACGCTATCATAGACTAATTTCTCAAATAGATTAATTATGGAAACTCTTACAGCAAAAAATTTAAAAAAACTAAATAGTAAGCGTGGCTTACAATTATTTCTAAGTCATGATGATATGACGGTTCAAAAAGCATTAAAGATTTTGAATCACGAAACACAGTTAGAGCGTTTGCAAGAAGAGCTCATTAAGCTCCAACAATGGGTTGAGGCTGAGGGAGAGAAGTTAGTTGTTATATTTGAGGGCCGAGATGCTGCAGGAAAGGGGGGCGCAATTCGACGTATGACTCAGCACTTGAATCCTAGAGAATTTAATGTTGTAGCACTTCCAAAACCAACAGATGAAGAAAAGACTCAGTGGTATTTTCAACGTTATGTAAAGAACTTACCCAGGAATGGTCAAATCACTTTTTTTGACAGAAGCTGGTACAACCGTGCTGTTGTAGAGCCTGTAAATGGTTTCTGCAGTAATGAAGAATATGACATCTTTATGAATCAGGTCAATAGTTTTGAGAAAATGATTATTGATTCTGGTATTAGAGTGGTAAAATTTTATTTTTCTATTTCTAAAGATGAGCAGTCAGCGCGTTTTGAAGACATAAAATCAAGTCCCGTTAAGAAATGGAAATTTAGTCCAGTTGATAAAACAGCACTTGAGCGCTGGGATGACTATACGTCCTACAAATCAAAAATGTTTGACCAAACTAATACAGAAATTGCACCTTGGATTATTATTAGAGCTAACAAAAAAAGTAGGGCAAGAGTTGATGTTATTGAGAAGCTCCTAGAGATAATTCCCTACACTAGCTAATTTACTGTTTCTGAAACAACTTTTTTCTAATTTATATCCAAGTATATTGTTTAGAAAAAATGTACTTGGCCCAAAAAACGTAAAATTATTTTTCATTGTCTCCAAATCTATAATCTTCACAAATAGTTTAGTGTTTTTAGATGTTTAATTTTATAAGAGAAGCCTTGATTTTTAGGCCGAAGCGAATCAATTAGAATTAACTTGGTTTCCACTTTTGTTTGGAAGATGAAATCATGTAAAGCATGAGGAGATTGAGAGCATAGATATTATTTAAAATAAAATCACTTCAAACTTGAGATAAACTCTTGAACAGAAACAGCCTTCCCCACATTAAATGCGCCTATTTTTGTACGCCTAAGTGCTGTTAGGTGCGCTCCTGAATCTAGTGCTTTTCCAAAGTCATGAGCTAAGGATCGAATGTAAGTCCCTTTACTGCAGGTGACACTAAAATCAACTGTTGTGTCTGTGATAGCTAGAATTTCAAAGTTTTGAATAGTTACTTTCCTAGAGTCAATTTTAACTTCTTCCCCAGCGCGTGCGAATTCATATAAGCGTTTCCCTTCTTTTTTTAAAGCAGAAAAAATTGGTGGAAATTGATCGATTTCCCCGTTGAACTTATTGGCGGTGTTGTGGATCAGCTCAGTCGTTATGTGAGCTGTAGGGAACGTTTGATCTATTGCAGTTTCTAGGTCATAGGAAGGGGTTGTGCCACCTAGCTCCAAGGTGCCTGTATACGTCTTTATTTGCCCTTGGAATGTGTCAATTTGCTTCGTCATTTTACCGGTGCAAATTACTAGAAGTCCCGTAGCCAGCGGATCTAAAGTCCCTGCGTGTCCTACTTTTATCTTCTTTAGATTAAATGTTTGACGAATGTGCCATCGCAATTTATTAACGACCTGAAAAGAGGTCCAATGTAAGGGCTTGTCGACTAACAAGACCTCGCCATTTAAATAGTCTTGAACGGTTTTTATTTTCATTTAAAGAGTTATAAAGAGGGTCAAAATACCGACTACTAAACAGTAGTAGGCGAAATATTTTAATTGACTATTTTTAACAAGTTTAATCATCAGTGTGCATGCAAGTAAACCCACTAAAAATGCAGCTAAAAATCCAGATGACAAACTCCAAAAATTTGCAGCATCGTAATTTAAGTCCCCACTAATAAGGTCCTTGGCAATCTTTCCGAAAATCAACGGAATTACCATTAAAAACGAGAAACGGGCTGCTTTTGACTTGTCATTCCCAAGCAGAACAGAGGTTGATATAGTAGCTCCTGAGCGTGATACTCCAGGAAGCATGGCAACTGCTTGCGACATGCCTATAATCAGCGCATCCCAAAACCCAACTTTCTTTGTTGTTGGCTTGGCGCGATCGGCTAAAAATAATAATAGTGCAGTGACTATTAGCATCGATCCAACCAAAGGTATATTATTTCCAAAAAGAGATTCCAATTGTTTTTCAAACATTAATCCAACAAGTCCAGCAGGCAGGATGGATATGATTATTTTAACAATGAATTGTGTGTCTTCGTTCCATCTAAACTTTAATAGCTGTGAGATGATTAGGACAATATCTTTCCGAAATACAATTAAGGTGCTTAAGGCTGTTGCAAAATGAAGAACAACGGTAAAAATCAAACTCTCTTCAGCAATGGAGTTGTTTCCTAGCAGTGCTTTGCCAATTTCTAAATGTCCACTTGATGAAACAGGCAAGAACTCGGTCAGTCCTTGAACGATGCCAAGTAAGATGCTGTCAAGGATATCCATTTATTTTTTAAAGTCTTTTAGGATTGCAAAAATTTGAATTCCAAACCCTACCAAAATCAAAGTAGGTGCCACCCGAATTCTCCGGATGTTATATATTTCAGGATTAAATACATTTGGGTCATCGAAGCCACCTCCAGCCATTAAAATAAAGCCTAGAGCAATTAGCCCAAGACCTATAAACATCCATTTGTAGTTTTGTGTTCCAAAAATAAAAGTTGATTTTTTATTTTCTTTTCGTTTTTGTTCTCCCATAATTAATTAAAAATAACTGAATTAGTGTCTACTAGATTATTAATAGTAAAGTTGTTCGGTTTTAAGGTTTAAAAAGCGTTGAGTAGCAAAAAAAGTACTCCACCAAGCAATCAAGATACCTGTTAAAAATATTGATGCAAAAAGGAGTCCAATAGATACTTTGTTTTGGATCAGCTGAAACTCAGGGAATGATATGTTCACATAGTACAGGACAATAGCCATCCCTGTAATTGCTATTAAGGAACCTATAATGCCTAGTCGGATACTTCTCCAAATAAACGGTGTGCGAATAAATTTTTTAGTAGCGCCAACCATTTGCATGGTCTTAATAGAAAACCGTTTTGAGTACACTGCAAGACGAATAGAACTGTTGATTAATAAAACCGCAATGGCTGTAAAGATTCCGCTTATGATTAAAATCCACAAACTAAGTCGTTTTACGTTGCTATTCATGAGTGATACAAGGTCTTTATCGTATTTTATGTCTTCTACAAAATTCTTTTTTAGGTTACTTTCTGAGATGCTATCTAAGCGTCTAGTAGTCACGTAACTTGCTTTTAAGTTAACTTGAATCGAGTTTTTTAAAGGGTTGTATCCTATGTCATCCAAAAAGTCTTCACCATATTCAAGCTTCATGAAGTCTGCCGCTGACTCTTTAGAAACAAACTCTGTTTGTTTTATATATTCAGAAAAAGCGAGGCTTTTTTCAAGTTGTTTTATTTCAACGTCTTTAGAACTGTCCTCTAAGTAAATAGTAAGAATAACTTGTTCTTTAAAGTTATCAGAAATAGATTTTGCGTTTAGGACTAATAATCCCAGCGAGCCAAGTAAAAAAAGGACTAGCGCAATGCTAATAACGACTGAAAAATAGGACGAAATTAAGCGGCGTTTTTGATGTTTTTCAAATGATGAACTCATGGTTAATGTCTTACAATTGTAAAAGTATAAAAAAACTTACTTAAAAGGCTAGTATTTCCCTGAAAACAAATTAATATTCCTTTGTGTAGCTGTTTCATTAAACATAGTTTTTTACTTGCTAAATAAAGCGTAAATTTGTGGTTATAATGATGTTGATATGATTTACAATTTCAATGAAATTGAAGCTAAGTGGCAAAAATACTGGTCTGAAAACAAAACGTTTCAGGCCGAAAGTACTTCAAGTAAACCTAAATATTATGTCTTAGACATGTTCCCTTATCCAAGTGGTGCGGGACTTCATGTTGGGCACCCTTTAGGCTATATTGCTTCAGATATTTATGCCCGTTATAAGCGTCATAAGGGATTCAATGTATTACATCCACAAGGCTATGATAGTTTTGGGTTACCCGCAGAGCAGTATGCCATTCAAACGGGGCAACATCCAGCGGTTACGACTGAAGCAAATATAAAAACCTATCGACGTCAACTCGATCAAATGGGCTTTTCTTTTGATTGGTCAAAAGAGGTTCGAACCTCTTCTCCAGAATATTATAAATGGACCCAATGGATTTTCATTCAATTATTTAATTCTTGGTATAATAAATCGACTGATAAAGCAACGCCTATTAGCTCACTTATTCATCTGTTTGCAAGTGAAGGGAATAGTAATGTTCAAGCAGTCTGTAATGACTCTACATTTGCGTTTAGTGCCGACCAGTGGAATGCTTTCCTTCCAAAGCAACAACAAGAAATATTATTACAATATCGATTAACATATTTGGCTGAAACCGAGGTCAACTGGTGTCCAGAATTAGGGACCGTCTTGGCTAATGATGAGATTATTGACGGCGTTTCGGAACGTGGAGGCTACCAAGTAGTTAGGAAAAAAATGACCCAGTGGAGCATGCGAATTTCTGCTTATGCGGAGCGGCTTCTACAAGGGCTCAATACAATTGATTGGACAGATGCCTTGAAAGAAAGTCAGCGAAATTGGATTGGAAAATCTATTGGCGCCTCGGTCTTGTTTAATTTAAAGGATTATGACGCCACTATTGAGGTTTTCACAACCCGTCCAGACACTATTTTTGGTGTTTCTTTTATGACCTTAGCACCAGAGCATGAATTGGTCAATCAGATCACTACAGCTGAACAAAAAGCAGCAGTTGAGGCTTACGTTCTCGCAACTGCCAAGCGAAGTGAGCGTGAGCGAATGGCGGATGTGAAAAGCATATCAGGCGTGTTTACTGGGGCGTATGCCGAACATCCATTTACCAAGGAACCAGTTCCGGTTTGGGTTGGAGATTATGTATTGGCAGGTTATGGAACAGGGGCAGTTATGTCTGTGCCTTGTGGCGACCAAAGAGATTATGACTTTGCTAAACACTTTAACCTCCAAATTCCAAATATATTTGAAGACGCTGACATTAGTGAAGAGGCCTACACAGACAAAGTTAACACGATCATTACAAGTAGTGATTTTTTAACCGGATTGCCCTATAAAGAAGCATTAAAAAAAGCCATTGACGCTTTAGAAGCTCAAAGTCATGGTTTGGGTAAAACTAATTATAGATTAAGAGATGCAGTTTTTTCTAGACAGCGTTACTGGGGAGAACCATTCCCTGTTTACTATATGGACGGAATGCCTCAAATGGTAGCTGCGGAACATTTGCCAATTACGCTCCCAGAGGTTGAGAAATACCTCCCGACTAAGCAAGGAGAGCCGCCTTTGGCAAGGGCTGACATTTGGGCTTGGGATACCGTTAAGAATAAAGTAGTTGAAAATAGCCGAATTGATTATAAATCTATTTTCCCGTTAGAACTAAACACAATGCCTGGATGGGCGGGGAGTTCTTGGTACTTTAACCGCTATATGGATGCTCATAATTCTGATGAATTTGCGAGTTCAGAGGCCTTAAATTACTGGAAAGAAGTAGATTTGTATATTGGAGGAAGTGAGCATGCAACAGGCCATTTGTTGTATGCACGATTTTGGCAAAAATTCTTATTTGATCTAGGTTTTGTTCCTGTTGATGAATTTGCTAAAAAATTGATTAATCAGGGGATGATACTAGGGACTAGTGCGTTTGTGGGAAGAGTTGAAGGTACTAATACTTTCATCTCTGCAGACAAAATTACAGACGAAAAGATTCAGTGGATACATGCAGATGTTTCTTTTGTGAACTCATCGGATGAATTGGATATAGACGCTTTTAAGTCTTGGAGATCAGAGTTTAATACAGCAACGTTTATTGCCGATGACAACCGTCTTTTCAAGGTAAAAAGAGAGGTTGAGAAAATGTCAAAATCTAAATACAATGTTGTCAATCCAGATGCTATTTGCGAGAAATATGGCGCTGACTCCCTTCGTTTATATGAAATGTTTTTAGGGCCACTGGAGCAATATAAGCCATGGAATACTGCCGGTATTACAGGGGTTCATGGGTTTCTGAAAAAACTATGGAAGCTCTATATTAGTGAGGACGGTAGTGTCGTAATTGATTCTGACCCAAGTAAGGATCACTTAAAAACCCTTCATAAAACGATTAAAAAAGTCACTGAAGATATAGAAAACTTTTCGTTCAACACATCGGTGTCTACTTTCATGATTGCCGTGAATGAGTTAGGCGCTAAAAAGTGTACTTCTAAAATAATTCTTGAACCTCTTTTGATTTTAATAGCGCCTTATGCGCCACATATTGCAGAAGAGTTGTGGCAGTATTTAGGACATAAAGAGTCTATCACAACTGCTAAATTTCCGGAGTTTGATGCAAGCCATTTAATTGAAAGCACAAAGGCATACCCTGTTTCTTTTAATGGAAAAACACGTTTTACTATAGAGTTGTCATTAGATTTAAGCAAAGAAGCGATTGAAGAAGCAGTGATGGCCAATGAAAAAACACAAGTACAATTAGCAGGACGCGCTCCTAAAAAAGTAATAGTTGTGCCAGGTAAAATCGTGAATATTGTTGGATAATATAGATAACATCGAAGTTGTAGGGCTTATAGCTGCGAGTTTAACTACGTATGCGTTTTTGCCACAAGTTTATAAAACTTGGAAGACCAAAGATGTCTCGGGATTTTCACTACCAACGTTTTCTTTGTTTTTTATAGGCATTATATTTTGGTTAGTTTACGGGATCTATTTGGAGAGTTTGTCCATGATATTCGCAAATACAATCACTCTAATATCCTCTTTTACTCTTTTAGTCTTTATCTTTAAATACAGAAAACGTTAGTTTTTTTTAGATTCTAGGATTTCTTATGGCTAGATTTTAATTTGCCGATCAATCTGTTGTTCTAATGAAATAAATGTTTCTGTTCGTGACACGCCAGAAATAGTTTGAATTTCTTTATTTAAAACAGACATTAGGTGCTCGTTATCTTTGCAGAGAATTTTAATTAGGACGCTCCAATTTCCGGTTGTATAATGGCATTCTAGCACTTCTGGAATTCTTTTGAGTTGTTTGACGGCATCAGAATTACTTTTGGCTTTATCAAGAAATACACCTACAAATGCCATAGTGGTGTAGCCGAGTGCTTTGGGGTTTATTATAAATTTAGAGCCTGCGATAAGACCTGAGCTTTCTAGTTTTCTTAGTCTTTGGTGAATTGCAGCGCCAGAAATACCCACGGCTCTTGCAATTTCTAAAACGGGAGTTCGGGCGTCCTTCATTAAGGCTCTTAAAATGGTTTTATCAATACCATCTATTTCAGTTTTTTTGCTCAATAGTGCTTAATTTAATGGGTTTACGAATTAATAGTGTTAAACATGTATCAATTCATAACTAAATTATATATTTAATGGGTTATATCCAAGGTATTTCACTTCTTTTTCTTTAAATATGACACCGAAACTCTCTAGTTCGCTTAATATGGGTTTGTATATATCTTTATTTGTTGGGATTTGAACCCCATATCTTTTAATTTTATTGTTTAGTATAGCTAATGTTGCAATTCCGACCGGTAAACCTACTGTTTTGGCCATCGCGGTAAATGTTTGATCATCTCCAGTACAAACCATGGTAGCATCAATTTGATGTTTTTCTCCGTTTAACTCATACCCAAACTTATGATACATTACGATCATATCTTGATCTTTAGGTTTTAAGCTCCAGCTGTCTAAAAGTATTTTTTGTAGAATTTGAGCTGGAGATGCATTTTTTAATGTTACTTTTTTTTCAGCATTAAAAACATCTAATTCTTCTAGTTTCTCCCACAAGATATCATCTTGGTCTATTTTAAGTTTATATCTTAGTTTTAATTCAACTGAGTCTGTAGGGCTGTAAGGCAGAAATGAATTAATGAAGTCACGATAGCTCATATTTTCGCTATCTGCTATTTTATAGCTATCATCAGTTAGACCTAAGATTACAAAGATTTGCCATGCTCTACCAAATCCAACTCGTCTAATTGTACCTCTATAGAGTGTTTTTATAGTATCCAATCCATAAATCTCTTTGTATTTTAGGGAGTCGCGATTGGCATATGCTTCAAACCGTCCATATCCATCAACCTCCAGAAACTCAGTTCTTCTAAATAGACGGTGGTAGGGAATGTATTTAAACCTACCCTCTTGAAGGAATTTCGCAGCACCGCCTTGGCCTGCCAAAACAACATTGCGTGGGTTCCATGTAAACTTATAGTTCCAAAGGTTAGTGTCGCTTTCAGGAGCCATTAGTCCGCCTGTAAAAGATTCAAACAATAAAATTTTACCTCCCGATTCACGAATGCGATCAATGACCTGCATTGCACTCATGTGGTCAATCCCTGGATCGACTCCAATCTCATTTAAAAATACTAGATTTTTAAACTTTGCTTCTTCATCCAGAGCTTGCATTTCTTTGCTAACATAAGATGCTGTCACCATGTGTTTTCCAAGCGATAAACAGTCTTTTGCTACCTCTATATGAAATCTAGCAGGCAACATTGACACCACAATATCAGCACTTTTAATAGCCTTCTTACGGGCTTCTTCTTCAAATATGTTTAGTTTTAATGTATGAGCATTTGGATTATTTATAATCCATTTTTCAGCATTTGATAGGTCCAAATCTCCAATGGTTATGTCTAGTTTTTCAGAAATGGATTTATCTAAAAAATATCTTACAAGGAAAGAAGCCGATTTACCAGCTCCAATGATTAAAATTTTACGCATATTTATTAGAGATTCTTATTTTTATTGTTAGTTTGTGTACTAATGTAGTAAATTGAGCACTTTATATTTATATATGGAACGGAAAATAATTTTATTGGCCAGTATTACTGGTGGGCTTGCTGTAATTCTTGGGGCTTTTGCGGCCCATGGCCTTAAACCGGTTCTTAGTCACTCCGCAATGGATAGTTTAGGTACTGGAATTCGCTATCAGATGTACCATGCTTTTTTACTGTTTTACATTGCTTCTACAAATCGTTTAACTAGCAAACAACAGTCCCTTTTATTTAAGTTAATTCTTGTGGGTGTTTTGCTGTTTTCTGGATCTATTTATTTATTGGCTACTAACGACTTGACCACATTTGAATTTAAATTCATTGGGTTTATTACTCCCTTAGGAGGCTTGTTTCTCATTAGTGCTTGGATTAGTTTGTTTGTATATAACTTAAGAAATAAAAGTTAAATACGGTCGTCTTAATTTTAATCAATACTTTTGTAATGTAAATCAAATTATCACAAAATGTTATATCCTGGTTCAGTTACGAAAACGATTTCGTTAAATCCCTATTCTATAAGTTCAAAAAAAGTTAATTATCAGCTATCAGCAACTGAATTGCATGAGTGCGTAGTTAATAACAAACAGGGTGTAGAAACCAAAACAGGAGCCTTGGCAATACGAACAGGGGAGTTTACTGGCCGTTCTCCAAAAGATCGTTTTATTGTAAAAGACACAATTACTAAAGACCGTGTTTGGTGGGGGGATGTTAACATCCCATTTTCTATTGAGAACTTTGATTTGCTCTACGATAAAGTCACTGCTTATCTAAGTCATAAAGAATTATTTGTAAGAGATTCTTATGCGTGCTCAGACCCTAGATATCGAACTAATATTCGTGTAATTAACGAACATCCATGGAGTAATTATTTTGCATATAATATGTTTCTAAGGCCAACAGACTCCGAATTAGAAGGCTTCGAGCCTGAATGGACAGTGATCAATGCCCCTGGGTTCAAGGCAGACCCAGAATTAGATGCTACGCGTCAGCATAACTTTGCCATTTTAAACTTTACTAAGAAGATAGCTCTTATTGGAGGGACTGGCTATACAGGAGAAATTAAAAAAGGTATATTTTCGGCGCTAAATTTTATACTTCCTGTTTTCAAAAACACCCTTCCAATGCACTGTAGTGCCAATGTAGGGCCAGAAGGGGATACTGCCATATTTTTTGGCCTTTCAGGGACTGGAAAAACCACTTTATCTACGGATAAAACACGCCAACTAATTGGTGATGATGAGCATGGTTGGACTGCTGAAAACACTATCTTTAATTTTGAAGGCGGCTGTTATGCTAAGGTCATTAATTTATCGAATAGTAGTGAACCAGAAATTTTTTCAGCCATCAAAAAAGGAGCTATTCTTGAAAATGTGATTATAGATGTTCACGGAGAGGTAGACTACTCGGATACATCTATTACTCCAAATACTCGTGTTAGTTATCCCCTTGATTTTATCGAAAACATTCAGCCAAATTCTATAGGAGAAAATCCTAAAAATATATTCTTTCTTACTGCTGATGCTTTTGGGGTTCTTCCTCCAATATCAAAGTTAAATCCAGGTCAAGCGGCGTATCATTTTATATCTGGGTATACAGCTAAAGTTGCCGGGACCGAAGCAGGTGTTACCGAACCGGTACCTAGTTTTTCTGCTTGTTTTGGGGCTCCTTTTATGCCCTTACATCCAACAAAATACGCAGAAATGTTAAGTGCTAAAATGAAGTCCTCCGGCGTTAATGTTTGGCTAGTTAATACAGGCTGGACTGGAGGCCCTTATGGTATAGGGACTCGCATGAAGTTGTCGTATACACGGGCGATGATTAATGCTGCTATAGATGGGTCATTAGAAGCTACCAATAAGGACAACTACCATATTCATTCTGTATTTGGAGTCTTTCAGCCGAGGGTGTGCCCCAATGTACCCACAGAATTTTTGAGTCCACGCAAGACATGGAAAAATGATAAAGCATTTTATGAAACAGCTTATAAATTAGCAAAATCTTTCAGTGATAACTTCAAAAAGTTTGAAAGTTATGCCAACACAGAAATATTAGACGGCGGACCAAAATCTGTTTAGTCTTTTTGTAATAGTTTACGCAGGGTTGTGTTTAAAAAATAAAAAATTGTAATTTTATAGTCTCATACGATTCTATGAAGTATTTGTTTATTTTGATGTTTTTTGGTTCTTTTTTTTCATGTAATTATTTTGAGAAAAAGAAGCTAAACTCTGAAACTATTTTAATTGAAGAATTAAAAACGTTTAAGTGGAATGAACTAGATCGTTACCCAACTTTCGAAACCTGTGATGCCTCTATTGATTTTCAAGAAACCAAAAGCTGTTTTGAGCAAACGGTCGTGATGCATATTTCTAATTATTTCCAAGCTAATGAGTTGGTAGTGAATCAAAAGGTAAGTGACACTATTTTGATGGATTTTTTAGTCACAAATATAGGAAATATTAATATTTCCTATATTCAATCACAAGCATTAACACAAGATCAAATCCCACACTTAGATTCCATTATTGGTAATAGCTTGGCAAGTTTACCAAAGCTTTATCCCGCAATTAAAAGGAGTCAGCAAGTTCAGGCGGCCTTTCAGATTCCACTAATATTAGTTGTAAAATAATGGCTGAAGATAAAATCATATTAGGTATAGACCCCGGAACCACCATCATGGGATTTGGGCTAATTAAAGTGACAGGTAAGTCTATGCAGTTTTTACAATTGAATGAGTTATTACTTCAAAAATATGATGACCATTATCTAAAACTTAAACTGATCTTTGAGCGTACCATAGAACTAATCGACACATATCATCCTGATGAAATTGCGATTGAGGCCCCATTTTTTGGAAAAAATGTGCAGAGTATGCTAAAGCTCGGAAGGGCACAGGGTGTTGCTATGGCAGCAGGGCTTTCTAGAGAAATTCCAATAACTGAGTATGCGCCTAAAAAAATTAAAATGGCAATTACAGGCAATGGAAATGCCAGTAAAGAGCAAGTAGCTAAAATGCTCCAAAGCCTTTTAGACTTAAAAGAGCTTCCTAAAAATCTCGACTCAACTGACGGATTAGCGGCTGCTGTTTGTCATTTTTATAACAGAGGTAAAGTCACAGGAGGTAAAAGTTACTCAGGCTGGGGTGCTTTTGTAAAGCAAAATGAAAGTCGCGTTAAAAAGTAATATTCCCAGAGATTCGTATTAAAATTAATCTCATCGATCACTAAGTCAAACCGTTCAATATTTATTAGGTGTTAAGCCTTTACTTTAATCAAAAATCATACACTAGTGTCAGGCATCTATATTCATATACCATTTTGTAAAAAAGCATGTCACTATTGTAACTTTCACTTTTCTACAAATCAAAACTCAAAATTGTCTTTTATTAAAGCGGTTTGTCAAGAGCTTAAGCTTCGGAGTTATGAATATTCCACTAAAGAAATTCAAACTATTTACTTTGGAGGTGGAACGCCAACTGTTTTAGAAGTTTCCGAATTATCAATAATCCTTGATGTTATTTATGATATTTACAATGTTTCTATTAACCCTGAAGTCACATTAGAAGCCAATCCAGATGATCTAGATTCAGACACCATAATAGCTCTCTCAAAAACTCGTATTAATCGACTGAGTATTGGGATACAATCCTTTCATGATTCGGATTTAGTATCCATGAATCGAGCTCACGATTCCGAGGAGGCTAAACAATGTTTAAAAATTGCTGCTTCATATTTTGATAATATCACGATTGATTTAATTTACGGAATGCCCGCCATGACAGTTGAACTTTGGAGTCATAATTTACAAACTGCTTTCAGTTTTGGAGTCAAACACCTATCCTGCTACGCTATGACGGTGGAGCCCCAAACAGTATTAGAGCATTTCATCAAAAAGGGATGCCATCCACCCATGGATGATGAGTTAGCGGCACAGCATTTTAAAGTTCTAATCGAGGAAACCTCACAACAAGGTCTAATTCACTACGAAACTTGTAGCTTTGGAAGCCCTGGGTATTTCTCTAAACATAATACTAGTTACTGGCTGGGGAAGCCTTATTTAGGGGTCGGTCCATCAGCGCATTCCTTTGACGGAAAAAAAAGAAGCTGGAATATAGCAAACAACTCTAAGTATATCAAATCCATAGAAGCCTCCGTCTTGCCTTCTGAGTCAGAAATTCTGTCCATTGAAAATAGATTTAACGAATATGTAATGACGGGATTACGAACTATATGGGGTGTCTCTCTCCAAAAAATAGAAACCGAATACGGGATTAAAATTAAAAATCAGCTTCTTGAAAACGCTAAGAAATTAGTAGCATCAGATTTTCTTGTGATTGAAGACCAGCATTTAAAAATTACGACTATCGGCAAATTTCTTTCTGACGGAATTGCCTCCGAATTATTTTTAGTCTAACCAAATTTATTAAATTTACACAAAGTATATTCTATGAAAGCAGTGATTCACGTGAACAGTCGAACGTACACCATATACATCGACCAACCTTTAGATATATCAATTCCGTTAAGAGCGTCCAAAGACAATGTGAATGCGTGGTATTTACCACCGCCTAAAATATATCCCACAGTGGTCGAAGAGGGAGTTGTTAGTGTTAATGAAGGTGCTGCCGTTAATTTTAACACGATCGAGTTTAATCCGCATGCGCATGGAACACATACAGAATGTGTCGGCCATATCACAAAAGAAGTCCATACTATAAATGACTGTTTAACACAGTTTTTATTTGTAGCGGAAGTTATCACCATTGTACCTGAGTTGTTTAATGGAGACTTTATTGTTTCCGAAAAGCAACTTCGTTATGCGATAGGTAATAAAAAAAGAGAAGCAATTATCATTAGAACACTTCCCAATACAAAAGATAAATTAAGTAAGCAATATTCAAACACTAACCCCACTTATTTAACGGAATCTGCGGCTATTTATTTAAGAGAAAAAGGAGTAAAGCATTTACTAATAGATACGCCTAGTGTGGATAAAGAAAATGATGAGGGACAATTGTTAGCGCATAAAGCATTTTGGAATTTAGGTGGTCAAATCCGATTGGATGCGACCATCACGGAACTTATTTTTGTTCCAAATTCGGTAAAAGATGGGAAGTATATTTTAAATATTTTGATAGCTCCATTTGAAAATGATGCGTCCCCTAGCAAGCCTATCTTATATAAATTATATAACAAGGAGCTCCCAAACCAAAAATGATTACAATCGACAAAATCCAATCTTTTTGTTTGACAAAAGACCTAAGCTCTGAAGAATTTCCGTTTGACAACACCACGCTTGTTTTTAAGGTGCTAGGAAAAGTGTTTGCGGTCTGCCCTCTTGAAGATTGGGAATCAGGGACTCCCTCTATTACTTTAAAATGCGATCCGAACTACGCCCTAGAATTACGAAACAGTTATGATGCAATCCGTCCAGGGTTTCATTCAAATAAAAAACATTGGAACACCATATATTTAAGTACCGCTGGGTTTTCTCCAGAATTCATTTTTGAACTCATCGACCATAGCTATTCCATGGTGGTTCAAAACATGCCAAAAAAGTTAAAAACACAATTGATTAATCACAAATAATTTAAAATTTGAATGAAGTCACTTTTATTAATATTTAGTCTTAACTTTTTAGTTTCAGTGTCCGCACAAAGCCCTTTAGATATTGTAAATTCGGTCGACTTAAACTCTATGTCCCTAACACTTCAAGAATTTACAGGAGAAACAGAAACAATAGTAGGAGGAGAATCGGTTACAATATTGAGCAGAAATCAGGCTACTAATGACCTTGCAGCAGATTATTTGGCTGAACGATTTAGTGCAATGAATAATCTGACGGTTAACGATCAGCCCTTTAACGCTAACGGTCGAAATATAGTTGCCACCCAGCTAGGTCAAACGAACCCAAGTGGTATTTATATTATTTGCGCACACTATGATTCGGTAGCCGATTATTGTGCTGATGACAATGCTTCAGGAGTTGCTGCAATTTTGGAAATTGCTAGGATTTTGTCGACTCAATGTATGGAAAACACCTTAGTATATGCCTTATGGGACGAAGAAGAGATAGGCCTTTTAGGTGCGGAACATTACGCGACTTTAGCTCAGACGAATGGTGAAACTATTTTAGGGGTTCTAAATATTGATATGATGGGGTATGATGGTGACAATGATAATGGTTTTGATATAGACGTGCGGCCAATAGCCAATTCTATAGCGATTAAAGACGATCTATTAAGTCTTTTGACAGAACATGAATTTAATTTAAATGCAAATGTTGTCAATCCAGGAACTCCAGATAGTGATCACGCTAAATTTTGGAATCAAGGATACTCTGCCGTTTTAGTTGGAGAATCTTGGGCCAACAACGATCAAACTCCTTACTATCATTCTTCAGGCGACAGAGTGAATACATTGAATATGCCGTATTATCATGAGTTATCAAAATTAATAATGTCGTATATGGTTTTTAAAGGAGGCTTAGTGTCTATTGATAACACAGTAGCCACAACTGGTACACAATTAACATCAAACTCTGAAAACGGAACCTATCAATGGTTTGATTGCGACACGAATCTTCCTTTAGTAGGACAAGTCAATCAGTCATTTGCACCTGAAGTTGAGGGTCGTTATTCAGTAGAGATTACGCTAGGCTCTTGTAGTGAATTTAGTGCTTGTTTAGATTTCACTACTCTAGGAGTTGAAGAATTAAATCCATTAGAGAAGGTGAAAATTCACCCAAATCCTGCCATGTCAATATTAAATATTGAATACCCATTCACGAAGGATTTGACCGTATATTTATTTTCAATTGAAGGTAAAAATCTAATTGAAAAACCGATTTCTAAAAAGCTTACTAAACTTGATATTAGCAAGTTTTCAAATGGGATCTATTTAATACAGCTAACTCAAGGTCAAAACATTTTTTCACAGCAAATTGTAATTGATAAATAGAACGCTTTTGTTTTATTTAAATCAGGTGTTGCATTATATTTTAGATTGAAGTTCTGTGAAGTATTTATAAAATAGTGGAATCGTCTCTATCCCCTTAAAATAATTAAAAAGACCAAAATGTTCGTTAGGGGAGTGAATCGCATCACTATCCAGACCGAAACCCATTAAAATGGTCTTGCTTTTTAATTCTTTTTCAAATAAAGCCACAATAGGTATACTTCCACCGCCTCTTTGAGGAATTGGCGATTTTCCAAATGTATCTTTGTAGGCCATTGAAGCGGCTTTGTATCCAATATTGTCTATGGGCGTTACATAACCTTGTCCGCCATGATGTGGCGTTACTTTGATCGTCACGCCTTCAGGGGCAATGCTTTCAAAATGACTTTTAAAAAGGGAAGTGATCTCATGACAGTCCTGGTTAGGTACTAAACGCATGGAAATTTTAGCATAGGCCTTACTCGCAATAACCGTTTTGGCTCCTTCGCCTATATAGCCACCCCAGATCCCATTAACATCCAAGGTTGGACGAATTGAATTTCGTTCGTTTGTAGTGTATCCTTTTTCTCCGTAGACCGCATTAATTTTTAAAGCGTCTTTATATGCTTCTATTAAAAAGGGAGCTTTAGCCATTTCTTCACGCTCCTGATATGATAAGTCTTCAACCTTATCATAAAACCCGGGAATCGTTATGTGGTTATTTTCATCATGAAGTGATGCAATCATTTTTGCTAAAACATTAATTGGGTTCGCTACGGCTCCCCCATAAATACCTGAATGCAAGTCTCTATTTGGTCCAGTCACCTCTACTTCTACATAACTCAAACCTCTTAGACCTGTGGTAATTGAAGGTGTGTCTTTTGCTATCATGCCTGTATCAGAAATTAGGATGACATCATTTTTTAGTTTTGTAGTATTGTTTTTTACAAAATCAGCCAAGTTATCACTACCCACTTCTTCTTCACCTTCAATCATAAACTTAACATTACATGGCAGCTGGCCTGTAGAGGTCATAAACTCTAGTGCTTTGACATGCATATACATTTGTCCTTTATCATCACAAGCGCCTCGAGCAAAAATGGCACCTTCAGGGTGTAAATCGGTTTTTTTAATAATTGGCTCAAACGCTGGAGCATCCCAAAGATCAATCGGATCTGCGGGTTGTACATCGTAATGACCATAAACTAAAATAGTTGGGAGGCTTGGGTCGATTAATTTCTCGCCATAAACAATAGGAAACCCTTTAGTTTGACAAATCTCTACCGAATCACAGCCGGCAGTTTTTAAGCTAGAAGCAACGAAATCGGCGGCCTTAAAAACATCTTTACTATAGGCCGAGTCGGCGCTAACAGAAGGAATTTTTAGCAGTTCGAATAGCTCATTGATGAAACGGTCTTTATTAGTATCTAGGTAAGGGTTAAGTGAATTCATGATTTGAAAATTTGTGAGTGTAAATTTACAAAAATACTGCCAAATAAATTTCTGTAAGTACTATTTGTATTTATAAACTATTGTTTATATTTGCGTCCCTATTAAAAGAATGTTTAGCGGGCGTGGTGGAATTGGTAGACACGCTAGACTTAGGATCTAGTGCCGCGAGGTGTGGGAGTTCGAGTCTCCCCGCCCGCACTAAACAAAAATGAAGCTTCTCAAAATGAGAGGCTTTTTTTTTATACTTTTATCAAGTGAATAAATACGACGTTTTAATTGTAGGTGGAGGTGCAGCAGGTTTTTTTGCAGCGATCAATACAGCTATTCTAAATCCAAATCTTAAAATAGCTATTTTAGAACGTGGGTCCAACGTGTTGTCGAAGGTTAAAATCTCGGGTGGTGGTCGTTGCAATGTGACCCATGCAGAATTTAGTCCACAAGAACTGGTTCTAAATTATCCAAGAGGAGAAAAAGAATTACGGGGTCCATTTCACACCTATATGACAGGCGATACAATGGCTTGGTTTGAAGAGAGGGATGTGCGCTTGAAAATCGAAGAGGATGGCCGAGTTTTTCCAGAGTCAAACTCATCTCAAACAATTATAGATTGTTTTTTAGAAGAGGTGAAAAAATATAAAATAAAGGTTTTATTAAACCATTCGGTTCAAGGCCTTAACTATGAAAATGATTATTGGAAGTTAGAAACAACCAAAGGGGTTTTTACAGCAGCTAAACTCTTAGTTGCTACTGGAAGTAACCCTAAGGTTTGGAAGCTATTAGAGACTTTGGGGCATGAGGTGGTTTCTCCAGTACCATCATTATTTACATTTAACATCAAAGATCAGCGCCTTAAAACAATTCCTGGACTGGTCGCAAATGATGTCCATATTTCTGTTGTGGGTAGTCATTTGGAATCTGAAGGTCCTTTATTAGTCACACATGCGGGCTTAAGTGCTCCATCAATTCTTAAACTGTCGGCTTATGGCGCTATAGAATTAGCTGAAAAAAAATATAAATTTCAAATTCAAGTTAATTTCGTCAAGAAAACACTGTTGGACTGTGTAGCGCAACTGTTGGAAACAAAAAAAGAATCACCTAAAAAAACAATCTTAAAATCGACTCAATTTAAATTACCCAAAAGGTTATGGGAACAGTTGGTGTTAGCCTCTGAAATTCAAGCGGATCTTCGATGGGCAGATGTGAATAAAGATAAAATCCAAGCGCTTGCATGTCAATTAACGCAAGCCGTTTTTAACGTTGACGGAAAAAGCACATTCAAAGAGGAGTTTGTAACAGCGGGCGGGGTTGAGCTTAGAGGAGTTAACTTTAAGAATTTTGAAAGTAAGCATTATAAGAATTTATTTTTTGCTGGCGAAGTCCTCAATATAGATGCCGTTACTGGAGGCTTTAACTTTCAAAATGCTTGGACCAGTGCTTTTATTGCCGCACAACAGCTGTCAAAATAACAAATAAATAAAGGGAAGTTAGTATCTTTGTTTTTCATGCCAATTTTATGATAGTATCTGAATTTATTCCAAAGCCTTACAAATCTCTTTTAGACAGCGGCTCCGTTGCTTACAGTTCTCCTAGTAATATTGCTTTGGTGAAGTATTGGGGGAAAAAGGCCCACCAAATCCCTGCCAACCCTTCAATTAGTTTTACACTAAATAATTGCAAAACGCTCACAACGATTAAGTTTAAGAAAAAGACAACTAAAGGTTTTTCTTTTGAGGTTTATTTAGAAGGAGTTATTCAAAAGGAGTTTAAGCCCAAAATAAAACAGTTTTTTCAACGAATTGAAGTTTATTTACCTTTTTTAAGTGCGTATCATTTTACGATTGAGACTTCAAACACATTTCCGCATAGTTCTGGAATAGCTTCTTCAGCATCTGGCATGAGTGCTTTGGCGTTGTGCTTAGTCCAGTTAGAACAAAGCTTAAACCAAGAAACGACGAAGACATTTTTTAATAGAAAAGCCTCTTTTCTAGCACGACTGGGGTCTGGAAGCGCCTGTAGAAGTATTGAAGGACCTCTTATTGTGTGGGGAACACATGCTAATATTATTGGTAGCTCGGATTTGGTTGGGATTAAGTACCCCTATGAAGTCCACCCAAACTTTAGCAACTTTTGCGATACAATTCTTTTAGTTGATAAAGGCGAAAAGCAAGTTAGTAGCACAGTTGGTCATGATTTGATGCATGGGCATCCCTTTTCTGAACAACGTTTTGCACAAGCACACACCAACATGGACGCGCTTATTGAAGTTTTAAAAACAGGTGATTTAACTGCATTTATTAACATAGTGGAAAGAGAGGCTCTCACCCTTCATTCAATGATGATGAGTAGTGATCCTTATTTTATTTTGATGAAACCAAATACTTTAGAAATTATTAATAAAATATGGACATTTAGGATAAAAACAGGCCTTTGTATTTGTTTTACTTTAGATGCAGGAGCCAATGTACATGTTTTGTTTCCAGAAAATGAAGCAAATGAAATCCGAGAATTTATCAAAACAAGCTTGGTTATGCACTGTCAAAACGATCAATTTATTGAAGACATCTTAGGGGAGGGTGCACAATCAATAAAAATTTAATGTATCTTTGAACTCAGGTTTATAATAAACGTATCAATATTAATTCACACCAATGAAAGGACCTCTTTTTTATTCTAAAATTCTACTCTTTGGAGAGTATGGAATCATAAAAGACTCTAAAGGACTTTCAATCCCATACAGTTTTTATAAGGGTGCTTTAAAAACGGATCAAGACCCAAATCATTCTGCAATAGAATCCAACCTAAACCTAAAGAAGTTTATTCAATATTTGGCGACATTAGATGCATCATTAGTAACTTTTAATTCAGACCAATTACAGAAGGATGTCAATGAAGGAATGTATTTTGATTCCTCTATCCCCCAAGGTTACGGAGTTGGAAGTAGTGGAGCACTTGTTGCGGCTATTTATGATAAATACGCCAACGATAAAATCACAGTACTAGAAAATTTAACACGCGAAAAGTTACTTAAACTTAAAGCTGTTTTCTCTGAAATGGAATCTTTCTTTCACGGGAAGTCATCTGGATTAGATCCATTAAATAGTTACCTAAGTATTCCGATCCTTATAAACTCACAAGACAATATAGAAGCGACAGGGATCCCATCTCAAAACACTAATGGGAAAGGTGCTGTGTTTTTATTAGATAGTGGCATCATAGGAGAAACGGCTCCAATGGTGGGTATTTTCATGGAAAAGATGAAGCAAGAAGGATTTAGGTCGATGCTGAAAAATCAATTCATTAAACATACTGATGCGTGTGTTGAGGATTTCTTGAAAGGAGATGTAAAATCACTTTTCTCAAACACAAAACAACTCTCTAAGGTAGTTTTGAACCATTTTAAGCCCATGATACCAAAGCAATTCCATTCCATATGGAAAAAAGGTATAGATACAAATGACTATTACCTCAAGCTTTGTGGCTCTGGCGGTGGCGGTTATATTTTAGGGTTTACGGAAGATCTTGAAACAGCACAAAAGTCCCTAGCAGATTATAAGCTAGAAGTCGTTTATAATTTCTAAACTCTCATTATGTTTACGAAAGCCCAAAAACAACTAATACTAAAGCTTTTTAGTATGTTTGTCGTCGTGAGGGGCTTCAACCTTGCTATGATAGTCGTTGCACAGTACATCACGGCTATTTTTATAATGGCACCCAATCAATCTCTTTCAGAAGTTTTATTGGACCGTACTCTTTTTGCATTAATACTAGCGTCTGTAGCGGCCATTGCATCTGGCTATATCATAAATAATTTTTATGACAGTGAAAAAGACAGTATCAATCGGCCCCAACAAGTTAGCGTTGAGAAAATGGTGAGTCAAAACACTAAGTTGATCCTCTATTTTATATTAAATATTTCGGTCATAATTGCCGCTAGTTACGTGTCTTTCCGTGCCGTACTGTTCTTTTCAGTATACATATTTGCCATCTGGTTTTATTCTCACAAAATAAAAAAAAGACCAGTGGTAGGGAATTTAACATCAGCGATCTTAACGATCACCCCATTTTTCGCTATTTTTTTATATTACAAAAACTTCAGTAGTCTAATATTTGTATTTGGCTTCTACCTTTTTCTTGTTTTATCTATGCGAGAATTAATAAAAGACCTACAGAACTTAAAAGGAGATTTATTGCAAAATTATAAAACAATTCCAGTCGTATATGGAGAAAAGTATGCAAAACTCATGATTATAGTTCTGGTTGTTTGTAATGTTTCTGTAACTATTTTTCTATTAAAATCATATGCTTTAGAACGAATGGATTATTTCTTTTACACAAGTATCAGTTTGCTTTTTGTCGTATTATTACTGCTACCAAAGGCTCAAAGTCGTCAGCAATATTCACGGATTCATATTCTACTAAAGTTACTTGTCTTGTTAGGTGTTTTTAGCATAGTGTTACTAAATCCAAGCCTTATTTTATCTAAAATATTATAAACAGAAAACAATACGCATTGCTTTTGAATGCGTTACATTTGCAAAAAATTAATCATGTCAAAAGCGAATAACCATTCAGACAAACGTGTTGGAAAATCCAAGCCCTCAAAGTTAAAGGCGCCAGAAACTTCGTATTCAAAGAAAAGACCAACTCCCTCTAAACCTAAGTCGAAAGCTTCTTCAAACACAGATGAGATTCGTTTAAATAAATATATTGCCAACTCTGGAATGTGTTCACGCCGTGAGGCAGATATGCACATCAGTATTGGAAGTGTTATGGTTAATGGGAAAGTGGTAACCGAGATGGGTTATAAAGTTCTTTTAGATGACGAGGTTCGTTTTGATGGAGCTCGAATTAACCCAGAGAAAAAAGTCTATGTTTTACTCAACAAGCCGAAGGGGTTCGCCACCACAACGAGTGAAGGTAAAGGACGAACGGTTATGGACTTAGTGGCAAACTCAACTACTGCCAAAATTAGACCTATTGGACGTCTAGGAAGAAACTCTTTAGGATTGATTTTATTTACTAATGATGAGCAAATGCATGCTAAATTTACCAATTCTAAACATGGTGTCGTTCGTTTGTTTCATATGGAATTGGACAAGCCTCTTAAATTTGAGCATTTAAAAAGCATTCAAGAAGGTTTTAAGTATGAAGGAAAATTAGTTTCAGTTGAAGCTATTAGTTTTATTGACGGGGCTCCAAAAAATGAAATCGGACTTCAAATCAAAAATACCGGTAATACAATCTTACGTAAAATTTTTGATCACTTTAATTATGAAATTGTTAAAATGGATTGTGTAACTATTGGGCCACTTTCAAAAAAAGACCTTCCAAGAGGGCATTGGAAACACCTTTCAGATCAAGAAGTTAGTAATTTAATGATGCTTTAATTTTTTCTTAGAATAAATTTCCCACATAAGCATTACAAAAACAGGTATATACTCCAGACTCAGCCATAGGCTAGATTCTTTAACGTTAAACTCACCATAAGCAAAGTAGCTAAAGATCAGGGTATAACTCCATAATATTATAAACCTATAGTTTGTGAATATGGAGAGTAGTAATAAGTTAGTGATGTACCAGGGATGTACAGTAGTTGAAATAAAATAATAGCCACTTAAGACCCAAAAAATCATTAGTAAAAGCGCTTTGGTTTCCTTCTTTTTCTGAAGCAGTTGATAGCTCGTTTGAATTACGAAAACACAGGTTACGACAGCCCCCATACTGTTTATCAGATTTAGGTTCTTTATTCCAGCTAAGGCCCATTTTAAAAAGTAGTAAATACTCGCATTGAATTCAAAATTTGAAAACCAGAGTCCAATAGTAGCACTGTAGTTTTCAAAGAATTCAAAACTAAAAAAAGGCAGAAAAAGGATTATAAAAACGCCGCAGGTAATAATATAAAACCTAATGCTTTTTTTCCAGCCTAATTTATTTAGAAAAAGAGGTAGACTCAAAACAGGTACAAGCTTTACACCAATTGATAAAGCCATTGCAATGGCGGCTGTATGCCATTTGTTGGAGTGAATAAAATAGAGAGCTATGATAAAAAAACACAGCATGAGCCCTTCAAAGTGAAGGTTTCCAGTCAGTTCAATAATTACTAATGGATTTAAGATAAACCAATAAATAGAACGCGTCGGTAGCTTAAGTTTCTTAAGTAGTTTTTTTCCGTAAACAAGAATTCCTAAGTCAGCAATAATTAAAATAACACGTAGTACCACAACAGATCCTAAAATACTCTGTTTAGAAATAAGTGAAGCGATAATAAAGGGTATCTGGTGTATTGGAGGATAGTTGGAGAAATGTTTGGCACTTAAGGAGCCCATGCCTTGATGAAGTGTATTCATTTCAGGAAACAGCTCAGGCAATGACCCTAACAATTCATTAGGGGTATACAAATATGGGTTTAGCCCTTCTAAAATAAGCTGTCCATCCCATATAAACCGATAGAAGTCCTGAGATAGATTAGGGAGTGTGAATATAAAGAGTAGGCGGTATAAAACGGCAAAAGCGGTTAGCCAATTATCATGGACATTTGAATGTTTTAAAACAAAATAGTATCCACCAAAAAGTACGGAATATACTAGTAGTAGTTTACTGTATTCAAAACGCGCTAAGTCATAGCCCCATATGAAATACAATATCACACTTAAGCCACCAATAACCGCAGCGGTATTTTTTGAATTTAAAATTGACCTATTGAATTCCACAAGTCAGTGTAAGTGTTAGATTTTAGATGAAAGTGACTTAAAGAAAACAAATCCAAACCCTAGAAATAACATTAAATGGAAAGGGAATAAGCCAAAGTCTCCTCCTTGGTCTCCAACGATAAAAGCGCTGTACATTCCAAAAGCAAAGTAGAGCATTAGGAGGCCTTCAAATATGACATTTACTGAAATATTTTTCTTCAAATATTTGTTTTTCTTCCAGCTATCTGACAGTGTGTTAATATTGAATTTTGGAGTGCGAACAAAGTCACTTCGCTTTCCAAAATGTCCTTCTAAAACAGCAATAGAGTTGTGCAGTGAAAACCCCATGGCAATTGAGAAAAAGGTAAAAAACAACCCCAGATATTTAATAAAACTTTTTAGACCTGAGCCGTTTGATTTCTTGTACATGAACCAGTAACATATAAAAAATATAAGAGTACTTATGACAAAGAAACTCATGACGTAAAAGTACATTTTTAAATGTTCATATTCGTTTTTGATATACAACATAGGTATGCTTAGTATTCCGACAATTAACACATTTAAAAACATAGTACTGTTTAGTAAGTGCAGTATACTATGTATTTTTGTTTTTAAAGAAATGTTCTTACTTTTCAAAACACGCCACATCATTTTTTGAAAGTTTTCAGCACCTCCTTTATTCCATCTAAATTGTTGAGACCTAGCTGCACTAATAGCTACAGGAAGTTCAGCGGGTGTTTCAACTCGTTCTAAGTACTTAAACTTCCAATCCTTCAGTTGAGCTCTATAGCTCAAATCAAGATCTTCGGTAAGGGTATCACCCTCCCAGTTTCCGGCATCAATAATACATGCCTTACGCCAAACGCCTGCAGTTCCATTAAAATTAATAAAGTGCCCTTTTGAATTTCGTCCAACTTGTTCAAGAGTAAAATGTGCATCCAATGCAAAGGCTTGTATTTTTGTAAGGATTGAGTAGTTGCGATTAATATGCCCCCATCGAGTTTGAACCACACCAATTTCCTCGTCCTTGAAAAACGGAATTGTACGTTTTAGCCAGTCAGTTTTAGGTAAAAAGTCAGCATCAAAGATTGCAATGTATTCACCCTTAGCGATTACAAGCCCTTCTTTTAGAGCTCCTGCTTTAAATCCCTCACGGTTTTTTCTTAGTATGTGTTGAATATCAAATCCTTGTTTCTGTAACATTTTAATTAAAATCGCAGTTGATTCTAAAGATTCATCGTTTGAATCGTCAAGAACTTGGATTTCTAATTTCTCTTTAGGATAATCTATTAAAACGATATTTTTCAACAACCTTTCCATGACATAAATCTCGTTAAAGACAGGAAGCTGTATGGTTACAAAAGGGATTTCGTCTGATTTAGAAAAATCAAATTCAGGGCATTTTTCAATGTTCTTTTGTGAATTTAAGTAATTGAAAAGTAAATTTAATTGTGCAAGAGCATACAGGAAAATGAGTATGAGTGCAATGGAATAAATTAGAATTATTATAATTTCTAAAAGCATTACTTAAAGCTATATTTTACTATCCAGGTTAATATCTTAATTCCAGCAAATATACTACCTTTAAGCGTACCAGACACCTTAGAAACTCCAATTCTATTACGATATTTGACGGGGATTTCTCTGTATATATGTTTTTGTTTCAATATTTTGAGCTGCATTTCAACTGTCCAACCATATGTAGGGTCTTGCATTTTTAATGATTGTAGTGTCTCATATTTAATTGCTCTAAAAGGGCCAAGGTCCGTAAACTTTGATTTATAAAATAATCTCATTAAAAAAGTCGCCAGCCAATTCCCGAAAATTTGCTGTGGTTGCATTGCCCCTTTTTCTCGCAAATTTTTGACGCGGGCACCCAGCACAAAATCCACATCTCTTTCAATTATAGGGGCTATAATTTTTGTAAGCTCTTCTGGATAGTCGCTAAAGTCTCCATCTAAAAATACTATGATATCTGGCTTTTTTACTTGTTGTTTAATGTAGTTAATACCCTTTAGGCATGCGTTGCCATAGCCGCTATTAAGTTCTGTTAGTACGATCGCGCCTGATTGTTTTGCGTTTTTTGCAGTGTCATCAGTAGAATTATTATTAACCACAATAATTTCATTAACATATCCAGGAATTTGTTTGATGACTTTACCTATAGATTCAGCTTCATTATAAGCGGGAATAATTACTTTAATAATTGGAGCCAATCAGTCTATTTTTTCAGTTCTATTTGTTGAGCAGGTACAATATGAGCGTCAAAATACCATGCAGACCATTTTTCTAAACTCAGAAATACGCTAATACTTATTACAGTAATGGTAATCACTAGAATTATCAGATTTTTCCATTTTCTTTGAGGGTTAATTGAACATTGATTTTGTTTTTTTTTAAAGGAATAAACGCCATATAATCCAATAGCTACAGCGATGCCTTTGAGTAATAATGAGCCTGTCCCTTCGCTTCCGTCATCATTGTAAAAGAAGTCAGCAAATGATATGGCATATACACCACCCATAAGTCCGAACATGAATAAGATTGCTGGTGCAACACAACAAATTATTCCAGCTGCTGCAGCGCTTAGGGAGTATTTAAGACTCCACTTTATAAGACTAGGGGGTTTGTCTTTAGACATTTTTTAAAATTTAAGATTAATCAAAGTTACTTAATATGTTTTAAATAATAACTTTCTAAGTTTTTTGGGGTAGCTCCGAAATATTTTTTAAAATGAATCACACCAAAATGAAGCTGTAATTTCCAAACGCCATTTGAGTTGTAACGTCTTGCTGATGTCGTTATCCATTGTTTAATGACTTTAAAGTTTGAGTGCGTATATAGTTTGTAAATTAGGTCATTATCTTCGTATACTGAAAAGGCTTCATTGTAACCTCCTATCTGATAAAATAGATCTTTTTCTACAAACAAACTCTGGTCACCTCCACGGCAAGACTTCCAGTTAAACTGCGTAAGCCATCCTGCAATTTTCAGTCCCCAATGTGAGCTGTCAAATTTCATCCTAAAGCAGCCCGATTTGTAGTTATTGCCTACGGCTTCAAGGATGTGATTGTCAAATCCTTTAGGAGGTAAGGAGTCGGCATGCAAAAAATAGAGTATACGTCCTATAGATTTAGAGGCGCCAACATTCATTTGAACAGCGCGTCCTTTCGCACTATCGATTTTTTTAAATTTTAAGTGCTTTTTTGAAAACGCCAAGACAATTGCTTGAGTCCCATCAGTACTTCCGCCATCAACCACCAAAAACTCCATGATGTTGTTTGAATTTATTTTTTGTAAATACACCAAAAATGAATGAAGGCTTTTAGCCTCGTTGTAAACCGGTACTACCACAGAAATACTATTCATTAAGTTTCCAGCTATAGTTAAAATAATCGATCTCTGCTTTTGCTAATATTTTGATGGTACTGTAGTTGTTTAAAAAGGCAATAAACGCCTCACTTTTTGGAAAATCAGTCTTATACCATTTAAAAATCTTAGATATTTTGGCGGTGGACTGACTTATACTATTTCTTGAGGGGTCATTAATAAACATTTTTGTAACATGTTCTAGCTGTTGATCTAAAGTTTCTGATTCGTACGCATAATTTAAAAGTTTTGGACAGGACTTCGATGCACACACAATTGCAAAGTGGATTCTTGGGTCCCCCATAGGTCTTAGTATTTCATGTTCAATTGTGTTGAGTGCAATTTTTCCTCCATCAATTTTAATAAAAGATAGCCCCCATGGCCGTTTCAAATCCTTGATGCTTTTTAGGGGGTAATTTTTAAGAATAAGCTGAATGGTAAAGGCATTATAGGCATTGATCCAATATGCTTTTTTTGCATCGATGCTCCATTCATCGTTAGGCGCATTCGCACTCAATAACTTTAGATAGCTTTCAAGACCAGATTTATTATTTTGCAAGCCTTTATAGTCTACTGCTCCATTTTCTAAAACATATTCCTGAAGAACATCAGTCCATTGTCTGTGATCTGCAGGCTGTGCATTTGCAGCCCAGAAATTAACGAGTAAGCTTAGGATTAAAATACGGATCATTTTTCAGGATTTAACAGCAGCCCCCACCATCATAATGGAATGTGGATTCGCTGATATAAATATCATTTTGATTTAAATTTGATAAGGCGGTAGCTGTTTTATCACAAATAGCCAATGGTTGGTTTTTTAATAAGACATGTCCCGCTTTGTCATCAAGATAGTCCTCTTTACCATGAAAAATGGCAGCCTTTCCTGTAAAAACACAAGGTCCGTCAGCAGGCATGGGATCTTTAATTGCAGCTACTTCTATAGATTCAATATAGATCAATTCTTTTGTATTGTAGTGCAGCGAATCCAAAATTCGATAGGGCTTTCGAGCTCTAATTTCAATTGTCCCAAACCCAGCATCGGTTAGCATTTTCACGTAGTCAGCTATAGGTATGCTACCGCTCAAGCATAGAGCGCGAAGTCGTTCATCTTCTCTCAAAGATTGATTCATAGGTTGTTCACAAGTGGGGTCACTCATTACTAATTTCCCATGAGGTTTAAGAACGCGATACATTTCTGAAATTGCTTTTTTGAGTTCCTCTACTTTAAAAATATTAAACAAGCAATTTTGTGCTGCCACATCAATACTGTTATCTTTTACGGGCAAATTAAGGGCATCTCCCTTTTTTAAGCTCACAAATTTTTTGTCAAACCAAGGATTTTGTTGTTCCGCTTTTATGAAATTTTTCTTTGAGGCTTCCAGCATTTCATCCACTACATCTACTCCAATAACGCCGTTTTTTTGACGACTAAAATAGGCGAACTGTAGTAACTCCATTCCGCCTCCAACGCCTACATATAAGATTTTAGGGTTATTAGTTAGGTCTCTTGCATGCACAGTGCTTCCGCAACCATAATTCATTTCTTGCATGATTTTTGGGATTTTTAACCCTGGGAGTTCCCATATAGGGTTGGTTGTGCAGCACAGTCCAATATCTGGACTTAGTGCGGCTTCTTTATAAACGTCGTGGGTTATATCTAGGTAGCTCATTTATAGAGTTTTTATTAGTTCTTTAAACAATGTAATCATTTTCGGTTCTGCTTTTGAGGCGATTTCTATAATTTCGGAGATGTCGACTGGTTTCAGGTTATCAGGGTCACATTCGTCGGTTAGAACTGAGACGGCTGCTACTTTTAACTTAAGATGGTTGGCGACAATTATTTCTGGTACAGTGCTCATTCCAACGGCATCAGCGCCCATTTGTTTTAACATTTTATATTCTGCCCGTGTTTCTAATTGAGGCCCTACCACACTAACATAAACCCCCTTGTGAAGTTTAATGTGGTGATTGGAGGCGATGGTTTCAAATAGAGCATTTATTTTTTGATTATAGGGTGCGCTCATGTCTACAAAGCGTTCCCCTAAAAGCTCAACCCCTTTAAAAGCCAAAGGCGACCCTCCTTGCAGGTTTATGTGGTCATCAATTAACATTAATTCTCCTTTTTTGTAATCAAGATTTAGGGCCCCTGAAGCATTGGAAACAAGCAAAGTAGAAATACCCAACTCATTCATAATACGTACGGGATAGGTAACATCTTGTAGCGAGTAACCTTCATAGATATGAAAACGTCCTTGCATGACGATGACTTTTTTTCCTTCTAAGATTCCATAAACGAGTTTGCCTTTATGAAATTCAACAGTGGCAGTAGGGAAATTTGGAATGTGATTATAGCTCACGTCCTTAATAACCTCGATATGGTCAATAAGCTGGCCTAATCCGGTGCCAAGAATGATTCCTATTTCGGGTTTGTCAAATCCTTTTTCTCTTAGATAATCGGTCGTTTCTTCAATTAGGTGCATCATAGTCTTATATCTTTTTTAATAATTCGGGTTGTTGTTGTAAATCTTCAAATGTATCAATGTCGTTCAAGGCTTCCAAAAGTTTAACGTTTTGTTGTTGTAAATCTTTTAAAGTATTTCCTAATATTGAATCTGTTCCCCATTTTTTATTTTTAAATACAGCCGGGTAAAGTTCTTTCATTCCTAGTAAATAATAGCCGCCATCCAAAGAGGGGCCTATGGTAAGATCATGGTTTTCTAGAGCTTCAAAGGCGGTCGTTATATGTATTGATTTAAGGTCAAATAAATCGCTTCCAATAATTAAAACCTTTTGATAGCCTTGCTCAAACGCCGTTTCAAAAGCATGCTGCATTCGCTCGCCTAAATCTGCTCCTTTTTGAAGTTTTTTTTCAAATAGTCTCGCTTCCCAAAAATCATTCTCTTCCACCTTTTCGGAGTAATAAACGACCTTATCAAAACTCAAATCGTGCAGCACAGTTGCGGTGTGCTTTAATAGAAGTTTATAAATAGTTAATGCAGACACATCTCCAATAGATTTGGCAAGCCGTGTTTTTACTTTTCCGAGTTCGGGAGTTCTAACAAAAACAATGATCAGGTTTTTATTCATAGACTTTAATTCCTTTTGTTAAGTAGCGGCTCCATTTTTTTGAATACGCATGTACTTTTTGGGTTGGGCTTCCTTGGCGAAAGACTTCTCCGCCTTTATTCACCCATTCAAAAAGCCCTCCATACAGGTTGTATACATTTGTAAAACCGTGACTAATTAGTTTTTTACCTATAACCTCAGATCGAACCCCAATCGAGCAATAGACAACAATTAGCCGGCCTTTGTTTCCTAATAAATCAGCCATAAGTTTATCCAGTCTTGAAGAATTAACTTTTTTAAACCCGATGTGTTGAGCATTTTTTAAATGGCTTACCTCAAACTCTTTTGATTCTCTAGTATCCAAAAATAACGCTTGCTTTGCATTCTTTTTCAGGGTCTCCACTTGTATATAAGGAACCGATTTGTCATTGTATTTGTTCAAGACCCCTTCAATAGTAGTTTGAGAGAATACGCTAGTAGTCAGCATAGAAATCCATATAATAATTGTTTTTTTCATTTGTTTATGTGACCGTTCCTTGACAACTACTTCCTGCACCTGCGGTACAGCCATAGCAATGTTGCGAGATACAAATTATTCGATTTTCTAAAGCTTCTTTATTAAAGTTGGTGATGTGTTGCACAGAGCTATTTACTTTTAATCCCAACATTTGATTAAAATCACAATCATACAACCATCCATCCCAACTCACAGATAGGGTGTTTGTACACATTACATTCTCTACTGCTGCAGGATTAAATGCTTCTACCAGGCTGTACATGTAATCCTCGTAATTGTCAGAAGCTATAAGGTAGTCCAAAAAACGGCTTATCGGTAAGTTTGTAATTGAAAATAACTGGTGAAATTGAATGTTAAAGTCTGATAAGAGCGCTTTTTTAAAATCAGATTCTAAAGCACCTTGATCACCCGGTAAAAATGCACCTGAGGGATTATAAACTAGGTCAAGTTTCAGCCCAGACCCAGGCATTCCATAGCCAACAGCGTTTAGCATTGTTAGCGCTTTTATAGAAGCTTTAAATACTCCATCGCCCCGTTGCTTGTCTGTTTTTCCTTTTGTCCAGTGCGGCATTGAGGAAATCACATGAATTTGATGTTTCTTAAAAAATTCTGGTAAATCGTAGTATTTTTTATTAGCGGTAATAATGGTCAAATTAGATCTAACTATAAAGTCTTTTACTCCAATTTTTGTAGCTTCTTCGACAAACCATCTAAAGTCGGGATTCATTTCTGGAGCCCCACCTGTTAGGTCTAGAGTGTGAGCACCTGTTTTTTTTATGACATCTAAACATTGTTGCATTGTTTCACGGGTCATGATTTCCTTTCGGTCGGGGCCTGCATCTACATGACAGTGCGCGCAAACCTGGTTACACATGTATCCAACGTTGATTTGTAGAATTTCTAATGTTTTTGGTTTTAAGGGGAACTGCTTTAGAGTCTCCAGCTGAGCGCTAAACTTTGGGAGTTCACCAGTTTCAAAAACACCTTTTGAAAGTAGTTCTAATTGCCTTTTGGTATTAGCAAGTTCGTTTTCGCGTTTCTTCAGAGATTTTAGTAGCATTGGTTACATGGATAATTTTTCATATTTATTCATCATTTGCACACTGTGAACTAGGGTTGCCCCACTTTCAATCGCTGCGCCTGCATGGACTGCTTCCATCATTTCTTCTTTTGTGATTCCGCGTTGCAAACCATCCTGAGTATAGGCGTCAATACAGTATGGGCACTTCACGACATGGGATACGGCAAGGGCAATTAGCGATTTTTCACGTGCCGTTAAGGCTCCCTCTTCAAATACTTTTCCGTAATAATCAAAAAACTTCCCCCCGAGTTCTTCGTTCCACTCAGTAATATTTCCAAATTTTCTCAGATCAGAAGGGTCATAATAGGATTTACTCATTTTAGATTTGTTTTAAAGGTTATTTGTAAATTTATAAAATTAAGTCTCAATACTCAGTTTAGCTGTTTTTTTATTTTTAAAGAAGCGTTACAGAGTTGCCAAATGCCTATACATGAGCACTACAATCTTTCTGTTAGGTTAGTTCTGATTTTCATAGATATCGTTTTCCAATACGAATTTTTCAATATTATCTTTATAAATTTATCAATTTAATAGATTTTTCTCATTTTAATCGTTATTGTTTGGTTTTTGTTGTGTGATTTAACTTTTATTAGGCTCTTAATTTTTATAATTTTGTAGAGTAAAACATTAATTTAATTTCATATGAAAAAAATTACTTTAATATTAATAACTGTTATCAGTTTTTCCGGTTTCTCACAAGATTCTGTGGATTTTGAAGCTGCAGGCATTGGGACTGATTGGAATTGGGTAGTCGATCAAAATGGATCTAATCCACCTTTAGAGTTTGTAGCTAATCCTAACTCAACAGGAGCTAATCCAACAGCTACCGCTGCAAAATTTATAGCAACTGCTAACGGAGAGTCTTATGCACTTACTTATACGGATGATATGGGGCCTTTTACTTTTAGTGACAGCAATAGTCTCGTTAAAATAATGGTTATAAAAACAGTGGCCAGTGTTGTTGCCTTGAAATTTGAAGATTCTGCAAATCCTGCATTTTCTACCATTGTAGAAGTCGCTAACTCTGTGACTAATGGAGATTGGGAAGAACTTACATTTAATTTTGGAACATCTATTGGTAATACATATGATCGCATGGTTATTATTCCTGATTTTATCGAACGTGCAGATGATAAAACCATATTTTTTGACCAGATATCATTTAACCTAAATGATACATTAGAAGATTATAACCTAGAAGATATTGATTTTGAGTCTACTGGATTTGGAGCTAATTGGGTTTGGACAACCGATAATAACTTTTCAGATCCCGTTCTTGAAATAGTTGCGAACCCAAATATGGGAGGTGCTAATTCCTCTACATCGGTAGCTAAGTTTACCTCAACAACTGCTGGAGACCCTTGGGCGCTTACTTTTACAGATAACATTGGTTCTTTTACATTTACAGCGGCCAATAGCATGGTAACGATCATGGTTCGTAAATCTAAAGTATCAGATGTTGGTTTAAAATTTGAAGGCCCAGGAATTTATAAAGAAATCAAAATCCCAAATACACTTACTAATGGAGACTGGGAGCTGCTAACATTTGATTTTAGCTCAGAAATTGGAAGTACATTTGATAGACTTGTAGTTATTCCTGATTTTGATGATTCACGTTTTCAAGACCATATTACTTATTTTGATCAGATTTCATTTGGAAATCAAACAGCGGGACTTGACGACTTTACTTTGAGTTCTGTAAAAATGTATCCGAATCCAGCGAATGACTTTGTTAGCTTTTACTCAGTATCAAATGCTGTTTTAGAAGTCGCTATTTATGATATGTTAGGCAAACAGGTATTGCGTTCTGATCGTGTACAATCACAGCTTAATATTTCTAGTTTACATCCTGGAATGTATTTTGTAAACATGACGCAAGGTACTCATGTAACATCAAAAAAGTTAGTGGTTAACTAAAGCGAAGCTAACAATTATTTTACTAAAAAGCCTTTCCATTTTGTGAAAAAACTACTTTAGTATTAACTTCTGTTATTGGTTTAAATAGTCTATTGAGATTTGTGTAAACGCTTTAACTCCTAATAATAGTCCACTTTCGTCAATCATAAAATCTGGAGTATGGTGGGGAAATGATTCGGTATTCTCAGCAGTCATACCTCCCAAGAAGAAGTACACGCCAGGAACTTTTTCTTGAAAAAACGAAAAGTCTTCACCCCCAGTGGTTGCTTTCATAATAATGACGTTTTCTTCTCCGGCGACCGTTTGTAGTGATGGTAGTATTCGTGCTGTCAGTTCTTCATCATTATAGGTAATTGAAGTATTATTTTGAAATATAATTGAAGCTTCTCCTCCATAGGCTTTTGCAATCCCTTCGACCATATCTTTCATGCGCTTTTCAATCATTTCTCGCATTTTAGGATCTAAGGTTCTGACAGTCCCGATCATTTCTGAAGACTCAGGAATGATATTAAACCTTGTTCCTGAAGTGATTTTCCCAACGGTTATCACAGCCGCCTCATTAGTAAGGTCAGCTTCACGACTAATAATGGTTTGAAGCCCATCAATAATCTTTGCCGAAATTAAAATTGGATCTACTCCCGACCAGGGTTGGGAGCCGTGGGTTTGCTTTCCTCTTACATTGATGACAAAGCGCTCTACTGAGGCCATAATCCCTCCAGTTTTATATTTAATAGTCCCTACGGGAGTTTGTGAGTTGATGTGTAGTCCAAATATTGCATCTACTTTTGGGTTTTCTAGAACGCCTTCTTTGATCATGAGTTTTGCACCCCCTTCTTCACCTGGAGGAGGGCCTTCTTCCGCCGGCTGAAAGATAAATTTAATACTCCCTTTTATTTTGTCTTTGTGTTTTGACAAGACTTCTGCTGTTGCCATTAAAATAGCGATATGTGTATCATGACCACAGGCATGCATAACGCCTGTTTCTGTATTTAAAAAGGTTGTTTTCACTTCAGATTTAAAATCTAAGTCATTACGTTCAGTAACAGGGAGACCGTCTATGTCTGCTCTAATTGCAATTACTTTTCCTGGCTGATCCCCTTCTAAAATAGCGACAACACCAGTTTTAGCAATATTGGTTTCTACTTGTAGGCCAATGTCTGTTAAGTGCTTAGCAATTTTTTTAGCCGTTTTAAACTCTCGATTTGATAGTTCTGGATTTTGATGAAAATCACGGCGCCATTCAATGAGTTTGTCTTCAATTTCTAGGATATCTTGTTGTATTGATTGTTGGGCTGTTAGTCCATTTACAAGCAGCAGGAGTGCGATTAGATTTTTTTTCATGGGTCATAGTTTTTTATAAATATACTAAACAATTTTTTCATGTTCTTTTAATTTTTAGAGTATTAACAGATTAGATTCGTATAGATATTAGATAAGCAATGGTGCTTTCATATCTTTTTCAAATAATCACCTCTAATTTATAGCCTAGTTTATATTGGTAATTAAGGGTTATCTGAGTAATTTATTTTATACTTTTGAAATAAAAGCTATATTGCAATTAGGTTACGTATTAAGCATAACTGTTATTAATTAATTTTAGAGATACAAAAAAGCCTTTCCATTTTGGAAAGGCTTTTTTGTATAAA